>CAJXMH010000003.1 GCA_913056345.1 uncultured Flavobacteriales bacterium | reverse complement strand
TTCATCATCGTCGTCATCGTCGCTGCATGAAGTTAAAGGAGCCATAGCTGCAAAAGCAATAGCAGCTCCCATTAGTAGTCTTGTTGTAAATCTGAAATTTTTCATGATTGTTTAGTTAAAATTAGTTTCAGTTAGTGTTTTATTTTGTTGCCGCAAATGTGGCACGGCATTATTAGCCCTATCTTTTTTTGGAGTTATTAAAAACTTATGGATAGTTTAAGGAAATGTTAAGCAAGCAGAAAGAGTAGATCATCCCTTTGGAAAGCTTGATTTAACAGGGCTTTAATCAACTTAAGCAATCCTTAAACATTAGTTAACATGGGTAAGTGTAAGAGTGAATAATTTAGCAGCGCTTTACCTATCTTAGCTTTAATGAAAAAAGAAAAAATTTTACTTGTTGACGATGAGCCAGACATTATAGAAATTGTTGGCTATAACCTAAAAAAAGAGGGCTTCGAGGTTTCTACAGCCTCCAATGGTAAAGATGCCATTAAAGTTGCCAAGAAAGAATTACCTGATCTGATTATACTTGATGTCATGATGCCTGAAATGGATGGGATGGAAACCTGTTATCAAATGCGTAACATTCCATCGCTAAAAAACACTTTAATCGCATTTCTAACCGCTAGAGGCGAAGATTATTCCCAAATTGCCGGCTTTGATGCAGGAGCTGACGATTACATTACTAAGCCGGTTAAACCAAGAGTATTAATCAGTAAGGTAAAGGCTATTTTAAGAAGAAAAGGCAGTAATGCTGCAGAAGAGCAAGACATAGAAGTGGGTGACATTTCAATTGACCGAGAGCGCTATTTGATCAAAAAGGAGGGAAAAGAGATCAGTTTGCCCAAAAAAGAATTTGAACTACTTTCTTTATTAATGGGCAAGCCCGGCAGAGTATATACCAGAGAAGTAATCATGAATAGCATTTGGGGTGGAGAAGTTGTGGTGGGAGATCGCACCATTGACGTTCACATTAGAAAGCTAAGAGAAAAACTGGGCGATGAATACATCAAAACAGTAAAAGGAGTTGGATACAAGTTTGAGGCTTAAGGCTTACTTTTTTCCTAGAAAACCGTTAGCTTTAAGGGTGCGAAATTTAAGCCCCCAAGACCTTGCCATTCGTTTATCACTTGCTATTGCAGTGATCGTATCTTCGATTGGAAGCCTTTATTGGCTTGCTTACCAAGAATTTAACTTCTTTTTCACCACTACACTTTTCCTCGCCACACTCCTCATCACTTACCTCGTTTTTATTTGGGGGATACGTCAATTTATTGACCGTAAATTCCGTTTGATCTACAAAACCATCCATAATCGGAAACTTGGTTTAAAAAAAGAAGCACAGTCAATTGATATGAAGGAAGACATCTTTGGCAAGATCAGGGAAGAAGTGATTGAGTGGGATCGCGATAATAAGCGGGAGATCGAGCGATTAACAGATCAGGAGAAATTCAGAAGAGACTTTCTAGGGAATGTTTCACACGAATTGAAAACACCAATTTTTAGCATCCAAGGTTATATTCTAACACTTTTAGAAGGTGGGCTGGATGACAAAAAGATCAATCGAAACTTTTTGTTGAAGGCTGAGAAAAGTATTAACCGCATGATTGAAATGGTCGATGACCTCGAGGAAATTTCGCGTTTAGAGTCCAACCGAATCAACCTTAATCGAAGGGATTTTAACTTAAACGATTTGACAGAAGAAGTGATCGAATCACTTGAATATAAAGCAAAGTCGAAAAACATTCAACTTCGTCTGAGTACCAATAGACCTACCAAGGTAAATGCGGATCCTACACGAATCGCCCAAGTCCTTACCAATTTGATTGTTAACTCCATTAACTACGGAAAAGAAGAAGGCTTTACCAAAATAAGGTTTTTTGACATGGACGAAAACATCTTGGTAGAAGTGAATGATAATGGAAAGGGCATAGCCGCGGAACACCTGCCTCGTTTATTTGAACGTTTCTACCGAATTGACAAAGGGCGCTCGAGGGCTGAAGGCGGTTCAGGATTAGGCCTCGCCATTGTAAAACACATTATTGAGGCCCACGACCAAACCATAAATGTCCGCAGCACAGAGGGCGAAGGCTCAACTTTTTCTTTCACGCTTAAAAAGGCGACTAATCGCTAAAATCAAGCTAGCTGCTTTATTTTTGTAAAAAAGCGCTAAGGGCATGCAACTATCTTATCCTATTTTTCATCTAAAAACGGAACCTTGTTAAAGTCTGACCCAAGCAGAATGAGTGATGAAAAAATGTTGGAAGGCTGCCAAAAGAATAATGAAGTAGCACAAAAACAACTTTTTGAACGCTACTCAAGGGTTATGACTGGTGTTTGTATGCGTTATGCAGACCGCTATGAAGAAGCCCAAGACATGGTGCAAGATGGCTTTATCAAGGTATTCAAGAAGATCGGTTCGTATACCGGCAAGGGTTCTTTGGAAGGATGGATTAGAAAAATCATGGTAAATACGGCTTTAGACCATTTACGAAAACGCAAAAAAGAGCGTTTTCACTTAGATGTAGAAGAAGTCGAATACAAACTGAAAGATGACCAAGTGATTATAGCGAGTATGCAAGCAGAGGACTTATTAAAATTGGTGCAAAGCTTGCCATTGGGTTATCGAACAGTATTTAACATGTATGCCATTGAAGGCTATACGCATAAAGAAATAGCGGAAAAACTTGGGGTATCAGAAAATACTTCAAAATCACAGTATTCAAGGGCACGTTCCTTGCTTCAAAAGAAACTAGAACAACTAAACATCAAAAGATAAGGCTTTGAAACAAGCAAAAGACATAGAGAAAATATTTGAGGAGGCTTTTAAAGACTACGAAGTTGATCCTGGTGCTAACGCTTGGAATGGAATTAAAAACAACTTACCGCAAGCTGAAGTAGCAAGCGCTTCTACAAAAGCAACCGCGGCAAGCACAGCAGGCAGTTCCTCTATTTTAACTACCGCTGTTGTAGCTGTTGTGATTTCAGGGGTAGCTTTAGGTGGCTATTATCTATTCGATCAAAAAGCTACAAATAACAAAAAAGTAAAAACCGAAAAGCAAGACGATACTGAACTTGTAGAAGCGGTTGAGAACGAAAATAAGCTTGAAGGTAAAACTAAAAATGAACCAACCAAAACGAAGGTAGAAGTTGAGTTAAAAAAAGATCAAGCAGAGCAAAACACTGCTTCATCAAGCAATAAAAGGCAGCATACAACTGATAAAAATCAAACCACAGACAAGTCTTCTCGCTTTGACACAAAACCAGATGCGGTTTCAAAGAACACCGTCGAGAAAACCGAACAAACTTCTTCAAGTATAAACGTTGAAGAACTGATAAATGAAATCGAAGTTAAAGAAGACCCTCAAGCAAAAGAATTAGATCAAGCAACTACAAGCGCTGAACCTAAAAAATTAGCCAAGTCTGCTGCTGAACAAGTTAATGAAACAGCAAATGATGATCAAATAGCAAGAAACAACGGTAATTTTTCTGATGAGAAAACGGACCTGACTACTCCAAAAATTGATATGCCAAACGCTTTCACCCCTAATGGAGATGGTGCCAATGATTATTTTGAGATCATCGATACTGAAATAGACGATTTAGAAGTAAGAATCTATTCAAGAACTAGCCGACTAGTAGCTCAGTGGAAGGGTCGATATGGTAAATGGGATGGCAGCTTGCCTGACGGAACTCCGGCGCCTGAAGGAGTTTATTATTATCAGGTAAACTTCTTTAAAGACGGCAAAGTATTTGCACCTGAGCGCAATAGCGTCACACTTGAACGCTAATTACACATCGCTTCTTCGTTGGTTTTCTTCCTGAATATTTTATTTAACTAAAATGTTTGACTTATTTGTAAGCCAAGTTAGGAGCTAGCCACCTTTCCATCTCTTCATTACTCTTGCCCTTCCGTTGCGCATAGTCTACAAGCTGATCTTTTTCAATTTTACCTAAGCCAAAATATTTTGAGTTAGGGTGTGAAAAATACAGCCCACTTACTGCTGCGGTGGGAAACATTGCGAAGCTCTCTGTCAGGTTTAACCCAATGCTAGGAGCATCAAGCAAATCAAAAATAGTCGCCTTTTCAGTATGATCAGGACAAGCGGGATAACCAGCAGCAGGACGAATTCCTTGATACTTCTCTTTGATCAAAGACTCATTATCCAACTTTTCGTCTTTAATGTAGCCCCAATAATCCGTTCTAACTAGCTGATGTAAGCGCTCTGCAAAAGCTTCAGCTAATCGATCAGCCAAAGCCTTGATCATAATGCTGTTGTAATCATCGTGGTCAGCCTCAAAACGTTTTACATATTCATCAATTCCCAAGCCCGCCGTAACTGCAAAAGCTCCAACATAATCTGTTTTCCCACTTTCTTTTGGAGCAACAAAATCGCTCAAACACAGGTTAGGGATCTTCGAAGCTTTTTTACCTTGTTGCCTCAATTGGTGTAAGGTGCAAAAATGCTCTTTCAATTGCTCATCTTGATATAAATGTAAATCATCACCTTCAGCTTGGGCTGGCCAAAAGCCAAAAACAGCTTTAGCTGTAAGCCAATTTTCGTTTACGATTTGCTCCAACATAGCTTTAGCGTCTTGATAAAGCTTGGTAGCTTCCTCTCCAACCACTTTATCCTCTAATATTTTGGGAAATTTCCCTGCTAATTCCCAAGTACTAAAGAAGGGAGTCCAATCAATGTATGGCACTAGATCTTCTAAAGGATAATCTTCTAGCACTTTTGTTCCAATGAATTGAGGTTTAGTTGCTTCAAAACTTTCCCATGCTAGCTGCATTTTGTTACTTCTTGCTGCTTCAAGCGGAATAAGCTTCTTGGTGCTCTTTCTTTTCTCATGCTGCTCGCGCATCTGTTGATACTCCGCTTTGATCTGCTCTTCAAACTTGGCTTTTTGTTCTTCTACTTTTGTTAGTAAACTGCCGGCAACAGGAACAGAGCGAGAGGCATCTAAAACATGAACCACCGGCTTTTGATAAGCAGGGGCAATTTTCACTGCAGTATGTGCCTTTGAGGTAGTTGCTCCTCCAATCAATAAAGGCACTTCAAACCCTTGCCTTTCCATTTCACTGGCTACGTGCACCATTTCATCCAAAGAGGGAGTAATCAATCCGCTGAGGCCGATCATGTCGACTTGCTCCTCCTTCGCTTTAGCGAGTATTTTTTCAGCAGGCACCATCACGCCCATGTCGATCACTTCGTAATTATTACATGCCAATACAACTGAAACAATGTTTTTTCCAATATCATGCACATCGCCCTTAACGGTAGCCATAAGGATTTTGCCTGCATTTTTTGCCTGATCACCAGATATCCTTTTTTCCTCTTCAATGTAAGGGAGTAGGTGCGCAACCGCTTTTTTCATAACCCGTGCACTCTTTACCACTTGAGGCAGAAACATTTTACCTGCTCCAAACAAGTCTCCGACTACGTTCATTCCATCCATTAAAGGACCTTCAATCACCTCTAAAGGCTTATCATATTGTTGACGAGCCTCTTCTGTATCAGCTACAATGTGTTCTACGATCCCTTTTACCAAAGCATGACTTAAACGATCTTGCACATTTTCTTTACGCCAAGAATCATCTTTTACAGCGACTTTTCCTTTTCCTTTTACTGATTCTGCAAAGTCAGTCAAACGCTCTGTAGCGTCCTCCCTTCTATTCAATAAAACATCTTCTATCCGGTCTAAGAGATCTTTTGGGATGTCATCATACACTTCGATCATACCCGCGTTCACAATACCCATATCTAAGCCTGCCTTGATAGCATGATAAAGAAAAGCTGAATTCATAGCTTCCCTCACAATGTTATTCCCTCTAAAGGAAAAAGAAACATTGCTTACCCCGCCGCTCACTAATGCACCGGGCAGGTTTTCTTTGATCCATTTCGTTGCATTGATAAAGTCAACTGCATAATTATTATGCTCTTCGATGCCTGTACCAACAGTTAGAATATTGGGGTCGAATATGATATCTTGAGGTGGAAAGTTTACTTTATCGACTAGGATTCTGTAAGCTCTTTCACAAATTTCTATACGCCTCTGGTAGTTATCCGCTTGACCTTTTTCATCAAAGGCCATTACAATTACAGCCGCCCCATATTTGCGAACTAGTTTAGCTTGTTGAATGAAGTTTTCTTCACCTTCTTTCAAACTGATCGAGTTTACTACTGATTTCCCCTGCACACACTTCAAGCCCGCTTCAATTACCGACCATTTAGAAGAGTCAATCATGACTGGCACTCTAGAAATGTCTGGTTCTGAAGCAATCATATTCAGGAATGTTACCATTACTTCTTCTGATTCCAACATGCCTTCATCCATGTTCACATCGATGATCTGTGCTCCTCCCTCCACTTGTTGCAAAGCCACTGATAAAGCCTCTTCGTAATCCTCTTCTTTGATAAGCCGTTTGAACTTTAAGGAACCTGTTACGTTGGTGCGTTCCCCAACATTGACAAAATTGCTTTCCTTAAAGATCTCTAATGGTTCCAATCCACTGTAGCGGGGGAGAGGCTCTTGCTTGCTCGGTTTTCGAGGAGGGTATTTGGCAGCAATTTCAGCTATTTTAGAAATATGTTCAGGCGTTGTTCCACAGCAGCCTCCAATAATATTTACAAAACCACTCTTTATAAAATCCTCAATAAAGCCACCCATTTCAGCAGCATCTTGGTCATATTCACCAAAGGCGTTGGGTAGGCCTGCATTGGGGTGTGCAGAAGTAAAGAACTCCGTCTTATCAGAAATTACTTCCAAGTGCGGACGCATTTCTTTTGCTCCGAGCGCACAATTAAAGCCGATACTCAATAAGGGCATGTGACTGATAGAGATCAAAAAAGCTTCAGCCGTTTGGCCGGAAAGGGTTCTACCACTGGCGTCAGTTATCGTTCCTGAAACCATGGTTGGAATATCTTTACCACATTCTCCAAGATAATCTGAAATAGCAAAGAGCGCAGCCTTACAATTCAAGGTATCAAAAACAGTTTCAACTAGAAACAGATCTACTCCTCCTTCAGCTAGGGCCTTGGCTTGTTCATAATAAGCATCTTTCAGTTCATCAAAGCTAATATTCCGGTATTCCGGTTTATTAACGTCTGGCGACAAAGAAGCAGTTCGGTTGGTTGGACCAATAGATCCTGCAACAAAGCGCGGTTTATTGGGCTCTTTTTCAGTGAATTCTTCGGCAACCTCTTTCGCAATCTTTGCAGATTGGTAGTTCAATTCATACACTTCACTCTCCAAGCCGTAATCAGCTTGAGCAATGGTGGTTGAGGAAAAGGTATTGGTTTCAACGATATCAGCTCCAGCTTTGAAATATTCCGCATGGATCTCTTTTATGATCTCAGCTTTTGTAATGGAAAGCAGATCATTGTTCCCTTTTAGGGGCATGTGATGATCTTTATATTGGGGCCCTCTAAAATCCTCTTCACTTAAAGTGTGACGTTGAATCATGGTTCCCATGGCACCGTCAAGCACTAAAATTCGATCCTTTAATACTTCTTTAATGTCTGTTTTCATCTTAACTTAAGTTTACCTTGGCTTCGTGCCATTCAAAGTAATCATCTAAAAATCAATCTAGCATTAATAAATCCCGCTCAAAGGCAGGATTAGTTCAACATTCAATTTTGAGTTCATCGAATTGATTTTCAAAATTGTGTTTCACTAAAAAAGCCCTTCAGACTTAGTCAAAAGGGCTTCAATTTCTTTTGGCTTATCTTCTTTCGCACGCAGCGAAAACAGGATTTGGCACCGCTTTCTATGGAAAAGGTTGCCAAGGTTTCAAAGGGCCTGTCCCTCCACCTTTCTTGATAAGTATATTATAAGAACGCTACTTGCTTGCCTGCTGTGGCTTCAAGTAATATTTATACATTAAAAATCCTCCTACTCCTAACAATAAATAGGGGACAAACATGATGTACATAATTCCGATATTAATTCCTTTTCCAACAGCATCTTCACCACTTTGCATATTAGACTCTAATACAGCTTTACACATGGCGCACTGTGCTTCAAGATCTATTTGAATAAAAAATAAACCTATCAAAAAAAGAAAAGAAATTAAATGTGCTTTTTTCATTCTATGCAAATTTAAACAGCAAATGGTAGCTTTCCTAATAAGTGTAATAAGGCGAAATCATTAAATAAACTATCACACCTGTAAGGGTAACATATAACCATATCGGTAAAGTAACACGAGCGATTTTTTTATGTTTATCGAACTGCTCTGAAAGCGCTCTCACAAAACTTATCAGTACTAAAGGCACAATGGCTATCGCTAAAATAATATGGGTAATCAATATAAAAAGATAAATGGTCTTCATTGCTCCTTCTCCACCGTAAGCTGTTGATTCAGTTAGGGTGTGATAAGTAACATAAGACAAGAGAAAGATAACAGACAATACTAGGGCGGTAAGCATCAAACGACGATGCAAAACTATGTTACGGTTTTTTATAGCCCAAAAAGCTGCTAACAACACCAAAAAAGTTGTACCATTTATAAAGGCATTCAGCTTAGGCAGTAGCAATACCTCTTTGCCCACTCCCTCTACCTCAGGCATTAGGTATAAAATCACTACTACAATAGGAATCAAAGCAGAAGCTAGAATTACCACCCACTTTGCAGTTGTTTGAGAAATTGTCATTTTAATTTTCGTCTTTTAAAGGTGCGTATTGTTCCCGGTAAAGAATCTCTATGGCGTCCATCAAGTCATTTGTTTCTGATAGGCTTGTACCGTCAAAGACCCCTCTTATCCGCTTTTGTTTGTCAACCAAAATCAGGTTTGAAGTATGCAAAAAGCCACCAGGAGCTAGGTCATCTACCATGGCATTGGCAAAGTATCCGTTAAAGGCTATACTGTAAATTGAATCTTTATTACCTGTAACAAAATTCCAAACAGAATCCATGGCATAAACTTGATCTGCGTACTCTCTTAAAACAGCTACACTATCGTGAGAAGGGTTTACTGTATGCGAAAGCAATTTAAAATCATCTCTGTCATAAAAATGCTTTTGTAATTCACCCATGTTTGTTGCCATCTTAGGACAAATGGTAGGACAAGTGGCGAAGAAAAAATCAGCCACGTAAATTTTCCCTTCATAGTACTCATCAGTAATGGTGTCACCATTTTGATTTACAAAAGAAAAAGATGGGATAGTATGGTAAACAGTATCTTGGGTCACAGGATTAAACTTTTTAGGTCCCATAATTGGCAAACGCTTAAAGTTATTGACTCCCGTGTGCAAGCCAAGGTAAAATAAAGAAGGTAGTAACAAGATGGAGATCAAGATTACTACCTTTTGAAGTCTTTTGTTGTTCATTTTATTGCCGTCACATCAATATATCAGCCTCTTCGTGAATGTACATAGCTTCAGTAAGCATCATTACAATTAAATAGGCTATTAATACGATGTATGGTAACGCTACAGCGTAGATAAAGTTTTTATATTCATGCTTTAAGTGCATATAGTAAGCTACAATGTAATAGGCTTTAACCAAGGTCAAGATGATGAAGGTCCATTTTACAAAAGACCAAGCAAGACCCATGTCTTTCCAGATCAATCCTAATGTAACTTCAACTCCTGTTACCACTAGCAGCACCCAGAAAATCAACCAAATGGTTTTTCTCATTTTTTTGCCAGCCTCTTCAGAGTGATGGATGGCATATTCAGCAGTTCTATCGAAATCAGACATAACTTAAGTTTCTTAGCAACAAATTATATTAAATAGAAAAAGGTAAAGACAAATACCCAAACAAGGTCTACAAAGTGCCAGTACAAACCAACCTTCTCCACCATTTCATAATGGCCACGTTTCTCGTAGGTTCCTTTTAAAACATTTACGAAAATGATGAAATTTAAGACCACACCACTGAAAACGTGCGTACCGTGAAAGCCCGTAATAAAGAAGAAGAAGTCTCCAAAAAGCGGAACTCCATATTCATTAACGGTCAAGTTTGCTCCATAAACTTCTGTTCCTGATTGGATCATTGCGGCTGCTTCTGCACCAGTAATTTCAGCACCACCCGGAAGCACTAAAGCATCTTTCGCAGCGCTAGCCCATTGAGCAATGGTTCCGTCAGCCAACTGCAAAGCTCCTAACTCTGTACCATGAATAAAATGATACCATTCCCAAGCCTGAGAGCCAACAAAGATCAAACCACCAACAATTGTTAAAGCCATCCATAAGGTAACCCCTTTCTTGTTCATGCGTTGACCGGCCTCAACAGCTAAAACCATCGTAACCGAACTCATAATCAAAATAAAGGTCATTAAGGCAACATATAGCAATGGATGGTCTCCATGCAAAAATGGAAAGTGTGTAAAAACATCTTCTGCCACTGGCCAAACATCTTCAAAACGATGACGCATGTAACCGTAAGAGATCAATAAACCTGAAAAGGTGAAAGCATCTGATACTAAGAAAAACCACATCATGATTTTTCCGTAGCTCGCATTGAAAGGAGAGATTCCTCCTCCCCATAACTTTTTAGAATCGATTGGCGCTGTATGTCCTGCCATTGTTCGTCTAGATTAAATAACTGTACTAAAGAATATGAACAAATAAATCCAAATACCGCCCATAAAATGCCAGTAGGTGGAAGATACCTGCAAACCTAATAAATTTTTTGAGGAATATTTTTTTCTAAAGGCATTAAAAAGCACTACTGCAAGGGAAATCATACCACCTGCTAAATGCAAAAGGTGAACCCAAGAAACAATATAGAGGTATGAACCAGAAGCATACTGGCTAGTTCCTGTAAAGAAAATATTACGGTCGACTAGCTGGCTATACCCCATGAACTGCAGGACTACAAAGAGTATCCCGAGCACAAAAGTGACCCCAACGCCTATCTTAACAGCTTCAAACTTATCTTTCTTAGCAGAAAAACCGGCCCAAATCAAAGTAAGGCTGCTTAACCCAATCACAATGGTGCTGTAGAGGAATGTCTCAGGCAATTCAAATTGCATCCAATTTCCATCACCCTTCCTTACCAATACCGCACTGGTCAAACCTGCGAACAACATGATGATGCTCATCATACCAAACCACAAAAGGGGCTTAGCAACGCGCTTTCTTTTATACTCTTGATAATTATCTTTTTCCAAACTAATATCCATCTTTTAAACTTTATCTATTAACCAAGCTATCAATACAATTGGCACATAAATAAAGCTTGCAAACATCACTTTTGTTGCGTCCTTATCAGATTTTTTTTGAAAGAGTTTTATGGAAGGCCACAGCATTAAAAAACCTGCAAAAACAGTTAGCCCCAGAGCAATATTTCCTGTAAAACCGAAGAAAGTGGGTAGCACACTTACCATGATCATAAACAAACAATACAGTAAGATCATGAAAGCAGAGGTGAGGTCTTTCCCTCCTTTTGAAGGCAAAAGATGAAAACCTGCTTTATTGTAGTCATCGTTCACTTTCCAAGCGATGGCCCAAAAATGAGGAAACTGCCACATAAACTGCAAAGCAAACAATAAGCCAGGCTCTAAGCCAAACTCACCAGTGTAAGCTACCCAGCCAAGCATAGGCGGAATTGCACCAGGAAAGGCACCTACAAAAACGGCCCAAGAAGTAATTTGCTTTAATGGAGTATAGATAGCAACGTAAAGAAACAAGGCTAAAGCACCTAAAATACCACTTAAAGGATTAAGGGCGATCCAAAGCATTGCAATACCAACGAAAGCGGAAACAGAAGCTACAACGTAAGCTTCATTTACGGTCATCTTACCTGTAACCAATGGCCTGTCTTGAGTTCTTGTCATGAGCTTATCCAGATCTTTCTCGATAATTTGATTAAAGCCATTGGAAGCACCAGTGACCAAGAAGCCACCAATCGAGAGGTAAAACAAGTCAAGCCAATAAATACCTTCAGCTGCAATGAAATAGCCCATAATAGCCGAAAAAACTACTAAAGAAGCTAAACGCAACTTAAAAAAAGCTGCATAAGCCTTGAGCTTTAAGCCTAAAGTAGAAGTTTTTGCTATTTCTTTTGAACTTGCCTGCATAAGTGTAAAAGAGAATACAAAATTAATTAAAAGTAGTTCGCTAAAAACAGGGAGAATTAAAAATCGAAATACCGATTAAAAAGATTCGTTCTCAAACGAATATAAGTCATGTTATCCTCAAGTGTCGCTCCTGCCCTTACTTCATTCCGTGAAAAGTGTCCCACACTAAGACTTAGGTCCCATTCCGGCTTAAGTAGGTAGGAAAAACTAAGGTCTAGGACTTGCACCCTGCTTGTAAGACCTTGGCCGACGTAATTCTCGTATTCCTTATCCCTATCTTGGTTTGAAAGCTCAAGGTCATCACCAAAATTAGTTCCTGTTTCAGAAATACCCCTTAATTGGTTGTTATATTGTACGTTAAAAGAAACCTTCTTTCGACTATAGGTTAGGCGTCCAACAAACTCATGAAAATTTGCTCCTAAGGGATGAGCAAGTGACTGGTTGTAATTACTGTACGCTTGCGTTGGGTTACTGTGAGCGTAAGTGTATGGCCTCACAAGGTTAAATTCAACAAGATGACTTAGTCCTTTGATACCAAAATCATTTAAACCGGTCCATCCTGATTGTATTCCATACTTATTGGCCCACCAACCTGACTGAATATCTTGGTCGGGATTTCGCCATTGATTAAGATCAGCCCGTAATTCATCAAGCAAAAATTCATCGAAAAGTAGCTGAAAATAGAATTTCTGGCTACTGGTTGGTTCAATTGCCAAGTTAGCTCCAAGCAAGGCATTGTCTGAAGATCCAACAGAAAATTCAACAGGACGATAAAAAATAACCGGATTAAGGTAATTAACGTCAAACCCTCTGTGGTACTGACCATCATCAGCGGCCCAAACAATACTCTCAAAAACTCCTACTCGGATCCAAGGTGCTATTTTCCATTCTAAGAAATGAGTAGCTGTATATTTTTGCCTAAATAGATCAGCACTACTTTCAACTCCACGAATATCCCGGTGCATGCTAAATAAGGTGGTATATTGTATATGCCAAAAAGATGCTTGAAGCATGGCGTACGGTGATGCCTGTCCAAAATCAGAAAGCAACAAAGAACGATAACCATCACCAATAAAATTTCGACCATATCCTACTTCAAAGTCAAAAAATCTCTCTGACTTGTAATGTAAAAACGATTCTAAATAATTGAAGGAAGCAAAGCTATTGCCCAATACCACGCCTGAAGAAGGATATACCTTTCGTTGCTCTATATATTCCTTCTGATAAGGAAGTAAGTCCGTTGAATAATTTAAGTAGGTAAATCCTAAACTAAACCGTTTGAAGGTGATATTTAATTGAAGACCAACTCCATATTGATTGTACCATTCCTCTTCATTAGGCAAGGCTCCTAAAGCTAGATCAAGAGCGGGGTTTACTTCAAGCTTAAAACTATCTTGCCCTATGAACAGCAAAGCGTTTTCTGATGGCTCAAGGCTTTTATACTTTGTTTGAAATGCCCGCTCATCATCTTGATCGAAAACACTATCGTTTCTAAAAAGCTGATCTTGTTTCAATGACAACTGTCCAAAAAGCGAATTAAAGCCAACCAATAAAGAAATGATCAAAACGACTTTAAAGGGCTTCAAAACATTACTTTTTTTTGATCGGCATGAGATAAAGTATCCCCAAAAGCAAGAAAACGAGAAGCGCAAGAATAATAAAGACCAGACTGGTATTTATTCCTGTGACGAAAACTGAATAAATGATTAGCAAGGCGTTAAAAAAGTAAATCACACTCACTGTTTGAGCATGGTTTAATCCAAGCTTAATTAAGCGATGGTGAATGTGATTACTATCGGCCTGAAAAGGAGAGATCCCTTTGATCATGCGGTAGATAAAGATCCTAAATGTATCTAAAAGAGGATAAGATAAAACTGCCATAACAAATACGGGCTTAGAAATTGGCATCATACTAGACGGTATGGCCGAAAGGTCAAATTCGATCAATCGAATAGCCAAGGTGCAAATAATCAGCCCCACGACCAATGAGCCCGAATCACCCATAAAAATATTTGCCGGATAAAAATTAAAGCGCAAAAAACCCAATAAAGCACCTGCTAAAGCAAAGGCAATAATAGCATCTACCTGACTTCCAATGAGTAGGAACCAAACGCCAAATGCAATTGATGCTATGCAAGCAACTCCTCCTGCAAGACCATCTACTCCATCGATTAAGTTAAAAGCATTGATAACAACCACGAATGTAAAAATGGACAATGAGATGCTAGCCCATTCGGGAATTTCTCTGATCTCAAAAATGCCATAAAGGCTCGTAATGCGTATTTCAGCCATAAGAACCATGATAAAAGCCACCAACAAATGGCCAATTAGCTTCTTAACCGCTGCGGTACCAATGATATCGTCTTTTATTCCGATAAAAAACATTACGAGCATGGCAGGAATCAAATATTTAATGTAACCGATATCGCCTGAAGGGTAGCAAATCAGAAATGAAAAAAGCGTACCTGCAAAGATCATGATCCCACCCATGGAAGGCACACGATGCTTGTGGAGCTTTCTATCTTCACCTGGTTCATCAAAAAGATTTTTTAGCTCAGCAACTCTTATAAAAGACGGTGTTGCGAGCAAGACGATGAAAAAAGATATAATTATAGATAAAGCAATGACCATAAATAGATTTGACAAATATAGGCTTAGTAGTTAAAATATAGGTTTTGAAAATTTGTACTTAAACCAACATAAACATACAAAGACTCTTGTTGGGGTCTTACAAAAGTAACTTCTTGATTGCTGTTCCTCCACTGTGCTCCCAAGTTAATGGTAAAGTTATTTGAAGGGTTTAGCAAATACGCTTGACAAAAGTCAACAAATTGTACCCGATCATCACTGGTCTCTATCTGATTTCCTACCAATCGACTCAGCCATCTTCCTCGCTGAAAGTAGACTCCAACCAACAGCTCCGAAAAGGATTCTTGAGTTGGGTGAGTTAAACTTTCGTTTAGATGATGGAAAAGACTTTGAGAACTTTGATGAGCTTGTCGATTATGCTCAAACTGGAAGGTAAGTTCTTTATTCGCAAACCATTTAACACCCAATTGGGTACTTGAATTTGCTAGTTGTTCGTCGAAGGCTGTCAATTGACCATAGAGTAATACCTGCTTCAGCATACGATAAGAAAGATCAATACCTGCAAGCGTATTCCCGCTTCTTTGGTTTCCTTCTATGGCTGTATTAAGAAAAAGCATGGGAAAGTAGAAATTAGCACCAACTGGAATGTTACCACTGCTATCTAAACTAGGGAAAATAACCCCTTCAAAAAGCCCAATTTGAAACTTCTTATTAGGTGTGTAAGACAGATAGTTAAACACACCCTGCTTGCGCTCAAACAATCCCTCACTTTGAGAACTGGTGGCCACTCTTTCAATATCTTGAAAAATTGCGAAAAGGTTTTGGTAGTTCAATTTGCCATTAAACCAAGAAGACTGCAAACGTGCAAATGGGTAATTAAAGCTCAAATCTGAAAGCAGCATGGAACGGTGACCATGACCAATAAAATGTTTGTCATGCCCTAGCTGCAAATTCAACCAATCGGCTGCCTGGTAAGATATTCTTGAACTTGCCATGTTGAAATCAAAGCCATCGTTAAAACGCTTAACCCTCCCCTGCCCGTAAGCCATGCTGTTTGACCTTGTTCTTCGAGAAAGATATAAAGGTAAATTAGCTTGATTTTCTCTGAAAGAAGAAAAGATAGACAGCTTTGACCCAAGATCAAGTCGCATGCGAAACCCTCTCATATTCTTATACAGTGAAATATCTCTAGGGTCTTGACGCTCCTCTTGTCCAAATTGCAAGTTTACAAGGGCGTCTATGCTTAGTTTCACTTGGTTAGAGTCAAGCTGAATAAGGTGGTCATTAAACAGCTTTCTATTTACAAAAGACTTATTAGGAGTATTGCCAATTCTAAAATAAGGCACCAGCACTGAATGCAAAGAGTCTGCTAAAGGAAGCTGTTTTGCTATAATGGGTTTAAAAGCAAGGTGATTATTCTGCTCAGCCACTAAAGCTTGGCGTTCAATAGGTAAAAAAAACTGCTTCTGAATGGGTACTACTTGGGCTTGGGCAGAAAGCTTGTTTCCGACCAATAGAAAAAAGATAGAGAATAAAGCAAGCTTGAAAAAGCTATACCTTTTCAAAACCCTTTTGTTTAACATCTTCATAAACAGCTGCTATTCCTTCTTCAAGCGAAATTTTATGTCTCCAGCCTGCTTGATGAATCTTACTCACGTCCATTAATTTTCGAGGAGTTCCATCTGGCTTAGAACTGTCAAACTTCAATTTACCTTGAAAACCAACCACTTTTTTAATCATTAAGGCTAAGTCCTTGATGGATATATCCTCTCCTGTACCAACATTGAACCAGTCTGTACCTTCATACTGATTCATCAAAACCAAGCAAGCGTCAGCAAGGTCGTCAACATGCAAAAACTCGCGTTTCGGACTACCAGTTCCCCAAATTTCAACTGAATCATGCCCCTCTTGTTTTGCAGTATGGAACTTTCTTAGCAGGGCAGGTAAGACATGCGAATTATTCAGATCGTAATTGTCATTTGGGCCATAGAGATTAGTTGGCATAGCAGAGATGAAATTATCTCCATATTGCCGCTGATAATTCTCACAAAGTTTTATACCTGCAATCTTTGCGATGGCATAAGGTTCGTTTGTTGGCTCTAAATAATCGGTAAGCAAATACTCTTCTTTTAATGGTTGTGGAGCCATTTTAGGGTAAATGCAAGAAGATCCAAGAAATAAAAGCTTACTCACCTCATGTTCATGAGAGGCATGGATCAAATTTGCCTCAATCATGAGGTTATCATATAAAAAGTCAGCGCGGTATATATTGTTGGCTTGAATCCCACCAACTTTTGCGGCCGCTATAAAAACATATTCAGGCTTCTCAGCCTCAAAAAATTGATTCACTGCAGCTTGGTTACGAAGATCAAGCTCTTTTGAGGTTCTAAGTAACAAGTTTTGATAGCCTTGTTCTTTCAATTTTCTAACAATGGCAGAACCCACCATCCCACGGTGTCCTGAAACGTATATTTTCGATGATTTATTCATGGAAATCATAAACTTTATGTCCGCCTTCCATTAGGTATTTATCTCGCTTAAATAGAGCTAAATCAGCTTTGATCATATCTTTAACCAATCCATCAACCCCAAAAGTGGGCTCCCAACCTAATTCATTTCTTGCTTTTGAAGAATCGCCTACAAGCAGATCAACCTCAGTCGGTCTAAAGTATTTCGGATCAACTCTTACCACCTCTTTGCCATTCGCTTTATTGATTCCTACTTCATTTACACCTTCACCCTTCCATTCCACTTCAATATCAAGCTCTTTGAAGGATTTTGCAACAAATTCACGAACTTCTATGGTTTCACCTGTGGCAAGCACATAATCATCGGCTGTTTCTTGTTGTAACATGCGCCACATACCTTCTACATAATCTTTGGCATGTCCCCAATCGCGTTTTGCATCTAGGTTACCTAGATACATGCAATCTTGCATCTCAAGCTTAATTCGAGCTGCTGCACGCGTTATTTTTCTTGTTACAAATGTTTCGCCACGAAGGGGGCTCTCATGGTTGAATAAGATACCGTTACACGCATACATATTGTAAGCTTCACGGTAATTCTTAACAATCCAGAAAGCATATAGCTTAGCCACACCATAAGGACTACGCGGATAGAATGGGGTTGTTTCCGACTGCGGAATTTCCTGCACCTTTCCATAAAGCTCAGAAGTTGAAGCTTGGTAAAACCTGGTTTTTTCTTCTAATCCTAAAATACGGATGGCTTCTAAAATTCGAAGCGTGCCCATAGCATCTGAATTTGCAGTATATTCAGGAGTTTCAAAAGAAACTTTTACATGAGATTGAGCAGCCAGGTTATAGATTTCATCAGGCTGAACCTCTTGAATAATGCGAGTCAGGTTTGACGAATCGGTCATGTCGCCAAAATGCAACTTGAACTTTACATTTTTTTCATGCGGGTCTTGATAAAGATGGTCGATTCGATCAGTATTAAAAAGGGAACTTCTTCTTTTAATTCCATGAACTTCATACCCTTTTTCTAGCAAAAGCTCTGAAAGATATGCTCCGTCCTGACCTGTAACCCCTGTTATTAACGCTACTTTGCTCATAAACTTAAATTTGATGCAATATTAATCTTTTTCAGGCGGTGACAAGGAACCATTTATTCAATAAGTCTTTGCGGTTATACAACATAGGCTGTTTTGTTTCCCAATTAACAACCTTACCTCCCATAGCTTCTACTATCGCTTGACCTGCTGCCGTATCCCATTCCATAGTTGGTGCAAATCGAGGGTAAGCATCTGCTTTGCCTTCTGCAACCATGCATAGTTTTAACGAACTTCCTACTGAAATGACCTCCACTTCGCCTTTCTGTGCTTTCATTTCATTCATAAAATCCATGGTTTCTTCTGACATGTGCGAGCGGCTGCCAACCATGGTGTATTTTCGATCAAATTTCTTCGGCAATTTATTTTCCGTTTTCATCCACTGATCAATTCCTTCAGAAAGCTGGCTAAACTCTTCGACTTTGAATGATCCTAAACCTTCTGCCCCGAAATAAAGTTCATCTTTAACCGGAACATAGATTACACCCATAATCGATTTTTGCTGGTGAATGAGTGCGATGTTAACCGTGAATTCCCCATTTCGTTTCACAAATTCTTTAGTTCCATCTAAAGGATCGACCATCCAAAAATAATCCCACCTAGAGCGCTCTTCATAAGGAATATCTCTTCCTTCTTCACTTAGGATCGGAAAAGGAGTTTGCTCCAAACCTTCTACTATAGCTTCATGTGATTTTTTATCTGCTTCTGTAAGGGGAGACTTGTCGTCTTTGTGCTCAACAGCAAAATCTGAATCATATACTTTTAGGATAGCACGCCCGCCGTTCAAGGCAACTCTACAGATATTAGAAAGGTATTCTTTTTGTTCTTTCTCAGTCATAATTTAATTTGATAAGTACATATAATTTAGAATGAATGCAGTAACCAGCATGTAAATGATAGTTAGCGGCAAACCTATTTTCATGAAATCTTTAAACGAATACCCCCCAGGTCCATAAACCATTAAGTTAGTTTGGTAACCAATAGGAGTAATAAAATTGGCTGCTGCCCCAAATGAAACGATCAAAATAAATGGTATTGGATTTAATCCAAGCTCCATAGCTAAAGCAACTGAAATTGGAAACAGAATAGCCACAGCTGCCTTATTGGTAATATAGGCGGCTAAAATATTTGTAACAAAAAAGATCAAAACCAGAAAACCGAATCCGCCCAAATAAGGATTCAAGAAAAGAAACAGATCAGCCAAGTAAATCGAAGCACCTGAATTGATCATACCTTTTCCCAGAGCAAGGCCAAAAGCAATCAGTAGAATAAGGTCAAAATCCAACCCTTTCCGTATTTCATTCAATGGCACAATTTTCATGAATACAGCTATGAGCAAGACAGCCGAAAGGCAAGTCAGCAGTGAAATCGAAGTAAAGGCTGCAAGCAGAATCGAGCTGATGAGAGCAGTAAAAACTACCGCCACTTTCGTTACATTAATTTGTTCTGGTTCTTCAGTATGCGTGAGCACGTAAAAAGCTTGGTGATTTTTAGTTCTGCTTAAAAAGTCTGTTCCACTAAAAACAAGTAACACATCGCCTGCTTTTAACTCTACCTCTCCTATTTTTCCACTTACTTTTTCACCATTTCGATGAATGGCCACAATAGCTGCATCAAAGCGTGCTCTAAAATCAGTATCCTGAACTTTCTTTCCAATGAGATTAGAATTGAAAGACACCACAATTTCATTAATACTTGACTTGGTATCGAGCATTCGCTCAACCATTTTAGGTAAAGTAAGTCCCAAGTCTTGTTTTTGAATTTCTTCCACCGAAGTGGTTTCTCCGGCAAAGATCAAGGCATCATCTTTTTGGATCTGCTCCTCTGGCGAAACAGGGGCAATGCTTTGCATGCCACGATGAATCTCAACCAAGTAAAGCCCTTTCAAATTTCGAAAACCTGCATGTTGCACCGTTTGACCAATCAGCTGAGAACCTGCCTTTACTTGTGTTTCTATAAAAAATTCACGTCGATTACTCAGTTGATGATCCAATTGAGTTTCCTTCTCAGGAAGCAGTCGATCGCTAAATAAAAGGAGGTAAAGAACTCCAATCAAAAACATCGGTAGACCAGCATAAGCAAAATCAAAGATGGATAAAGCCTCAAATCCTGCCTCAACTGCTAAGCCATTTACGATCAAATTGGTGCTCGTACCAATTAATGTAACGCAACCTCCCAGAATAGCAGCATAGGAGAGAGGAATCAGCAGTTTGGAAGCAGAAACTTCTCGTTTATTAGCCCAGTTGTTTACATAGGGCATCATCATGGCAACTAAAGGGGTATTATTGAAAAAAGCAGAAAAAGAGGCAACCACTGTCATCATAGAAAAACGAAAGCGTGTATATGAATGATGCGCCCCGAAAAGACGATTAAAGATCACGTCGATCACCGAAGACTTTTTAAAGATATCGCTAATGATCAACAAAAGGATGATGACAGCTAATTGCTCATTTGCAAACCCATGAATAGCTTCTTCTGGGCTCAACACTCCACCCACAACTAGTCCAAGTATGGCAATAAAAAAAGTAACCGTTGGCCTAAACCACTCCAAATAGAGTGCTGTGAGCAAAAAAAGCAACACACAAAGGATTAAGACAATGGATGGAGTCATGATCATACTAAGTGCTTAGTAAGCCGGTGCAGAGCCTCCGATTTGTTCTACAGGATGCCAAGTAGTTTTAGTCTCTAAGAACTCTTGAATTCGATAAGGACTTTCAAGATACTCCTCCGAATTGTCTTCTGCAGACCAATGAATAATCCGCTTTAAATTATTTGCAGATTCAGTCTGCAGTTCCTTTAGCAGTTTTTCATCATCCCCACAATACAAGAGAGCATTCACATCCATATGTTTGGCTATGTGAGTTGCAAGTTCATCTCTATCTCCGCTAAGTATGTTAACTACTCCTGCAGG
Source organism: uncultured Flavobacteriales bacterium (assembly GCA_913056345.1). Classification (GTDB taxonomy): domain Bacteria; phylum Bacteroidota; class Bacteroidia; order Flavobacteriales_E; family Vicingaceae; genus CAJXMH01. The sequence continues at coordinate 128,956 of CAJXMH010000003.1, read as the reverse complement.
CAGATCTGAATGGTGTAGCACCTCAGCAAAGGTAATTGCACTGGTAGGACTGTTTTTTGAAGCCAATAAAACAAGCGAGTTTCCACTTCCTATGATGCTCGATATGGCTGTTACCAAACCTTCAAAACCCACCTTTTCATCACAAAGGACACTCACAACTCCTACAGGCTCAAGCATAGAAAAATTAAAGTGACTACTGGCGACAGGGTTAACAGAGCTAAAAAGCTGCTGAAACTTGTCTGTCCAGCCTGCATAATAAACGATGCGATCAATTAAACTTTCTATTTTACTTTTAGATTTTGCGCTGCTAAGGCCTTCTTCCTTGCCCAGTAATTCTACAAACTCTGCTTTTCGGCTTTCCATGTGCTCAGCAATCCGGTATAAGATTTGACCACGATTAAAAGCCGAGCGTGAAGACCAAGCTTGTTGTGCCTTTCTAGCAGCCACAACGGCATTGCGAAAGTCCTTACGAGAAGCAAGGCAAATATTGCCTAGGCTTTCACCCTTAGCCCCTTTTGGCTGATAGTAACGCCCAGATTCTGTTCTTGGGAATTTGCCATTTATGTAAAGTTTGTAAGTCTTCAAGACGTCAATTCGATTTGCCATAACATTAAGCTTTAATCTTTAAATAGGCGGCTAAACCGTGCAAGCCCCCTTCTCGGCCGAAACCGCTTTCTTTATAACCTCCGAATGGAGAAGTAGGGTCAAACTTATTAAAGGTATTAGCCCAGATTACTCCTGCTTTCAGTTGACTGCTTAAATTAAAAGCTTTACTCCCTTTATCTGTCCAAACTCCCGCTGAAAGCCCATAAGGTGTATTGTTGGCCTTTTCAATAACCTCATCAACAGTTCTAAAAGTTTGTATGGCCAATACAGGTCCAAAAATCTCTTCTTTAGCCAAACGACTAGATTGAGCTACATCAAAAAAGAGGGTTGGTCTACAGAAATAGCCACTATCAGGAAGTTTATTCTTTGCTTGATGACTTCTTAACCCTTCAGATTCACCAATTTTAAGGTATCCATTAATGGTTTCGAGTTGCTGCTTGGAATTAATAGCACCCACATCCGTATTCTTATCAAGCGGATCTCCCACAATCAGCGTTTCCAGACGGTCTACCAATTTTCGTTCAACCTCTTTTTGGATTGACTCTTGAACAAATAGTCTCGAACCTGCACAACAAACATGTCCTTGATTAAAGAAAATACCGTTGATTACCCCTTCTACAGCTTGGTCGATCGGGGCATCTTCAAATATGATATTTGCTGCTTTACCCCCTAATTCTAGTGTTGCTTTCTTATTAGTCCCAGCAATTGCTCGCTGAATAATTTTTCCAACTTCAGTAGATCCGGTAAAAGCAATTTTATCGATTTCAGGATGCTCTACAATTAACGCTCCAGTTTTACCGTCACCAGTCACAATGTTTACAACCCCATTAGGCAAACCTGATTCTTGTATCAGTTCCGCTAACTTCAGAGCAGTTAAAGGTGTCGTTTCCGCAGGCTTTAAAACAACCGTATTGCCACAAGCTAAAGCAGGAGCAATTTTCCAAGCGGCCATTAACAAAGGAAAGTTCCAGGGAATAATTTGTCCTGCAACTCCCAAAGGTTCGGCTTTTGCATTGGGGAAGGCGTATTGTAACTTATCAGCCCATCCCGCATAGTAGAAAAAGTGTGCTGCCGCTAAAGGAATATCAATATCTCTGGCTTCTTTAATGGGCTTTCCACCGTCCATTGTTTCAATTACAGCAAACTCGCGTGCTTTCTCTTGTATTAAACGAGCAATTCTAAAAATGTATTTGCCTCTTTCTTTAGCAGGCAGTCCGCTCCATTTAGGGAAAGCCTTGCGAGCAGCATTAACCGCCGCATCAACGTCTTTTTGATTTGCCTCCGCAACTTTAGCGAGTGGCTTTTCCGTAGCCGGGTTTATTGTCTCAAAGTATTTTCCAGATTTTGGCTTCACAAACTTGCCGTCAATAAACAAATCATACTTCTTCTCTATCGCAATATGAGAAGTACTTTCAGGTGCTTCTGCGTACGTCCACTCAGTATCGAATTTGAGAGAAAAAGCGTTTTCTTTCTTACTCATGTTTTTTAATCTTTTGAGAAATAATCAGCTGACTGATATGCTCCTGTTTTTTGTTTATAAAGCTGCATTAAAACATCATTAGCCAAACGACTAGCACCAAAACGAAACCATTCTGAGCTCATCCATGCCTCACCCAAAGTTTCTTTTAACATAGCCAAATAATGCAGCGCGGTTTTAGCATCTGAAATCCCTCCTGCAGGCTTCATTCCAACCATTTTACCTGTCTTCTGATAATGATCCTTAATGGCTTCTAGCATTAATAAAGTAGTGGGCATGGTTGCAGCCGGAGAAATCTTACCTGTTGAAGTTTTAATAAAATCTGCCCCTGCATGAATTGCTATATCACTTGCTCGTCTCACTTGATCAGGCGTGCCTAATTCTCCCGTTTCTAAAATAACTTTTAAACGTGCTTTACCACAGGCTTCTTTGATCAACGCAATTTCATCAAATACATACTGGTAATCACCTTGGTGAAAACGACCTCTTGAAATGACCATATCAATTTCATCTGCACCATGGTCTACTGCCAGTTTGGTATCTGCTAACTTAACCTCCCGGCTCGACATACCGGATGGGAAAGCGGTTGCAACAGAAGCTACCTTAACTCCACTTCCTTCAAGTGCTTTTTTTGCTATAGCAACCATATTGGGATAAACGCATATTGCTGCAACTGTAGGTACATCAAGATCATCATGCAGGTGCATTGCTTTGTAGCAAAGTTGTCTTACTTTACCCTCAGTATCCTTTCCCTCGAGAGTAGTGAGGTCAATCATGCTCAAAGCCAACTTTAATCCGTTGATCTTTGCTTCTTTTTTTATGCTTCTTGTCTTGAACTTCGCTGCACGTTCAATTAAGCCAAGCTGGTCTATTTTAGGGGAGTTGAAAAGTTTAGACACACATTTTGTTTTAGTGGCTCAAAGATAATAGAATTAAGCAGAAAGATTGCCAAGCCTAAGCGATACACATTGGCTGATAATCAAGAAATATGGAATAGCTCGCTGCCTTGTTTTTTATTAAATTTGCCCGCTTAAATGAAAGACGAAGGCAAAAATATCTTTTCCGTTTTTGACGAGATCATTCCTCGAGCCGAGAAAGAAGTACTCTTAAAGCAAAAAGCAAGAGTGGTATGGATGACAGGACTCAGCGGCTCAGGCAAAACAACCATTGCTAAATATCTTGAAAAAGAGCTGCATCAACAAGGCTTTTTAACCCAACTCTTAGATGGTGACAATATCCGCAGTGGAATTAACAATAATCTTGGCTTCTCCGAAGAGGATAGAACAGAGAATATTCGGCGAATTGCAGAGGTATCAAAGTTGTTTTTGAACTGCGGGGTAATTACCATTAATTGTTTTGTTAGCCCTACGAAAGCAATCAGGCAAGAAGCTAGATCAATCATAGGAGAAGATGACTTTATTGAAGTTCTCGTGGATACGCCTTTAGCCATTTGTGAGGCAAGAGACGTAAAAGGACTTTACAAAAAGGCCCGGAAAGGTGAAATTAAAGACTTTACTGGCATTAGTGCCCCTTTTGAAGCGCCTGAGCAAGCGATCAAGATTCAGACAGAAAACCACACAGTTGCTGAGTCTGCCCAAATATTATTAGACCAGCTTATTCCAAAAATTAAAAAATCAGCAGAAGCTTAAGCCATGCAAACTTATAATTTAAAACACCTCAAAGAATTAGAATCAGAAGCGATCTACGTGGTGAGAGAAGTAGCTTCCCAATTTGAGAATCCTGTGCTGCTTTTTTCAGGCGGTAAAGATTCTATCGTATGTGCACACATTGCACGGAAAGCCTTTTATCCTGCTAAGATTCCTTTCCCACTCATGCATGTGGATACGGGTCATAACTTTCCTGAAACCATTGAATTTAGAGATAAGTTTATCAAGGAAATTGGTGCCAACTTAATTGTTGCCTCCGTGCAAGACTCGATTGATCAGGGCAGAGTAGTTGAAGAAAAAGGATTTAACGCTAGCCGAAATGGCTTGCAAACCACTACCCTGCTTGATGCAATAGAAGAACATAAGTTTGATGCCGCTATGGGTGGTGCGCGAAGAGATGAAGAGAAAGCAAGAGCTAAAGAACGTTTCTTTTCTCACCGGGATGAATTTGGTCAGTGGGATCCTAAGAACCAACGTCCTGAATTGTGGAACATTTTTAATGGAATGAAGCAATTTGGCGAAAACTTCAGAGTATTTCCGATAAGTAACTGGACAGAAATGGACGTTTGGCAATACGTTCTTGCAGAAGGCATTGAACTGCCACCCCTTTATTTCGCCCACGAAAGAGAAGTATTCAGCCGAGATGGTGTACTCATGTCAACTTCAGACTTTATTGAACAAAAGGAAGAAGAGAAGAACATGAAAACCACCGTTCGTTTTAGAACCATTGGCGATATGACTTGTACCGGAGCTGTTTCCTCAGAGGCTGATACCTTGGAGAAGATCATTGAAGAGGTTGCTGCTACTAGAACCACTGAAAGAGGAACGAGATCAGACGATAAACGATCTGAGGCAGCAATGGAAGACCGAAAGAAACAAGGCTATTTTTAAACAAGAATGTATACTCCTACAAAAGGAACTATTTAAACGACCAAAAAAATGAACAACGATCCGAATACTTACCTCGACATGGAACTCCTGCGTTTTTCAACTGCAGGAAGTGTTGACGATGGAAAAAGTACCTTAATCGGCAGATTGTTATACGATAGTAAATCGATATTTGAAGACCAATACGAAGCGATTGAGCAAAGCAGTAAAAAGAAGGGTGAGGAACAAGTAAACCTTGCACTGCTAACTGACGGGCTACGTTCAGAAAGAGAACAAGGTATAACCATTGATGTAGCTTACCGCTACTTTGCTACGCCAAAGCGAAAATTTATCATTGCTGACACTCCGGGACATATTCAGTATACCCGAAATATGGTAACTGGTGCTTCTACCTCCAACCTTTCTATTATCTTAATTGATGCTAGAAAAGGAATAATTGAGCAGACGCACCGTCATACTTTTATTGCCTCGCTTTTAGGTATTCCACACGTTGTGTTCTGTATCAACAAAATGGATTTAGTTGATTATGATGAAGCAACCTTTGAGCGTATTAAGAAAGAAACAGAGGCCTTCGCTTCAAAGCTAGCGGTTAAAGACATTCATTTTATTCCTATTTCTGCCTTAAAGGGCGACAATGTCGTGAATAAGTCTGAAAACATGCCTTGGTACAAAGGAGGCACTCTACTTTATCTACTGGAGAATATTCACATCGGCAGTGATCACAATCACATTGACTGTCGTTTCCCTGTTCAGTATGTTATTCGTCCTCAGACTGATGAATTTCATGATTACAGAGGCTATGCGGGTAGAATAGCAGGGGGAGTTTTTAAACCAGGGGACAAGGTGGTAGCTCTGCCTTCTGGCTTTAGTACCACTGTCAAGTCTATCGACACTTTTGATGGCGAAGTAGAAGAGGCCTTTGCACCTATGTCAGTTACGATGACCCTTGAAGATGAGATTGACATTAGCCGTGGAGACATGATTGTGCGTGAGAACAACCAACCTGAGGTTTCTCAAGATATAGAAGTGATGGTTTGTTGGATGAGTGAAAGACCGCTTCAATTACGTGGAAAATATGCTGTAAAACATACCTCTAACGATGCCAGATGTATTGTAAAGGACATTAAGTATAAACTTGACATCAATACATTGCATAGACTCGAGGATGAGAAAGACATTGCCATGAACGATATTGCGAGAGTTAGCCTGCGAACGACCAAACCACTCTTTTTCGATGCTTATCAGAAAAACCGAGTAAGTGGCAGTCTGATCATTATTGATGAGGCTACCAATGAAACCGTTGGAGCAGGAATGATTGTAGGTTAATGCACTTTTACTTGATGGCTTTTTTTAGTCTTCTAATAAGCATCTTCGAGTCATATACCTTCATTTCGTCAAGCTGAAAGGCTTTGTAGGCTAGTAAATTTTCTGTGTCTACAATGTAATATTCGAACACAATCAATTCATCTTGTTCAGGCTGAGCTTTTAGGTGCTCATTGTCGTAGACCTTACTTGTGAGAATATATTTATAACCTGCCCCAAGTAAGGGTTTGTGCCTTGACTTTTGTGTAATTGCATAGGCATAAGGGTAATCCATAGCTGCAATTGTAAGTTCTCGATTGGCTTCTTTGATTACATGGTTGTGGTTAGTTTGCCTTAAATGCAAATAGCGCTCTTGCGCATTACCATCCTCTTTGGCTGTAACTTCAACAGCTTCAAACTTGAAAAAAATAATCTTTTCATCTTTCAGGTCCTTAGGGATTCCATCCATTATTTGCACTTCTTGAGCCCAAATGCATGATGTACTAAACAACATGAGGATTACCAACCACTTCTTCATGACTACGAATTTACATTAAAGTCTCCACTCTTACTCTTGACTAAAATCTTGTAATACCTTTCGATAAGCATTAAACAATTTTGACTTCGAAACAAACCCTACGTATTTCCCATCCTTGATCACAGGCAGGTTCCATGCTCCAGATTCATTAAACTTCTTCATCACAGAATCCATTGACTCAACTGGTGAGACTTGTTCTTCAAAAGCACTCATAACATCAGCAACTTTAACCTCTTGGTAAAGATTAGGTTCAAACATAATTTGACGAATATCATCTAGCTTAACAATACCCTGCAGTTCTGAATCCTGATTAATTACTGGGAAAATATTTCGCCTAGAGCGAGAAACTACTTCTACTAACTGGCCCAAGCTGTCAGAAGAGTAAACAAGTGCAAAATCTTTTTCGATTTCATTACCTAAACGCATAAGGGTAAGCACAGCCTTGTCTTTATCATGCGTGATCAACTCGCCTCTTTTTGCCAATTGCATGGTATACAAAGAATGCTGGTTGTAGTATTTTGAAGTTAAAAAAGCAATAGCTGCCGTAATCATGAGTGGAATTACCAATTCATAGCCCCCTGTAATTTCAGCAATAAGGAAAAGAGCGGTTAAAGGTGCATGAAGTATACCGGCCATTACGCCTCCCATACCCACAAGCGTAAAGTTCCGCTCAGAAAGCGATACGAGCTCAATTAAATTGATTGCTTTTGCAAAAACGTAGCCTGTAACAGAACCGATAAACAAAGAAGGGGCAAATACGCCTCCAATGCCACCTGCTCCAAGCGTAACGGTAGTTGCGACCGCCTTAAGTAAAACAATGGCGATTAAAAAGCCAATAAGCACAAAGACATTCTCTCTAAATTCATAAAAGAAACTACCTTCAAGGATTGAATTGATTTGATCTCCTAGAAGATGATTGATAGTCGCAAAACCTTCACCATATAATGGAGGGAAAAGAAAGATCAAAAAACCGAGTATAAGCGCTCCAATAATGGCTTTACGGAATTGTCCCTTCAATTTTTCGAATAGGCTCTCAATAAACCAATAAGTCTTACAGAAGTAGACAGAAATTAATCCAGTAAAAGCACCTAACAAAATATAAAAAGGCAAGTCTCCAAAAGTAAAATTCTCGATCACGTCAACATCAAAGAGCACATCATCTCCCAGCATAAATGACGAAGTTAAAGCCGCTGAAACAGATGCCATTAACAGTGGAATCAAGGAGGTTGCTGTGAGGTCTAGCATGATTACTTCTAGCGCAAATACGATAGCAGCAATGGGAGCATTAAAAATGCCCGACATGGCTCCTGCTGCTCCACAACCTAGCATTAGTGTGGTTGTCTTATAGTTCATTCTGCCTAAGCGAGCATAATTAGAACCAATGGCACTACTGGCACCAACTGTAGGTCCCTCTAACCCAACAGAACCCCCAAAACCAACGGTTAACATACTGGTAATTAAGGAGGCAAAGGTGGATGTTTTCGGCATTTTTGAACTTCGCTTTGAAATGGCGAAAAGAGTTGAGGGTATACCATGACCAACCCTTCGTTTTAAACCATATTTAATCAAAACTACCGTAAGGAAAATGCCGATACCTGGGTAGATCAAATACAGAATATTCTCATAAGACAGCACAAAGTCTGCCTTAAGCAATTCTTGAATCCAGTGCACCATGTTTTTAAGGACTACCGCAGCCATTCCTGCTGTAAATCCCACTAAAATGCTAACCAAGATTAAAAACTGTCTATCACTGAGGCGCTTATAACGCCAAACCATAAATCTTTTGTGCGCTAGTTGACTGTTTTCAGGTAGATTACGCAGAAAGCGTAGCAAAAAACGCAAGCCCTTTTTGAGTAAGTTCTTCATTTAGCGCAATATGATTCTTCCTAATTCTTTTGCCAAAGCCTTTTTTGCTTCTTCTAAGCGTAGAATTTCTGCTATAATATCTTCGTATTCCTCCTTTCGGTCTTTTAGGCTTTCTTGCTTTTCTTGTATCATTTGCTGCACTTTATTCAAGCGCCATGAACAAATCCCTTTATGCACTTTGTGCTGTAAGATCTCTTCTTCTTTAATGGTGATGATATTATGCTTCTCTTCCCAATTCATGCTCAGCGAATATTTATCCATTAAACATTCAATGGCTATGCTGCTAATGGTTTGGTCAGAATTTGAAACCAATTCATTTTCATCTACTGCTCTTTCTTCATCAACTGCCTTTTGGAAGATTTCATACACTTTTCTAAGATCTCCGTCATCTATGCTTAGTTGATCTTGTTCCATTTCAAAAATGAGATACTCTGCCACGGTAAGTTCTATCGCTTCGTCTTCCTGCTCACCGGCTAATTGAAATTTTTCATTTCCAAACTTCACTAAAGTGCGAATCACATCTCGCTCTTGAAAGGCTAAGGGAGTGGTAGAAGTTGGTTTGCTATCTTCCTGAACATTGTATGGATCCAAGGGCATATCGGCCTCACTAGGAGGTGGAGCGGTATCTTCAGCTTGTTGTTGCCTTTGTAGTTCTTTATTTTTTTGATTTAATCGCTTGCGCCGAACTTTGTTAAGTTCACTCATTAAAGCCTGTTCACCAATTTCCATCAGGTCGCTGCACTCCTGCACATAAACAGAACGGGCGATGGTATCGGGAATAAGGGCAATACTGCCCACAATACTCTTGATCAGGTTTGCTCGCTTAATTGGGTCATTTCCAACCTCAGCAAGGAGCAAACTGGTTTTATAGCGAATGAAATCCTGAGCTTCTTCATTCAAGAAAGAAGTCAATTCATCTTCACTGCGATTCATGGCAAATGAATCAGGATCTTCACCCTCTGGGAAAGAAAGCACTTTTACGTTCATGCCTTCTTCCAAGATCATGTCTATTCCCCTAAATGCAGCCTTGATTCCTGCTGTATCACCATCAAATAAAATGGTGATATTCTGCGTGTAACGCTTTATGAGGCGAATTTGGTCTTCAGTGAGCGAAGTACCTGATGAAGCTACTACATTTTCCACCCCATTTTGGTGCAATGAAATTACATCCGTATAGCCTTCAACAAGAAAACAATTGTCTTGCTCTACAATTTTCCTTTTAGCAAGGTGTAAACCATACAGCACACGGCTTTTGTAGTAAATGTCAGACTCGGGAGAGTTCAGGTATTTTGCAATCTTTTTATCGGCTGAAAGCGTGCGACCTCCAAATGCTATAGCCCGACCCGAGATGTTGTGTATGGGAAAGATCACTCTTCCTTTAAAGCGGTCAAATCGCTTCTTACCATCATCTTTCACGATGGTCATACCGGTTTTTTCCAAATACTCTAGCTTATAGCCTTTATCTAAAGCTGCTTTGGTAAAGGCTTCCCAACTATCGGGATTATAGCCCAAGTTGAATTTTTCAATGGTTGACTCACGAAAGCCCCGCTCTTTAAAATAACTTAAGCCTATTGCCCGACCATCTTCTGATTCTAAAAGCTGCTTATGAAAGTACTCTGCGGCAAATTGGGTAACCAAAAAAAGTGATTCCTTCTCATTAGCAGCTTGGATCTGCTCAGCGGTTTGCTCCTCTTCTTCGATTTCAATGTTGTACTTATTAGCCAGGTATTTGAGAGCCTCAGGGTAAGTATACTGCTCATGCTGCATGATAAAATTTACCGCACTACCTGCCTCACCGCACCCAAAGCATTTGTAAATTCCCTTAGAAGGAGAAACCGTAAAAGAGGGGGTTTTCTCATTATGAAATGGACATAAACCCAGTAAATTGGCTCCTCTTTTTTTTAGGTTTACGAAATCACCCACTACTTCGTCTACACGAGCAGTACCTAAGATTTCATCTACCGTTTCCTTGGGAATCATGCCTTGAATTTTAAACGAAGATAAGTAAAGAAATAGTCAGAAGACTTATTTCATTCCAAGCTTGAGAGAGTCTGCAGCAGACAGTTTTTCATTAAGGTTCACTTCAGCAGCGAAACTCCCATCGTCGTTCCAAACCTTCCAGATACCTACTTTGAGATCTCCTTTGTATTCTCCAGCTAATTTTTTGCGACCATTCTCGTAATAAACCACTGAAAATCCATCTCGGATGCCTCGTTTGTATTTACCTTCACTCCACTTCATCCCATTTTCGTAATAATAGGTCCATATACCATGGCGCTGACCGTTGATCAACTTCCCCTCTACCTTCTTCAAGCCATTGGGATAGCGTTCAAGGTAATTTTCTTCTTTCTCAATTATACTTTCTGTAGATGCTTCTGTGCTTGCTTGTTTGGCTTCTTCGCCACAAGCGATTAAAAAGAAGCCCAAGATCAAGATAAACAGCTTATTCATTTTACTTCTTTCTTTCTGTGGTATATAAAACTAAGTCTTTCAACGAATTTCTTGCTTCATTCTCGGGAAATTGTTCCAGCAACTTTAGTGCATCATCGCGGTATTGATGCATTTTCTCAGTAGCGTACTCAATACCTCCAGACTGCAATACAAACTGAATCACTTCATTTACCTTTTTATCATCGTTGTTGTTGTTTTTAACGGTATTGATGATTCTCCTTTTTTCAGCACGTTTTGCCTGAGAAAGGGCGTAAATAAGCGGTAAGGTCATCTTTTTTTCTTTGATATCGATGCCGGTTGGTTTGCCAATTTCGTCTCCGCTTCCATAATCAAACAAGTCATCTTTAATTTGAAAGCAAATCCCCACCGTTTCTCCAAATTTGCGCATTAGTTCAACGGTTTCATCATTTTGCCCTGCAGATTTTGCTCCAGTTGCACAACAAGAGGCAATCAAAGTGGCGGTTTTTTTCGTGATGATATCAAAGTAAACTTCCTCGCTGATATCAAGCTTTCTGGCTTTCTCTATTTGGAGTAGCTCTCCTTCACTCATAAGTTTAACTGAAGTACTGACGATGCGTAAAAGATCAAACTCATTCTGATCAACTGAAAGGAGCAATCCACGAGAAAGTAAATAGTCCCCAACCAATACGGCAATTTTATTTTTCCAAAGGGCATTGATGCTGAAGAAACCTCTTCGCTTGTAGGCCTCATCCACTACATCATCATGAACTAAAGTAGCGGTATGCAACAGCTCAATTAAGGAAGCTGCCGTGTAGGTAGATTCATTGCTTTTACCAAATAATTTTGCTGAAAGAAAGACAAACATGGGTCTCATTTGCTTGCCCTTTCGCTTCACAATGTAGTGGGTGATCTTATCCAACAAGGCGACATCACTTTTCATGCTGTTTCGAAAGTGTTTTTCGAAATCTTGCATTTCCTCTTTAATGGGAGCTTTTATCTGGTCAAGCGATATTTTCATGCGGAGTACAAAAGTACCTTAATCAACCGTAACTGCCCCATTTTTGTTGGCCAATTGACCACAAGCAGCATCAATATCTTTTCCCCTGCTTCGCCGAACATTCACCACCAGATTCCTGCTTTCTAAAAAGTCGGCAAAAGCGTCTACTTTTTGAGGATCAGCTTGCTGAAATTCTCCCTCGTCGATCGGGTTGTATTCAATGATGTTGATCTTACACGGGACATGCTTACAGAATTCAGCCAATTCAGCGGCATCTTGCAATTCGTCGTTAAAATCTTTGAAAATGATGTATTCAAAAGTAACGCGACTGCCAGTTTTATCATGAAAATGCTTGAGCGCTTCGGCTAAAACCTCCAAATTATTCTGCTCGTTAATCGGCATAATGTGGCTGCGCTTTTCATCATTTGCCGCATGCAAGGAAAGCGCAAGGTTAAACTTCACTTCATCGTCACCTAAGCGCTTAATTAATTTGGCAATGCCAGCAGTTGAAACGGTTATGCGTTTTGGCGACATCCCCAAACCATCTTCAGCTGTAATGCGCTCTACCGATTTTAACAGCTGACTGTAGTTTAACAGCGGCTCACCCATGCCCATGTATACAATATTAGAAAGTGGACGGTCGTAGTATTTTTCAGCTTGCGCTTTTATAATGGCAACTTGATCGTAGATTTCATCGAAGCGAATGTTACGCATCAGTTTAAGCTTGCCTGTGGCACAAAACTTACAGGCCAGGCTGCATCCAACTTGCGAAGAAATACAAGCTGTCATTCTTTTCGTGGTCGGAATCAAAACCCCTTCAGTAATTTTTCCATCAGCTAATTGAAAAGCGTTCTTTACCGTTTTATCGTTGCTAATCTGCTCTTCCGCAACTTTTACTGCAGGCAAGTCAAAGTGTAATTCCAACTTTTCCCTTAAACCTTTAGAGAGGTTGGTCATTTCTTCAAATGAGCGTGCTGACTTTTGCCACAGCCATTCATAAAGTTGCTTAGCCCGAAAAGGTTTTTCGCCTATTTCTACAAAGAAACTTTTCATTTCTTCTAAACTAAGCTCTCGTATGTTTTTCTTCTCTGCCATAAGCAGTGCAAAGGTAAGGTGGGAAAAGGGAGATTCCTACATTAGTTGGCACTGACCAGCTTTTAATTACTAATTGCAGAAATTGCTATCCTTACCTTTGTAATGATGTTATTCAAAACAGATCTTCTTTACACCGCAGTTGGCGAGCCGATACAAAACGGCATGATTCGGATGAGTTCTGATGGGGAAGTGTTAGAAGTTGGTCAAAAGCTCCAAAGCGAAACTTCTGAAGTGAAGTATTTACCGGGAGGAATTTGCCCAGGATTTGTGAATACACATTGTCACTTAGAGTTATCACACTTAAAGTCAAAAGTACAAAGTGGGAAAGGCTTAGTTTCATTCATTCAAGGAGTTCAAAGTCAGCGTAAAGCTGAAGAGGAAGAAATTCACGAGGCCATTCGACAAGCTGATCTGGCTATGTGGAAAAATGGCATTGTGGCGGTTGGGGACATTTCAAATGGAAGCAGCAGTTTTCATCAAAAAATACAATCTAAGATTCACTACCATACTTTTATTGAACTTTTTGGCTTTGATCCGCAAAAAGCAAAAGACATTTTTGAAAGCGGAAAAACACTAAAAGCTGAAGCTGAGAAAGTGGGACTTTTGGCCTCTTTAGTCCCGCACAGTCCTTATTCTGTTTCTAATGCGCTTTTTAAATACTTGAAAGCTGAAAAAAACAATGCTTTACTTAGCATTCACAACCAAGAAACCGCAGCAGAAAATGAACTATTCCATGCAAATAGCGGCGAACTAAAGGAGATGCTCGAAAGCTTTGGTTTATCTACCGAGCACCTTAAAGCCAATAAGCAAAACTCCTTACCGACTTACCTGCCTTTGCTTGACAAAGAAAAACCGCTCTTATTAGTTCATAACACCTTTACAAGCGCCTCTGATTTAGAGCAAGCCGAAAAGCTTCACCCTCATCTTTATTGGTGTTTTTGCCCGGCAGCTAACCAATACATTGAAAAGCGTTTACCTAATATCAAAAACTATGTTGCAGCTGACGTAAAATGCACTTTAGGAACAGACAGCCTAGCCTCAAACGATGGCCTTTCAATTTTAGAGGAGATGAAAATCATTCAGGCTGAATTTCCAGAAATTAGCAATGCAAAACTGATTGAATGTGGCTGTAAAAATGGAGCTGAATTTTTAGGATTAACAGATTTCGGCACTTTAGAAATTGGGAAAAAGCCGGGATTAAATTGGTTGGAAAACCTCAAAGCACCTGATGCTTTGTCTGGCACAAAAGTGAGAAGACTTAAAGTTTAGACCATAAGCGCTTCAGCAACTACTAAGTCTGTAGGTGTGGTAATCTTTATGTTCTCAGTATTTCCTGCAACCAACTTAATGGTATTTCCTGCTGCTTCAAAAACTGATGCGTCATCGGTAAAATTGGCTTGATAGCTTTGCTGATAGGCCTCTTTTAATTTTGTAACTTCAAAGCATTGTGGGGTTTGTACCAAGCAAAAATCAGCTCGATTTTTTGCCTGTGATTGTGCTCCACTCAACTCTCTCAGACTGTCTTTTAATTCCACTACCGGTATGGCTGAACCTTTTTCAGCGGCAAGCTTAAAAGCATTTTGAATGCATGTTTGGCTCACCAATGGCCTTACTGCATCATGAATCCCTACAATGCCTTCTTCAACCAACTCAAGTCCTGCTTTTACGGAATCAAAGCGTTGTGCTCCGCCTGCAACTGTTTTAATGGATTGAAAGGGAGTGTCAAAAGCCATTACCTGCCAGCGTGCCATTTCAGCTTGAGGTAGTACTAGTACAATTTCCGCTTCGGGCAAAGCAAGTTGGAAAGACCTTATAGTGTGAAATAAAATAGGTTCACCCTTTAAGGGTAAAAACTGTTTAGGAGTTTCAGAGCCCATGCGGCTTCCTTTACCTCCTGCTACTATAATAACTGATTGTTTCACCTTAGAGGATCAGCATGGCATCGCCATAGCTATAAAAACGGTATTTCTCTTTAATGGCTTCTTGATAGGCTTTCATAATGAGATCATAACCTCCAAAAGCAGCTGCTTGCATCAGCAAGGTTGATTCAGGGGTGTGAAAATTTGTGATCATCATGTCGGCAATACTGAAATCATAAGGAGGAAAAATGAATTTATTGGTCCATCCTTTATAAGGCTTTAGAAACCCATCAGTAGAAACAGAAGTTTCTATGGCGCGCATACTCGTGGTACCAATAGCGCAAACCTTCTTCTTACTTCGCTTAGCAAGATTCACTCGGTCAGCGGCCTCCTCACTAATAACCATCTCTTCAGAGTCCATTTTGTGCTTGGTAAGGTCTTCAACTTCAACAGGCCTAAATGTGCCTAAACCAATGTGCAAGGTGACATAAGAGAAATCAACCCCTTTTATCTCTAATTTTTTAAGCAGATTTTTACTAAAGTGCAATCCCGCAGTAGGCGCTGCAACAGCCCCTTCATTCTTGGCATAAACTGTTTGGTAACGCTCTTCATCTTCGGGCTCTACTTCTCTTTCAATGAATTTAGGAATCGGGGTTTCACCTAATGAATCAATGATCTTTTTGAACTCATCATGGCTACCATCGAACAAGAAACGAAGGGTTCTACCTCTAGAAGTGGTATTGTCTATTACCTCAGCAACCAAATCATCATCACCAAAATAGAGTTTATTACCAATTCTGATCTTTCGAGCAGGATCTACCAATACATCCCAAAGTAGGTTTTCGCTATTGAGTTCTCTTAACAAGAAAACTTCAATCTTGGCGCCTGTCTTTTCCTTATTCCCGTATAAACGAGCTGGAAATACTTTGGTGTCGTTCATGATCAATACGTCATCTTCATCAAAATAGTCAATCACATCTTTAAAAAGCTTGTGCTCTATTTTTCCTGTATCGCGATGGATCACCATCAACCTCGAATCATCTCGGTTATCGGCAGGATGTTGAGCTAAAAGCTCTTTTGGAAGGTCAAATTTGAATTTAGATAACTTCATGTTCTATCTGTTTAGGCCGTTTCAAAAAATGAATGGCAAAATTAAGAAATAATCAAGTCTTTTCAGCAGCTTGTTCTTGAAGCTCACTAACTAAGGCATCAATGCTTGTAGCTTCTTTCAAATGATAGTTGCCAATTGCCTCTCTTCTTAAACGCTTTAAATAGGCACCAACCTCCAATAGTTCTCCAAAATCATGCGCCAAAGAGCGAATGTAAGTGCCTTTTGAGCACTCAATTTTGAAGTAAACTTCCGGCAAGTCGACCTTCACTATTTCAAAACTGTGAACGAATACCGTTTTAGGCTGCATTTTAGGCTTTTGACCATCACGAGCTAAGTCATAGGCTCTTTTGCCTTTGATTTTTTTAGCTGAAAAAATAGGTGGGACTTGTTCAAGCTCTCCTGTCAGTTTGGCTGCTGCTTCATGCAGCTCATTTTCTTTTAAATGAGTAGGATCTGCTTTAGCTTCTACTTCTGTCTCTAAGTCATAAGAGGGAGTAACTGCACCGAGTTCAAATCTTCCGGTATAGACTTTTTTTTGGTTTTGGATCTCGGCAATTGATTTCGTCTTCTTGCCTGTGCAAACTATGAGTAAACCACTTGCCAAAGGATCGAGCGTTCCGGCATGACCAACCTTTATTTTCTTATACCCAAAATGTTTTTTAAAAGTCCACTTGAGTTTGTTTACCACATCAAAGGAGGTCCACTTCAGTGGCTTATCAATTAAGATAACCTCGCCAGCTTGGTAATCTGCCATTAGGCTGATCTATTTTTCGTTCTTAGGTCGTTTTAATATGGCATAGAAACCAATCCCAAAGCCAGCTAAAATAATGATCGGCGCTAGAGTAATCCTTCTGAATGAGAACAATTCATCGTAAAGGAATTCGTTAGGATTATCAGTGCCGCCGCCTACCATTAGCACATAACCAACTATTACGACTATGGTAGCAAGGCCAAAAAGCTTGTAGTTTTCTTTTCCGAAGGCAAATTCATCTTGTGGTTTATCGCTCATCTTATTTTGTTTAATGTAAATCTCCACTCTGCATACGCAAGAACTTTCTTACCGCAAGTGAAGTAGAGATCCACGAAATTAGGATTCCCAAAACAATCACTATAGAGAAAAGAATCAAGTAGATGTTAAAGTCTTGTAATTCAACCAAGGCAGGAAAGTTTTGCTTGGCAGTGTAAAGCACGCCTAAAAGTAAAAGTATTGCAATCAAAGCACTTAAAATGCCATTTAGTACTCCCCTTGCAACAAATGGTCTGCGAATAAATCCGCCGGTTGCACCAACCAACTGCATGGTCTTGATTAAAAAGCGTTTAGAGTAAATCGCTAAGCGTATGGTGTTGTTGATCAAGGCAATTACCACAACTAAGAGTAACGCACTAAAAGCAAGTAACACCAATCCAATTTTTCGAATGTTGTTATTGACCTCTGCCACCAAGTCCTTTTGATAGATCACCTCTTTTACTGCAGGATATTTTTTTAACTCTTTGGTGATGTCTTCAATAATGTTCTGCTCAGCATAATCAGCTTTTAAATAAAGGTCTAAACTAGCTGATAATGGATTGTAACCTAAGAAATCAACAAAGTCTTCTCCCAGATCTTTTTTCAGTAGTTCCGCTGCTTGCTCTTTATTGGTGTAGTCAATGTGCTTAGTGTAAGTTTTAGCAATTAGGTCGGTTCGAAGGCTCTGTAACTGTCGTTCGCTAATATCTTCGTGCAGATACAGTGAAAAGCCAATGTTTTCCTTTACGTGATTGGAAATCTTTTGAGCATTCAGCAGAATGAGTCCAAGTAACCCAAGCATAAAAAGCACCAGCGAAATACTGATGATGGTGCTGAGGTAGGATGACCTAACCTTAAAAGCAGCTTTATTTTTTTCTGAACTCATTATATAGGTTTGTTGGCGACTAAATTAACGCAAATCAAAAGGAAACACAAGACTGCTAATTCCCTTTTAATACACCTAGTCGGATGGCAATATCCTTTCCAAAGTCGCGCATTTCAGCAGCAACCTTCTGCTCTCCAGTTGCTCTTTCAAAGGAATCGGCCATGGTAATGATGTTTTGGCAGGCAAACTTCTTCATTTCATCCACCATCATATCTTTTGTCCACAAATCAATCCGTAGGGTATTGTTCTCTGCCTGATCCCAAAGAGCCAACATCACCGCACTGCTAATGTTATTCTTTCCCTTATCTGAACCTTCAGCATCCCAATGAATCTTTTCAGGCACATTGTTTTCGTCTAATTGAATCGTAAATTTTATTTCTGATTTCTTTTTACTCATGGTCTTTTTGGTTTATAGTTTGATTCTTGCAGGATCAGATCAGCATTATCTATATTCATCAATTCCTGCAGGCTTAATTTTTGCTTCTGCTCCATAAAATCTTTTACAATCTGATAGCCTAACCACTGCCCCACCCTTCCGGGAGAGCCTTCGGGAAAGCCTGCTATAAAAGGAGCTTCACCAAGATACTTTCGCAATTGATGGTTTTCACGATTATGTAGCAAATTCATATCCACAAAGTGAAACCAAATTTCAGCTTCATTATTCAGGCACCAATCGTATTCTTTTTCCGTGTAAGTCACGAGCACATGCTCTGATTTATTTGGCAGCAAAGCCCTGAGCAAATAGGCAACCTTACCGTGGTAAATCATTTGCTCCAATAAATTGCCGCCGCCTTTTAAAGGAAATTCAGAAACTACCCAAGCACGCATAGCATCAGCAACTAAATACTTTTGCTCAAAATGTTTGAACTTGTATTTCGGTATACCTGCTTTAGGGTAAACCGAATACTCTTTTCCTAAGTACATATCTAGCCCTATGCCAAGTAAACTATCATCTACCACGGTGTGGTAAGTTAAAGCTGATAAAAAGGTGTAAACAGCGGGAACAGTGCGCTCTGGAAAAAAGTATTTAAACCTAGAGAAAGCCTGATCTAAGTTAAATTTCTCTGCTTGTAAGCTTTCCTTAGGGTAGGCCTCGGAAACATCTTCGATCAAGGAGGCTATATCGGTATCGTTTACAAAATCTTGAAATTGCTCAACCGTTTTTACCTGCTTAGGTGTTCCAAACCGCATAATGCCTTGGGTATAAAGAGGTAAGAAACGCGGATAGTTGCTCTCTAGCTGATTCCATTTTGCTGTGTCAACTTCCTTATTAGTCAAACGATATAAATCCTGATCAAACCTTTTCCATTCGCGCTTTACAGTAAATTGATCTGCGGGTATTTCCCAACGGTCGCTTTGACAAGAAAGCAAGCCAAAAGTTAGAATAAAAAGGAAGTAGTAGAATTTCTCTCGCATAAATAAAAAAACCGCTTAGATTTGCAGGCGAAATAAGAGAGTCAAAATTATGAAAAAGATATTCGCCTTAGCCCTAATTTTTAGCACGGCATTAGCTTTAAAAGCTCAAGACAAAGATTTTCAATTGGGATTTCAATTATCGCCAAACCTAAGCTGGATCAGCCCCGATAGTGAAGGGATTGAAAGCGATGGAATGAAGTTGGGTTTTTCCTATGGTATCGTGGCTGATTTCAAAATTGCTGAAAACTATGCCTTCTCAACCGGAATAACCTTATTAAACTCAGGTGGCAGAATCAATTATCCTGACGTTCAAGAAGATGTTCTACCTCTGACCACTGCAAATCCAAATGGCTCAATAGGCGGCAGGAATTCTGCAGACATCAGACTCAACTACATTCAAGTTCCCCTCACGATTAAATTGAAAACAAATGAAATTGGTTACATGAAATACTTTGGCCAATTCGGTTTAGCGGGAGCAGTTAACATTGATGCTGTAGCTGATACTGAATTTGATTACCCTGGAGCTTCAGGAACGGTAAACAGAGAAGATGTTGACTTTACAGATGAAATCAGTTTATTTAGAGCTAGTTTGTTAATGGGAATTGGCGCAGAGTATAACTTGAGCGGAAATACCTCACTTATGTTCGGAATCACTTTCGATAATGGTTTCTTGAATATTTTAAGTGAAGACAATTATGCTGAAGACAGCAACGGAAATGGCACCCCGGGTGGTCGAAGCGAAGATTTTAAAGCAATAAACAATTCCTTGATCTTAAACTTTGGTGTGCTGTTTTAAAACGGTGAAACAGCATTTATGAAAATTGCCCTCGCTCAATTAAATTACCATATTGGCAATTTTAAGGCCAATGAAAAAAAGATCGTGAATGCGATCGAAGAAGCAAAAGCAAAACAAGCCGAGCTTGTTGTATTTGCAGAACTGAGTATTTGCGGTTACCCACCAAGAGACTTTTTACAGTTTGACGATTTCATTGCACATTGTGAAAATAGCATTGAGGAGATTGCACAACATTGCAATGGAATAGCTGCCATTGTGGGAGCTCCCTCTAAAAACCCCAACAAAAAAGGCAAACCGCTCTACAATTCAGCTTACTTTTTGGCAGAGCAGAAAGTTCAATCAGTGCATCATAAACAGTTACTGCCTACTTACGATATTTTTGATGAATACCGCTACTTTGAACCTGCAGGAGAAGTGAACTGTATCCAATACAAGGGGAAAAAAATCGCACTGACCATTTGTGAAGACCTATGGAACATTGAAGGAGAATACCTTTATCAAAAAAGCCCGATGAAACAGCTTAAAAGCTTAGGAGCTGATTTCATGGTCAACATTGCTGCCTCTCCTTTCCATAAAAATCAGACTGAAGAAAGAGATCGAGTATTTGCTTGGAACACCAAAGCATTTGATTTACCTCTTTACTATGTAAACCATATTGGGGCGCAAACTGAGCTAATCTTTGATGGAGGAACAGCCTATTATGATTCAAAAGGTAAAAAATGCACTGAGCTGAATTCATTTGAGGAAGGTCTGCTATTTCTAGATAGTGAAGAAGATTTAAAAGAAGTCAAGCCAAAGCCTGCATCTTCCATCGAGAAAATTGAAAAGGCATTGATCCTTGGGGTTCGGGATTACTTCAAAAAACTAAATTTCAAAACTGCGACTTTAGGTTTAAGTGGGGGCATTGACTCTGCGCTTACGCTAGCTATTGCAGTCAAAGCTCTAGGTGCTGAAAGGGTAATACCGATAATGATGCCCTCGCAATTCTCATCTGATCATTCAATAACCGACTCAATAGCACTTTGTAACAACTTAGGCTGTAAGTACCATGAAATAGCGATCAAACCTATTTACGACTCCTTTGAAAAGCAGCTTGAACCTTTGTTTAAAGACACTGCTTTCAATGTAGCTGAAGAAAACATACAATCGAGGATCAGAGGTGCGCTGGTAATGGCCCACACGAATAAGTTTGGAACCATTCTTTTAAACACCTCAAACAAAAGCGAGCTAGCAGTGGGTTATGGAACCCTTTACGGTGATATGGCCGGTGGTCTTTCAGTCATAGGTGACCTTTATAAAACTGAGGTATATGAATTGAGTGAATACCTAAACCGAGATGAGGAAATTATTCCTACAAATATCCTTACCAAGGAACCATCAGCCGAATTGAGACCCAATCAAAAAGATTCTGATTCTTTACCCGACTATGAAATCCTTGACAAAATCTTATACGATTACATAGAGAATGAAATGAGTCCGCAACAGATTTCCAAGAAAGGCTACAATGAGGAATTACTTGCTAAGATCTTGCGACTTGTAAACTTAAACGAATACAAAAGACATCAAGCTCCTCCAATCTTAAGAGTTTCCAAAAAAGCTTTTGGGATGGGCAGACGAATGCCAATAGTTGGTAAATACCTGATCTAATCTACTGTCCAAACGTTTTTACCGCTCAGAATTTCATCTAAATTTCCCTTGCCTTTCTTGTCGATGGCTTCTTTGATTTGATCCTCTACTGCATCTTCATATCGGTAACGGTCTTCGCTGTAGAACACCCCAAATGGACGAGGTAAATGTTCCGGCTCAGCAGGATTGTCAAAGAAGGTAGTCAATAGTTGAGCTTTAAACTTATCATTTTCATTATGCACCCAAAGATCATTCTTACTTACATCTGCTAGACTTACTACTTTTGGCTGCGAGCCGTCTAGCCAAATACCCTTATCGGCTTCTTTCCCAAATATTAAGGGTTCGTCCTGCTCAAGAAATAGTGTTTCTTCTGCTTTGGTGCTTTTATCCGTAAAAACTTCAAAAGCACCATCGTTAAATACATTACAGTTTTGGTAGATCTCTATCATGGAAGTCCCAACATGTTGACTCCCTTTATGCAGCACTTCCCTTTGGTGTTTGGGATCTCGATCCATGGTTCGAGCAATAAAAGTAGAATCAGCACCAAGACATAATTTCAGCGGATTGAAAGGATGATCAACGGAGCCCATCGGAGTTGACTTTGTAATCTTTCCTTCGGGGGAAGTGGGGGAATATTGTCCTTTAGTAAGACCATAAATCTCATTATTGAACAACAAAATATTTACGTCTAAATTCCTTCTGATCAAATGAATTAAATGATTCCCTCCTATTGAAAGGGCATCACCATCTCCCGTTACGATCCATACACTCAATTCAGGTCTGCTAATTTTTAGTCCACTTGCAATTGCGGTTGCCCTACCATGAATACTGTGCATGCCATAGGTTTCCATGTAATAAGGGAACCGAGACGAGCAGCCGATACCAGAAATAAATACGATATCTTCTTTTTTATGCCCTAGATCAGGCATAACTGATTGAACTTGCTTCAAGATCGAATAATCCCCACAACCGGGGCACCAACGCACATCTTGATCAGTAGAAAAGTCTTTAGGCTTTAATTTTTCAGTTATTTCTTTTACTTCACTCATAAGGTGGCTATGTTTTCTTTGATGGCTGCCTTGATCTCTTGGGTAGAAAAAGGAACCCCTTGTATTTTATTAATTCCCTTGGCGTCAATTAAAAATTCATCTCTGATCATACTCAATAGCTGACCATTGTTCATTTCAGGTATGATCACTTTTTTGAAGTTTTGCAACACTTCAGCTAATTTATTCGGGAAAGGCAATAAGTTTCTCAAATGCAAATGACTTACGGCAAGTCCCTCCTCGTTTAAATCTTTAACTGCAGTTTTTATAACTCCAAATGTTGAACCCCAGCCAAGTACGAGTAGATCTCCCTTTTCAGGACCAAAATCTATGCTTGCATCAGGTACAGAATTCGAAATCTTAGCCACTTTCTCAGCTCTCACTCTTACCATTTCTTCATGGTTTTGAGGATCATATGACACATTGCCTGTTTCAGCTTCTTTTTCTAAACCACCAATACGGTGTTCTAGACCCTTTTGACCTGGAATGGCCCAATCACGTACTAGGTTCTCGTCTCTCTTGTAGGGTAAATAGTCTCCTTCTTTCTTCGCCGCTTTTGGCTTAATCTCCTTTAATTTATTTGATTGAGGAAACTTCCAGGGTTCTGATCCATTTGCAATGTAACCATCAGACAGGAACAATACAGGAGTCATGTGCTCAATGGCGATCTTACAGGCTTCATATGCAGCATCAAAGCAATCTGAGGGAGATTTTGCAGCAACGATGGGTATGGGTGCTTCTCCATTTCTTCCATAAGCGGCTTGTAACAAATCGGCTTGCTCAGTTTTAGTAGGCAATCCAGTTGAGGGACCACCCCTTTGTACGTTGATCACCACCATGGGCAACTCTAAGATCATGCCTAAACCTAGAGCTTCGCCTTTTAAAGCAATTCCGGGTCCGGAGGAAGCTGTTACACCAAGCTTCCCACCAAATGATGCACCAATTACGGAGCAAACTGCAGCAATTTCATCTTCCGCTTGAAAGGTTTTTACTCCAAAATTCTTATGTCGTGCAAGCTCATGCAAAATGTCTGAGGCAGGTGTAATGGGGTAAGAACCGTAAAAAAGGTCCAATCCTGATTTTTGGGATGCAGCAATAAGGCCCAAGGCTGTTGCTTGATTACCCATAATGTTACGGTATTTACCCTTTTTAAGCTGTGCTGCCTTTACATTGTATCGAGAGGTGAAAATTTCAGAAGTATCCCCAAAATTGTACCCTGCCTTTAATACTCGAATGTTGGCATCAATCAATTCAGGCTTTCCTGCAAATTTTTGCTTAATGAATTCTTCCGTTCCTTTAAGGTTGCGGTTGTACATATAATAGAGGAAACCCAAAACAAACATGTTTCTAGAACGGTCAATCTCTTTTTTCCCCATACCGCTATCCACCAAAGCACTGCGTGTCATTTTGGTAACATCTATCTGAATGGTGCGGTAGTCATCTAAAGTATGATCTTCAAGCGGATTTGATTCATAACCGGCTAGTTTCAGGTTCCGAGCACTAAAGCCGTCTGTATTTACAATGACAGTGCCGTGCTTCTTAAGACTAGCGAAATTCACTTTAAAGGCAGCTGCATTCATGGCTACCAAAACATCACAGGTGTCTCCGGGAGTAGAAATTTCAATACTGCCAAATTGTAATTGAAAACCTGATACCCCGGCTACTGTACCTTGCGGAGCGCGAATTTCAGCGGGATAATTTGGGAAGGTACTAATGTCATTCCCAAAAAGCGCATTTGTGTTAGTAAACTGAGTACCAGTTAATTGTATGCCGTCACCTGAGTCACCAGCAAAAACAATGGTGACCTCTTTTTTCTCTTCTAATTCTTTTGCCATTCGGATTTGGTCTGTTTAGCGTGCAAAAATAATGGTTTGATAAGAACAACACTTCTAAACCAAGTAGGTTTGAATAACTAAAACTTCATAAAAAATTTATACTTTTAGCGAAATTAAAAAATCATAAAATGAAAAGACTAATTACGAGTTTATTGTCGATTCTTCCTTTAATCTCGCTCGCGGGAGGTTTTCAGGTAAATCTACAGGGTAACCAACAGGCAGGAATGGGACATTTAGGCACGGGTTTTTATCTCGGTGCTTCAAGTACTTTCTTCAATCCTGCTATGATGGGCCATTCAGAAAACAAATTTGATCTTGAATTTGGAGGTAGTGGAATCATCTCTTCTGTTGCCTTTCAAAACCAAATGACAGGTGATGTTTCAAGGACAGATAATCCTTTAGGGACTCCATTTTATTTATATGGTACCTATAAAATAAATGATGAGCTTACTGCGGGTCTAGCTGTTTATACCCCTTTTGGAAGTTCCGTAGTTTGGGGAGATGATTGGGAAGGCCGTCACTTAATCCAAGATATTTCGCTACAAGCAGTATTCATTCAACCAACAATATCGATTCAGGCAAGTGAAAAACTGTCTTTAGGACTCGGTTTTGTCTACGCTACAGGAAATGTAGAGATCAACCGAGCGCTAGCTTTTCAGAATTCAAACAATATTCAGTCAGGCGCTTCTTTATCAGGAGGAGCAAATGGCTATGGATTTAATTTTGGAGCACACTACCAAGCAACAGATAAATTAGGTATTGGAGTTACCTACCGCTCGGGAGTAAAAATGGAACTAGAAGATGGTGATGCTGAATTCACCGTTCCTACTCCAGTCCAAGCTACAGTGCCACCTACTAATACCTTTAGTGCTACTTTACCATTGCCTAGCACTACCACTATTGGTATTAGCTATCAACTGAATGAGAAATTACTTATCTCAGCAGAGTATAGCAATATCAATTGGGATGTTTACGAATCGCTTGACTTTGATTTTGAAACCAATACAGATGGTTTTCAAGATTCAGAAAATCCAAGAAGATATGAATCTTCGTCAATCTTCAGATTAGGCTTCCAGTACATGGTTAACGATAAATTAACTGCTAGAATTGGCGGATACTATGACGAATCTCCTATTCAAGACGACTTTTTCAACCCAGAAACGCCTAATAGTGACAACCTTGGTTTAACTGCCGGTTTATCATACCTCTTTAGTGATAAACTAGCTATAGATGCTTCTTTTATTTACATTAATGGACTAGAGCGTGAATCCTACTACACAGGAAATAACTTAAACCAAGACTTCGGTGATAACTTTGGGGGAAAGTACAAAAGCAGCAGCTTTATTCCAGGTATCGGAGTGCGTTATAATTTTTAAGCTAAAACAACTTGACGATGAAAAATTTACATAAAATACTTTATTTACTACCTCTAGCTTTTGCATTTTCATGCGAGCCAGAGTTCGATGACCTTCCCGCACCAACTGGCGGAAGTGCAGATTTTACAAATTACGTAGCAGTAGGTAATTCTTTAACTGCCGGATACCAAAGCAATGCGCTGAGTGCAGATGGACAGTTAAACTCTTTCCCTGCAATTCTTTCAGCTCAAATGAAGCTAGCAGGAGGAGGTGAGCATACTGTGCCTTTACTTACCGGCGACTACGGCAGCAGAGGTGCAGGCTTAGATCTATTAGGGCAGAACCTGATTGTTCCTGAGCTTAAACTTGACTATTCAGCAGACTGCTTAGGTGAAATCTCTTTAGGACCAACATTAGACGGTATGCCTTATGGCTCGGCACAAGGATTCTTTACCTCAAATGCAACACCGGGACCTTATAACAATTATGCAGTACCTGGCGCAAAATCTTTTCACCTTCTAGCACCAGGATATGGTAATGCAGCTAACTTAGCTAATAATTCGGCTAATCCCTATTACGTGCGTTTTGCTAATCCATCTAATAACAATGAGACTGTTGTAGCGGCAGCAGCATCTGCCAATCCTACCTTTTTTAGCCTTTGGATTGGGAACAATGATGTTTTGGGCTACGCTACAAGTGGTGGTGATGAAGGTAATGAACAAATAACCCCAATAGCAGGTCCTGCCGGTGTTGGCTTTGAAGCAACTTATAATGCCTTAGTTGCCAGTTTAACGGCTAATGGTGCTAATGGAATACTCGCTAACATTCCTGACATTACTTCTATTCCATTTTTTAATACAATTAGGTGGAATAATTTAGAACTAACTGCTGCTGAAGCTACAGCCTTAAATCAAGCTTATGCTAATTATAATGCAGGAATTGATCAAGCCGTTGCAGGTGGTGCTTTAACGGAAAACCAAGGCAATTTGAAAAAAATCAATTTTAGTGCCGGTAATAATGCTTTTGTTATTAATGATCGACCTGGACGCTCAGTACCTGGATTGCCAAATATAAGACAAGCGCTTCCCCGAGATTTAATCATATTGTCAACTCCACAAGATTCTTTGAAATGCGCAGGTTGGGGAAGTCAAAAAGGGATTCCTTTGAATTACGTACTTGACAAAACTGAAACTGATGCAATTAAAGGAGCCATAGATAGCTATAATTCAATCATCAAACAGGCAGCAGATAACAATAATCTTGCTTTTGTGGACACTAAGGCCATCTTAGAAGAAATGGAAAAAGGTTTATCTTTCAATGGAGTAACTTACTCAACTCAATTTATTTCAGGTGGTGCCTTTTCTTTAGATGGTGTTCATCCGAATACAGTTGGCTATGCTATTATAGCCAATGCGCACATTGATGCAATCAATTCGAAATATGGCTCTTCTATTCCTAAGGTAGATGTAAACCAGTATGAAGGAATTGTTTTCCCATAAAAATTAATGAATAGTGGAAACTAAAAAGCCCCCTTTGCACTTGCAAAGGGGGCTTTTTTATTCGGTTAACTTACTTCTTGTCCAACACTTTTGGAACCCGAATAAAGTCGGTGTCTTTATCAGGCGCATTTCTTAGTGCATCTTGATTGGTGTAATCTCGCTTTGCTTGATCTTCCCTTAGGGGCGTTTCTTCCTCTAAAGGATAAATAAGCGGCTTTACTCCGCTAGTATCTACCTCTTCGATCTTAGCCACAAAATCAAGCATTCGCTCCATATCACCTAAGATTTTCTTTTTCTCCTCGGGGTTAAACTCTAACCTTGCTAACTCAGCTAATTGATCAACTACCTTTTCGTCTATTTTGCTCATAAAAGTTACAGTTTTGAAGCAATAATTTGCTTGCAATGCTCGCGCAAAGCTACTAAATCTTGAGGTGCTTGCTCATTGATGTAAACGGGATCATGAATGAAAACAGTTGACCTACCAGGTCGACACTTTGCGAAGAAGGTAAACCGATCTTCCAATAACTCAACATGGTTTACGAAAGTAACCGGTACAATTGGGATCTTAAGTTGTTGCGCTACTCTAAAAGCACCGTTTTTAAAGGACTTCATTTTAGGCGCTGTAGGCGGAATGGTTCCCTCAGGGAAAATCACCACATTATCTCCGTCTTCCATTACTTTGCAGGCTTTCACTATTGAAGCATGCGCCGATTTTGGGTTTGAGCGGTCAATCAAAATATTCATTCTTTTAAAGAAAATATTGAAAATTGGGATATCACCTAACTCCTTCTTCCCTAAAAAGACAAAATAGTGAGGGAAAACCGCATACAAGATCAAAATATCTAAGTAAGAGCTATGATTGGGACAAATAATGTAGGAGGTATTTTGGTCGTCTGGTATGCTACCATGCACTTTACGACTCACTCCCACCAAGAATAAAATAAGTTTGGCTTGAAAACGCACCAATTGAAATCCTTTTTGAAAATACTTCTCGTTATTTAAAAGAATCCAATATGCAGGATATAAAACTATTAAGGTAAGGGCTACTACTAAAAAAAAGTAGATTTTATAAGTGTTTCTCAATATCCCTTTCAGCACCTTCATCGAATCAAAAATAGGACAAATTTGTATTTTTGAACGATGGCAAGAATATTAACCGGAATACAAAGTTCAGGCAGCAGCGGAGAGGTTCATCTAGGTAACATCTTAGGTGCAATAAAACCAGGCATCGCCCTATCAAAACAGCAAGATCATGAAGCATTTTTCTTTATTGCAGATTTGCACTCACTTACTACGGTAAAAGATGCTGCGGTAAGAAAGAAGAACACTTATGCGGTTGCTGCTGCTTGGTTAGCTTTTGGTTTCGATACTGATAAAAATGTGTTCTACAAGCAATCTGATGTACCTGAAGTATGTGAGTTAACCTGGTATCTGAATTGCCATACTCCATTTCCTATGCTTGCTAATGCACATTCTTTTAAAGACAAATCAGAGAATCTTTCTGATGTAAACGCAGGCCTCTTTGATTATCCGGTTTTGATGGCTTGCGA
Source organism: uncultured Flavobacteriales bacterium (assembly GCA_913056345.1). Classification (GTDB taxonomy): domain Bacteria; phylum Bacteroidota; class Bacteroidia; order Flavobacteriales_E; family Vicingaceae; genus CAJXMH01. The sequence goes on along the minus strand of CAJXMH010000003.1, from coordinate 100,123 downwards.
CATTTTACTTTATGATGCTGAAATGGTTCCGGTAGGAAAAGACCAGAAACAGCATTTAGAGATGACAAGGGATATTGCAAGCTCCTTTAATCACCTTTACGGTGAGACTTTTGTAATTCCTGAGCCATTAATTGACGAAAAGGTCATGGTAATTCCCGGGACTGATGGGCGTAAGATGAGTAAAACCTACAATAACTACCTCAACATTTTCTTAGCAGAAAAAAAGCTACGCAAAGCGGTAATGAAAATCGAAACCGATAGCACCCCGCTTGAAGAGCCGAAGGACCCTGAGAGTTGTAATGTTTTTGCCTTGTATAAATTGATTGCTAGCAATGAACAAATTGCAGAAATGCGTCAAAACTATGAAGGTGGAAATTATGGCTATGGTCATGCCAAACAAGCGCTTTTTGAATTGTTACTCGACACCTTTGCAGAAGAGCGTAAACGCTATAATGAGTTCATGGAAAATCCTGAATTGATCGATCAAAAGCTTGAAGAAGGAGCAAGAAAAGCAAGTAAAATTGCAAAAGAAGTGCTAGGCAGAGTGAGAAAGAAGTTAGGTTACACAACCGCCCTGTAACTTAACGGTACTTTTTAGAATACTTCCTGTAAAGCTGCTTCTGCGGATTGTCAAGACTTATCTTTCTCCCATCGATAAAGGCATGAATCAATTGGTTCGTTCGCATGTCAAGGGCGTCTCCTTCAGAAACAAACAATGTTGCCTGTTTCCCTACCTCTAAGCTACCCAACTGCTCCTCAATCCCTAATATTTTGGCAGTATTCAGGGTAATCAATGATAAGGCTTTTTCAGACTCTAGCCCATAAGCTGCTGCGGTACCTGCATAAAAAGGTAAGTTACGTGTACCCATGGCCTCCATATCTCCTGAATTCTCTAAACCAACCAAAATTCCTTTTTGAACGAGAATAGAAGGTAGTCGATAGGGGAAGTCAATTGCCTCATCTTGATAGTAAGGTAAAGAATGTACACGTCTTAAAAGCACCGGAATACCTCTATCTTTCAAAAGGTCGGTTACAAGCCAAGCGTCATGACCCCCTACCAATACTACCTCAAAATCATAATGATCTGTAAAGTACAGCGCATCGGTAATCTCCTTTACTTGATCGGCATGTACAAAGAGTTTAGCTTTTCCTTCAAACAGTTTTGTCATAGCTTCTAGCCGCAGGTCTTTCTCCAGATGGAAAGCTACTTTTGCATAGGCTCTTGCTTTATCAAAAAAAGTTTTGATTGCTGCCTGCTGCTTTTGATAGGCTTTAGCAGCCTTTTCCTGTTTGGCTGCTTCTCGGTACCAACGAAAATTAGCATCCGGCCAATTTAAATGAATGCCGTCATCTTTTATAACAACGCCGTCTTCCCAATTCCATGAATCTAACTTGAAAATGCTTGAAGTTCCTGATATTCTTCCTCCTTTAGGAGCAATTTGTGCAATCAAAACCCCATTTGACCTTACGGTTGGAGTTATTCGAGACTCTGTATTAAATGCAGTTAAAGTGCGTACGTGTGGATTAAAAATACCCACATCATCATAGTCCCTACTAGCTCTAACAGCATCAATTTCAACCAAGCCTAGGCGGGAATTTGGGGCAATAAAACCCGGATAGATGTGCTTTCCCTCTAAATGATAAATGGTATCATAAGCATTAGTATCCAAGCGAATGTCAATTGCTGCCATTACAGCGCTAAGCTTTCCATTTTCAAAACCTATAGCAGAACGTGGAATCAGCTCACCATTGCCAAGATGAGCTGTAGCATTTAACAACAAAATACTTTGATTTTGCTTTGGAGCAGGGCTTGGTATCTGGGCTTGAAGCGAATGGCCTAACAAGCAACAAACTACCAACCACTTAAATCTATTAAGGCTCAAGGGTATTACACTCATAAAGTTTTTGCTTTTCTTTTTTTACTTTCTGGGTTTGCTCACCGCCCTCTTTCGCTTGAAGCATTAATTTAATAAGTCTTTCTCTTTCCCGAATAACATTGGCTCTTAACTCATGATCGCGTTCAGCATCAAAGTAAGCAATGCCATCAATGTAAGTCTTTAGGGGTTTAGCATAAATAGAAAGTGGAAAATCGTTCCAAACTACAAGGTCAGCATCCTTACCCGGTGCTAAACTTCCCATTCTGTGGTCTAAGTGTAGCATTTTAGCCGGGTTGAGCGTTACCAGTTTCCAAGCCTCTTCAGCACTTAAGCCACCATACTTCATAGCTTTAGCAGCCTCTTGATTTAACCTACGGCCCATTTCAGCATCATCAGAATTAAAGCCAGTCAATACCTCCTGCTCATGCAGCATAGCCCCATTGTAGGGTATAGCGTCATTTACCTCAAATTTGTAGGCCCACCAATCTGAGAAAGTTGAAGCAGCAGCCCCATGTTGCCTCAACTTATTCGCTACTTTATAGCCTTCTAATACATGGGTAAAAGTGTTTATCCTAAACTTCATGGAATCGGCTACATGCATTAACATGTTAATCTCAGATTGAATGTAAGAATGACAGGTTACGAAACGCTGGGTATCTAAGATCTCTACTAAGGCTTTAAGTTCTAAATCAGTTCGGGGAGGACTGATCTTTTTCTTTTCTCGTTTACTTTTAGCATTGTACAGACGCCACTCGTCTCGGTAGGCCCTCGCCCGAGTAAATCCATCGTAAAAGACCTGCTCTACCCCCATGCGACTTTGCGGGAAACGGACGGTTCGCTCATCGCCCCAATTAGACTGCTTTACGTTTTCACCCAAGGCAAACTTGATAAAACCTGGCGCATCTGCTATTTTCATTTTCTCAGGCTCTTGACCCCAACGCAATTTGATCAAGGCTGATTGTCCGCCAATGGGATTTGCGGAACCGTGCAACAATTGAGAAGCTGTTACACCTCCCGCTAACTGACGGTAGAGGTTTATATCATCTGAATTAACCACATCCCCAATGCTTACTTCTGAAGTGATGGATTGACCAGATTCATTTACACCTCGGCTTATTGCAATGTGAGAGTGCTCATCAACTATCCCAGAAGTTATGTGCAGTCCACTAGCATCAATCTCACGTACTTTCCCAACTAAATCAGGGAACATCACCTGAAGGTTGATCTTATAGCCAACCATTTTTATTTTTCCATTGTGAATCAACAGATCGTGGTCTTTCAAAATGCCCTCTTCTTCATTGGTCCAGAGGGTGGCTTTTCTAAATAAGATTGTTTCCGCTTCTTGCGGAAGTGAATCCCACCCATAAGCCATAAGCGGATAGGTAAGCGATGCAAGTGCTTTTGACTTTATTCCCTGCTCTATGGTGTCTTTTGGTTTTTCTGTAAAGTAACTTTTCCGAATTGCGGCCCAATCAACCCAATTCTCATTCACAATGGTTTTACCTGTCCAAATCCTACCTAGGCTATCATTGACTACCCCACTCAAACGGAAACTTTGATTTCCTTTCTCATACCACAGGTTCACCCGATTTCCTTCCAGCTTAAGTTTGGCTTTAGAGTAGTTATTAGCTCCTTTTGCGCTTATTTCAGCTTTTGGCTTTTCTAGGCTACCCTCAATTTTAAGATCAAACTGCGTTCTCTTATTAACATTAAGGCTGTAAGTTCCCCTAAGGTCAATTTTAGCTTCGTTGATTAATCTATATTCTTTACCTGCAACCCAATTAGCAAGAATGCGGCTATTTTTCTCAAATAAAGTGTCAGTAGCTATTATAAAGTTAGCGGAATAGTTTTCAGCTAGTTTGCCGATTGTTTGCTCCATGCCAATCAGTTTGGCCGGAACACTTGTTAAAGCGGCAATAGCGTGGTCGTGACTTAGGCCTTTTTGCAAACAGCGTTTTAGGTTACCCAAGAAGTCTGCTCGCTTTTCGAGGTCAGCAGTGGTAAAGGCAAATTGAATTTCTTCTTGCATCAAGCGAACTGCATTTTCATCGGCAAGTTCCCATTCTTTCATTTTTGAAAGCGGTAATTGAAGTGCATCGTAAGGATCGCTCACATCATAAGGCTTAGGAAAATTGAGTGGAACGATCAGTGGTGTATTCATAGCTTTCACCGCCTTCATTCGTTTATATTCTTGCCCATCACCTTTAATCATAAACTGAAAGCCAAATTCATCTGCAATCTTATCTGCTCGCAATGCTGAAAGATAGCTGTCAACTGCAATTAGCTTAGGTAAACCGGCCATCTGATTCACGGCCTCTAAACTTCGATTGTATGGTAGTTGAGCTGCTTGCTGTTCGTAAGCTTCAGCATCATAATGAAATTGTCGAATTAAGGCAATAATCCCCATCAATGAAGAAGGGTAGGTTTGTCGAGAACTTCCTTTAAAAAAGGAATAATGCATGCTAGCTTTGTTCTTTATCAACTGATCCTCTTGCTTATGAGTAAGCGCAATCAGGGCAGAAGTTCCTCGGATCACCCCATCAGGAAAATGAGTCAACACAGTTCCAAATCCTTGTTCTCGATAAGACTCAGCAGTCTTCTGATCATAGCTAAAATAATCTAGTGCTTCTACCTCAGGCCTAACGCTTTCATTCCAATAATAGGGACCTTCTTTGGTGCTTTCAAGTTGGGGCTTTCCTGTTTTAGACTTTGGTTTTGGTTTATCTATGCCAAAACTGGTGTGTAAATCGATAAAAGAGGGATAAACAAATTTTCCTTGTAGATCGTGGACTAGCGTATAGTCAGGAAGAGCAATTTCATTCCCCACCGCCTTGATCTTGTTTCCCTTGAGCAAAATCTTGCCGTTGGTAAGCCACTCACCGTTCCCTAAATAAATATGCCCATTGATTAAAACCGTATACTGCTGTTCAGTTTGTGGAGCACCGTTTTTGGGAGCCCATTTTTGACCTATCGCATCAAATTGAAAAAATAAAAACAGAAAAGAGAGCAGTAAAATTATTCGAATCATGAAGCCTCAAAAATAGCAAAACAATAAGCTTTAGTGCGGGTTCGCTTTTTGATTACTTTTACCAAAAATATAAAGCATGGAAACAGGATTTCTTCACTTACATAACCTCTTACGCTACTTTGTTGTAGTGCTTTTAATATTGGCAGTTGTTAAATCTTTTATTGGTTGGTTTGGCAAGAAAGAATACACCTCAGGCGATAATAAGATCAGCCTATTTCTGCTGATCTCAGCACATTTACAACTTGTAATTGGGCTTGCTCTCTACTTCTTGAAGGGCTGGAACAAGCAATTTGAAGCAGGTATGGCTGAAGTAATGAAAAATGAAACCATTAGATTTTGGGCAGTAGAGCACATTTCAAGTATGATCATTGGCATTGCCATTATAACCTTGGGTAGAATAATGGCTAAAAAAGCCACCACTGATAGCACGAAGTTTAGACGCCAAGCAGTTTATTTCTTACTTGCGATGGTTCTGATCTTTTCTGCCATTCCATGGCCATGGTCGGCTGTAGCCAGACCTTGGTTTTAAGGCAAAAGAATACTATACTTAGGTTAATATGAGAGAAATTCATGTAAAGAAAATGACCGAAAAAGCGGTCATGGTGGGAGTTATTAGCCAACAGCAAACAGAAGAACAAATTGAGGAATATTTAGATGAGCTAGCCTTTCTAGCAGAAACTGCAGGCGCAGCAGTAGTGAAGCGTTTCACTCAAAAGCTGACAGTTGCTCATCCTAAAAGTTTTGTTGGCACTGGAAAGCTCAAAGAGATCATTGAGTTCGTCAAGAAGCATGAGGTCAGTATGGTGATTTTTGATGATGAACTGAGTCCTTCCCAGACCCGTAACATTGAAAACTCTTTTAAGGAAGTAAAAGTATTAGACCGGTCGAACTTGATCCTTGATATTTTCGCCAAGCGAGCAAGAACCGCTGCTGCCAAAACTCAGGTAGAGCTTGCTCAGTATGAGTATCTTCTCCCTCGCTTAACCCGTATGTGGACTCACCTATCTCGTCAGAAAGGGGGAATTGGCATGCGGGGCCCGGGTGAAACCGAGATCGAAACCGATAGACGGATCATCCGCGACAAGATTGCCCTCTTGAAGACCAAACTAGAGAAGATAGACAAACAAAAAGCCACCCAGCGTAAGGGACGTCAGCAGATGATCCGAGCTGCTTTGGTAGGTTATACTAATGTGGGTAAATCCACTTTAATGAATCTGCTTTCAAAATCAGATGTATTTGCCGAAAATAAGTTATTTGCTACCCTTGATACTACGGTACGGAAAATTGTAGTGGGCAACTTGCCCTTCTTACTTTCAGATACGGTTGGCTTTATCCGCAAACTTCCGCACCACTTAGTAGATTCTTTTAAATCAACTTTAGACGAAGTGCGTGAAGCAGATATTTTGTTGCACGTTGTAGATATTTCTCACCCGAATTTTGAAGAACAGATCCAAACGGTTAATGAAACGCTAGCGGAGATGGGAGCAAAAGACAAGCCTACAGTCATGATCTTTAATAAGATTGATGCCTATACTTATACCAAGAAAGAAGAGGATGATTTGAGCCCTGAAACAAAAGAAAACATGAGTTTGGAAGACTTACAAAAGAGCTGGATGGCCAAAGAGAACTACCCATGTATCTTTATTTCTGCGCAAAAGCGCACTCATTATGAAGAACTAAGGGATTTACTTTACAAACAAATCAAAGACCTGCACCTTAAGATCTATCCGCACCGGATGTTGTATTAGTAGTGAAGCGAATTTGTCTGCCTCGATTAGGCTTACATACCCTAAAAATAAGTTTCCACGGCAAACTCAAACTGATCCATAAAGATTTGCTTCATGGGACTAATGTTATTTTGCTCATAAAAGATTAACATGGCTTTTTTATATTCAATGGAATCTACCGTTCTAAAAGAGAGCGGGCAAATTTCATTATGCAATAAGAGTGCGTTGCTTAAAATTCTAGCGGTGCGTTTGTTACCATCATTAAAAGGCTGAATGTAAGACACTAGAAGTAAGCAAAGTAAAGCTTTTTCAAAAGCGTTTTTTCGTTGATTGATTAATTTACAACTAAGCTCTAGCGCTTCTCTTATTTGAAACTCATTATCTAAAGGGGAATAATTGGTTCCTGTAATGCCTACCTTTCGTTTTCTTAAGTTCCTCTTGATTGGTAACTCTTTCACTAAAATGGAATGGAGTACTTCTATTTTAGCCACTGTTAACTGCTCAAAGTAATTTTTCGCATCAACAATATAATCTATCGCCTCTTTGTGATTAAGTAGCATGATGGCTTCATCCTTGGTCTTTCCCGCCGCAGTTTTTTTCTCTTTTAATAGTTGCTCCGTTTCTAAAAGTGAATAGGTATTTCCTTCAATCTGTGAAGATTTCCAACTTAAATCAATGGCAAGTCGTTCTAGTTCAGTATTATACTCAACTGAATCTAAATTAGCAACCTTGCCTTTAAATGTTTCCTGAAGCCCAAACAGTTTCTTTATCTCTTTATCAGTAAATAGCCCCAAGCTAGGAAAGAGCTTTTCTAAAAGGTTGAAATTAAATCTCTCATAAATACCTCTCTCATCAATTTCCTTTTGAAAATAAGTATTCATATCAACAGGATAGAGAATACCAAAGTGAGGTGATAGTAAATACCTTGTGGCTTTCCCCTTGCCGCTTATTGAAACATATTCCTGCTCAACTAACTCTTTGAGGACTCGTTTTACTGTAGCGTAGCTCATTTCACTCTCTACCGCCTCAAATATCTCTTTTGACGAGAGCTTTTTGTTTTGCTCTAATGTCTTTAGTATTTGTTGTTGATTGAGATTAAAACTCATTTGTGGCTCATTCTTTATTCAAATGTAGCTCAATTAACTCCATTTTGAGCTCTATTTAGAATTAATTTGAGCTGTAAGCAAATGACACAATCTATAATGAAGAAATTAATCTTGATTTCAAAAGATGTTCTCTCAAGGATAATATTGGGGTATCATTAGGCAAAAGCCTGCAAATCCGTCAACTTCTTATATACCCCTGCTTGAGCAATCAAGTTATCGTGATTGCCTCTTTCTACTATCTCTCCATCTTGCATCACAATGATCTCATCAGCATGCTGAATGGTTGACAAACGGTGGGCAATCACAATTGAAGTGCGGTTTTCCATGAGCTTATAAAGTGCTTCTTGCACTAGCTTTTCCGATTCAGTATCTAGTGCAGAAGTGGCCTCATCCAAGATCATAATAGGAGGGTTTTTAAGCACTGCCCGTGCAATGCTCAAACGCTGACGTTGACCTCCGGAGAGCTTTCCGCCACCATCGCCTATATTTGTATCGTAACCCTCAGGCAGCTTCTCAATAAACTCATGTGCATTGGCAATCTTCGCCGCTTCAATCACTGCCTCGCGATCTACATTTTCGATCCCTAAAGCAATGTTGTTCAAAACAGAATCGTTGAATAAAATGGACTGCTGAGAGACGATTCCCATCAAATTTCTCAAGTCTTTGATCTTATAATCACGTATGTCTTTCCCATCAATCAAAATCCCTCCTTCTATGGGATCGTAAAACCGAGGCAAAAGATCAACCATGGTAGACTTTCCGCCACCGGATTGTCCCACCAAAGCTATGGTCTTCCCTTTTTGAATTTCTAGATTGATGTTCTTAAGCACTTTCGTTTCCTCATAAGCAAAGCCAAGATTCTTATACTCGATCTTATCCTTAAAATCTGAAATAGTCAGCGCATTTGGCTTGTCGGTAATTTTATTTTCCGCCTGCAACACCATTTCAATCCGTTCGGTAGAAGCAGCTCCTTTTTGAATGTTATAATAAGCGGTGGAAAGTGATTTTGCCGGGCTTAACAATTGCGAAAACATAGCAATATAACCGATAAACTCGCCTCCATTAAAATCTACCGCAGGGTCTAATACCATATTCCCTCCGTACCAGACTAAAATTACCATCACCACAGCACCTAAAAACTCGCTTAAAGGAGAGGCTAGGTCACGTTTACGAAACATGCGTAACATCGTGTTGCGGTAGATCTCATTGATGCCACCAAACTTTTTGTCTGAAGCTTGCTCTGCATTAAAGGCTTTCACGATCCTTAAGCCGCCTAGGGTTTCCTCTACGTTTGATAATAATTCTCCCATCCGTATTTGCAGCTTAGCCGAAGTTCGCTTGAGGCTTTTTCCAATTCTGCCAATGATGAGACCACTAATGGGAAGCAAAATGAATGAGAATAACGTAAGCTCCGCATTTATGGTAATCATAAACACTAGAGACAAAACAATCGAGATCGGGTCGCGAAATACCATTTCTAGTGAATTCATAATCGACCATTCGATCTCTTGTACATCTCCTGTGATCCGACTAATAATATCACCTTTTTTCTCTTCAGAATAGAAACTCAGAGGCAAGGCTAAAATTTTCGTAAACACCTGACTGCGTATATCTCGCACTACTCCACTTCGAATAGAAGCGAGAAAGAATTTGGCAAAATATCGGAATAAATTTTTCAGAAAAAAGAGTATTGCTACTACCACGCAGATGAAATAAAGAGCGCCGGAATCTCCATGTTGTTCGATGTAAGGAGTCATTTTATAACTGAACATATCCGTTACATAATCTGAGGTCCAAGCAAAGTCCGGTTCTTCCGTCACTTTTTCTTTATTACCAAACAGTAATTGCAAAAAAGGAATAAAAGCCAAAATGGATAGCAAATTGAAGATCACATGCAAAATGTTCGAGAAAACGCTTAAAAATGCTAGCGTTTTATAGGGAACTATGTACTTTACAATCTTGAGAAGACTCTTCATAGGTTTGGATTATAGATCAAGCAATTCCCAATTCTTAAAGGGGAAAAAGTGTTTTCCACCGTTCAAATTCCTTTCCAAAAAGGAGATCAATCGATATTTGGTTTTTTCATGTTTGAACTTCGGTCGATTTGGCAGCTTTGTATTATTGTAGTTCAATTTATCAGCCCAATCGAAATCCTTCATTTTGTCGGCCATTACCTTAGGATGCGTTTCAGTAAAGATGGATAATTTCTTCAGCGGACCGTAATCGAACTCAGCTTGTGCGCTCTGATGCATTTCATTGGCCTTTTTATCGCCTTTATGAATACTATCTAGTGCTTTTTTCTTGTTTTGCATATACTTGGGCGGCCTTACCCATCCGTAATGATAGATGTAGGCATCTACACGAGCTACTTTCAGTTTATGCGTTCCTTCCTGCTTGCGATAACTCTTGCCATCAAAGTTGGGGATTCTACGAAAAGATTGAGCAGATTCAAAAGAATGGACATCTGGAGTATTTCGCACAATTCTGATCTCATTCTGGTACCATCCGTGATGATCTACATAGTGATCATAATCGCCAAAGAAATGACGGTATCTAAAAAGCAACCCTTCTACTTTTTCTTGATCCAGTAGCTCTTCACAACGGGCCTTGATCACCGGCAGGTATTTTTCATGCACTACCTCATCGGCCTGCACATAAAACAACCAATCGCCGCTACAATGCTGCATGGCAATATCGGTCTGATGAGCGTTCTCTGTACCATTTGGAAATGCTTCTGTATCCCATTCCGTTTCAATGATCTTTAGCTTAGGGGAATCAATCGTGTCTAGAATCTCACGGGTATTATCATCTTCATCGCCCTTTCCTAAAACGAAGATAAACTCATCGCAAATGGGTAAAATCGAAAGAATAGATTCTTTGATGGGATAATACAGCTTTGAAACGTTTCGACCGAAACTGAAACCGCTAATTTTCATAGTGGAAATAGATTTTTGCGAAGTTAGTGAAATTGAGGGGCAAGTCTTAAATAGATGTTAATGTTCATAATATGTGGGCTCGACTTGTAGTAAGGAGCTAAATTTGAACTTTAAGCTATAACAATCAGGGCAATGCCAATTCCAACCAAATACGTTCTCCCTCTCTTTCTTACCTTCTTTATTCAACTTTTGCTAAAAGCTCAGACTCATCAAAGTTTTTCTGATTCTATTGCGGTGCAAGAACCTAAAGATCGAAAACACAGTATTGCAGTTTTAATTGGGCACTCTCATATAAGCCAAGGGTTTCAAAATGGCAAACAAGCTTGGTGGGCGCTTCCTTCCTACGCTATTGACTACAACTATCGCTTATCAGAACACTTCTCAATTGGTCTTCACAACGATATAATTGTTGAAGACTTTGTAGTTCAAACAACTGTCAACAATGACAATCGCTCCATAAGCAGAGATTATCCATTCTTAATTTGTTTGGTATCTACCTATCATTTTAGAGATCACTTTGGATTTACGTTAGGATTTGGACGGGAGTTTGAACCGGTAGAAGATTTTAATTTGGTTCGACTAGGGGCGGAAGGTAATTTTGGACTTCCTAATCACTTTGAGGTATTGGTTAACCTAGTGTACGATTACAAATTAGATGGTTACGATACTTGGGTGCATGGAGTAGGAATTGCTAAGAGCTTTTAGACATCTACTTCTTTCACTCAAGAAGCAAGGCTAAAAGCTTAACTTTGTTTCTATGGAATCCATACGTCAACAAAAAATTGCCCGATTACTGCAAAAAGAAATCGGTGAGATCTTTTCAAGAAATGAAGTAAACGTCTTGCGAGGGAGTATGATCTCCATAACCCAATGCCGCGTTACGCCTGATCTGGGTATCGCTAAACTCTATGTCAGTATTTTTCCGGTTGACGACAAGCAAGAAGCTATTGAAGCCTTGCAGTCTCAAGCAAGTGAAGTACGCTACGTTTTGGGTAGAAAAGTAGGAAAACAACTACGACATATTCCTGAACTTCATTTTTACCTCGACGATTCCTTTGATTACGCTGAGGAGATCGATCAGCTACTCAAATAAGCCGTGAAGCTTCCTTTTTACATTGCCAAACGTTACCTGATCGCTAAAAAATCACACCATGCCGTGAATATTATTTCATGGGTATCGGTGATCAGTGTTGGCATTGGAACTTTTGCTTTGGTAGTAGTCCTTTCTGCCTTTAATGGTTTAGAAGGCTTGGTAGAATCCTTGTTTGAATCCTTTGACTCTGACATTCGAATAGAGGCAAAAAGCGGAAAAGTTTTCGCAGAGAATAACATAGAATTTGACAAACTAACAGAAATTGAAGGAGTTGCTAACTATACCAGAGTGGTTGAAGAGGTAGTAGGTTTGAGGTTTAAAAAAAATGAGGCAATTGCTTCTATTAAAGGGGTAGATGCCAGTTTTTTGGCTATGAGCAAAATTGACAGTGCTTTGATCGATGGAGAAAGCGCTTTGATCCGAAATGGAATTCCCTTTGCCCTTACAGGTTATGGATTGGCTTCTTCTCTTGGGCTTTACATGACTAAATCACCTGAAAACCTTACTATTTACGCCCCTAAACGCAAGATCCGTTCTACCATCAATCCCATGAATTCGGTTTACCGAAAAATGATTGCGCCTGGAGGCGTTTTTTACATTAGCCCTGAATATGATAATAAGTATGTGCTTGTGCCAATAGGTTTTGCTAAAGATTTACTGCGCTATGAAGACGAAATCACTTCAATTGAGGTAAAAGCAGAAGAAAACACTTCGCTTAAAGAGCTAAAAGATCGATTAGCCACTTTTCTTGGAGAAGATTTTAAGGTGACCAGCCGTTATGAGTTTAACGCTCTGATTTATAAAACCAATAAAACGGAAAAATGGGTGATTTTTATGATTCTCGTTTTTATCCTAATCATAGCTGCTTTCAACATTCTTTCCTCTTTAAGTATGTTGATCCTTGAGAAGAAAAAAGACATTAACACGCTCAAGAGTTTAGGCGCAAATAATGCCTTGGTCAGAAACATTTTTTTCATTGAAGGACTGATGATCAACCTTAGTGGAGCGCTAAGTGGCATGCTCTTGGGGATACTAGTCTGTTGGTTGCAGCAAACAGTAGGCTTAATAAGGCTGCAAGGTGGAATTGTTGAGTTTTATCCTGTTGAAGTCAGAGCAATAGAGATGCTTTATATCCTTGTGACAGTATTGGTGATCGGTTTTCTCACCTCATGGTTTCCGGTTAAAAACCTTACGAAGGTTGAAGCTTAGTTTTCTGATGATCTCCAATATTGATGCAGTGGAATAGAAAAGCCTACAAATAGACTTAACGGACGAACTGAAAAAAAATCATTTTGAAACCCATCAGATACGCCTAGTTGGAATTGGGCAAATCCTCTAACATCGTCAATTTCAAAATTTAAAGTTGTACCGAGTTGAGTCGCAATCCGTTGATCTGGAGAAAAGTAGTCTTCAATACTTTCCTCTTCTATCTGTTTTCCTTTAGGAACGGAAGAAATATATTCTATTGCATTAAACGTAAGAAAATTCATTTTAGCATCTAGGCTTAAACTTACAGCACTTGAAAGATCGAACTTGATTGAACTCTGTGCATAAAAATTGTTGAAGCCTGCTTGAAAAGCCTCAACCCTTGTCTCATCTTCTTCAAAAGGATAAAAAAAGTTTAGCGGAAAGTCAATTGCACTAGCGCTACCAGATGCAAAACCTAGATAAAAATCGTGGTAAACCTTGTTATTGTAGCTCCAATAGCTTCCTACTGCCCCGCCAATTGAATAGTCTCGGTAAGAATAGGTTGAATCTACTAAACCATCTTGATTGTAATAGATTCTATCGTAAATTGTATTTCGTTCTATTGGATTATCTCCACTAGAGACACTTAAGCTAGTGCTTACATCTGCTAAAATTGCTAGTCGATCTATTGGATTATACGATGCAAAAGCCCCGATATTATTTCCAAAATTGGTCCCTAAGTTGACTTCTCCTTTCTTTTTAAATTGATGGGAATTAATGTACCCTGGCTTATAACTGTAGCAGGAGGACAAAAAAAGCGAACATGCTACTACGACAGACAGAGCTAAAAGCTTAGCGAAACGGAAATTCATTTATTGAGCAATCTAATTTGCAATTAAATAAACGAACCTTATTTAAGAACGCTGTTAAGTTAATGTTAGGCCTATATTACCGATACCAGATCTTCATCAAAGGCTTGCTTGATCTCGCCAAAAACATCTTGTAGCGCTGTATAGTCATCATGCGTCACCAACTTCATGCGGTAGTCTTTAAAATGCGGAATACCCTTGAAGTAATTGGAATAATGCCTTCGCATTTCGAGTACTCCTAACCGCTCGCCTTTCCACTTTACAGACATTTCTAAATGCCTTTCAGCGGCTTCAATTCGCTCCTTCATGGTTGGCGCAGGCAGGTGCTCCCCGGTTTTCATAAAGTGCTTAATCTCTCTAAATATCCACGGATATCCAATACTTGCCCTACCAATCATTACCCCATCCACTCCGTACTTCTTTTTCTTTTCTACTGCTATTTCAGGCGTATAAACGTCTCCATTCCCAAATACAGGAATGTGAATACGTGGGTTGTTTTTTACCTCTCCGATTAGTGTCCAGTCTGCCTCACCCTTGTACATCTGCTTGCGTGTGCGCCCGTGAATCGAAATAGCTTTTATGCCAACATCCTGTAATCGTTCAGCCACTTCAACAATGTATTTGGTATCCTCATCCCACCCTAATCGGGTTTTAACGGTAACTGGCAAATTAGTAGACTTTACAATTTCCGCCGTCATGGCGACCATTTTGGGAATGTCTTGCAGAATGCCTGCCCCTGCTCCTTTGCAGGCAACTTTCTTAACCGGACAACCGTAATTGATGTCGATTATATCAGGTTGGGCCTTCTCTGTTACTTCAGTAGCCTGCTTCATTGATTCGATCTCATTCCCGAAGATCTGAATGCCAATAGGTCTTTCGTATTCAAATATGTCTAATTTTTGAACACTTTTGGCTGCATCTCGAATCAAGCCTTCTGAAGAAATAAACTCCGTATACATGAGGTCTGCTCCCTGCTCTTTGCATAAAGCGCGAAAAGGCGGATCACTTACATCCTCCATGGGGGCAAGTAAAAGTGGGAATTCACCCAAATCGATATTTCCTATCTTTGGCAAGCCTAAATTTTGAGGCAAAATTAAGCAATTATCAAAAGCTGCTAAGGTGTACCACTTATCCGGAACAATTCCGCGACTATTAGTTCTGCTAGGCTTTTGCTTGGTAATTGGCGCTTTGGCAGCCTTAGGCGGACTCGCCCTAGTTGAACCTCTATATGGTATAGCAATACAAGACATCAGCAGCTTAACCGCCAATTTAGACGATCCGAAGAGCATTGCCATTTTGAAGTTTCTTCAACTGCTCAACACCCTTGGCCTATTTGTCATTCCTGCTGTTTTATTTGTTGTCCTTTTTGAGAAAAAGCCTATCAAGACCTTACAATTAAATCACCTCATTACACCCATTAATGCAGTGATGGTTTTCTTACTCATGCTCTGTTTAATTCCTTCCATCAATTGGCTAGTGGAATGGAACAAGTCGATCAACCTACCTGAACAATTTGAAGCGATCGAAAACTGGATGAAACAAGCAGAGGACCGTGCCATGGGCTTAACTAAAGCTTTTTTGAGAATGGATAATGCTTCAGAACTGTGGCATAATTTATTGCTAGTTGCAGCGCTACCAGCTATTGGCGAAGAGCTCATCTTCAGGGGAATTGTTCAACAAAATATAAACCGTAGTTTCAAGACTGCTCATCTTGGCATTTGGATATCAGCCATCTTATTTAGTGCTTTACACATGCAGTTCTATGGCTTTTTCCCTCGCATGTTCTTAGGGGCTTTTTTCGGCTATTTACTAGTATGGACTAAAAACCTGTGGGTGCCCATCTTAGCGCATTTCATCAATAATGCTCTTGCAGTATTGATTGCTTATCGCTTGGGATTAGAAGGCATGGAAGCTCAATTTGATCAGCTAGGCGCTTCACAAGATACCACTTGGTTTAGCTTGGCAGGCTTAGTTCTTTTTACTGTTTTACTGTTTCTTTTTTACCGGTCAAACAGTTGGAACCGAGCAAGGAGAACATAAAAAAGCCCCGCTACTGCGAGGCTTTCTTAACATTTAATCAAAACTTAATTCTCGATCTTGTCTGACTTATAAGTTGAATAGTTGATCTTCAAGGCATTTGCCTTTCTCAACTCTTGTTTAACATCTGTCACAATTCCCATCTCAGACTCTTTGTCCACTTTCATGGAAAAGGTCATGAGTGGCACCTCAGCAGGATTTGTTTGCTCTCTTTCTGCCTCAACAAATTGAATGATATCATTCTTTGTAGCGAAGGCATCATTAAGCTGGATCCGATCTGCGGTTCCAAACTGATCTGCATACTTCGTTTTAGGTGCTCCAATGTAAATATAGCTTACCAGTGATTTACGCTCTAACTTGTTCACTTCGGTAGCTACTGGTCGCTTTACTTCAACCTTAAGGTCTACTTCCCGCATAACGGTAGTTACCATAAAGAAGAAAAGAAGCATAAAAACAATGTCGGGCAAAGAGGCCGTAGAAATGGCTGGTTGCCCACCGTCTTTTTTCTTTTTAAACTTTGACATGATCTATTCTCCTGCGTTTTTAGGTTCAGCTTCAGAAATACGCTGCGGATAAACATCTTTTACAGCATCAATTTGTAGTTCTGCCTTTTCAGAAAGTTCTGCTGCAGTTTCTAGCTGCTTCATGGTTTTGCCAAACTTGCGCTGTGCGTATTCATTCCGCACTTCATTGTAGGCAGCCACCAACTCATTTTGTACTTTTATGTACATGTCATAAGAAGTTCCGCGGTCATTCTGCAATGAAATAATCTGCTTAGAAACCATCATTTCCCCTAATAGAGGAACCTTGGTTAACTTTCCTTCAGGCATTTCAGGATCTTGAAAAGTCGGATCACCTATGATGAAATTCTTGGCTTCCTCTCTCAAGTTACCAACATCCATGGGTTCTCCTTCTACTAAAAGATCGTCGTTTGCGTTAACCAAAACTTGGAAAACGTTTCGTTGCCTTACTTCAGGGATATCCTCTAATGGTTCTTCTATGGGCGGTGGTAGTCTTCTCGTAAGACCTGTATCCACATCCATAGTAGTGGTAACCAAGAAGAAGATCAGCAAGAGGAAGGCAATATCTGCCATCGAACCTGCATTGATTTCGGGTGCATTTCTTCTTGCCATAAGGTGGTTTATTTAAACAATTTAGATACTCCTGAAACTACCGTAGCTACAATGGCGCCGATCGCTAAAATGTAAAAAGCGATCAAGCCCATACTAACACGCTTAGAAGCCTCAGGTCCGTCAATAAATTTCTCGTATTTCGGTGTCATTTCATCGCCGCCGAGTGCATAGGCAATTACAAATACTAACACTAATGCGCCAACCCCAATCAAAGCACTTTTTGCACCTGAAGGGTTTTTGGCCATATTAATGATAGGAAATACAATTGCCGTAACTGCCCCGATAATAAAGAGCGCATAACACCAATAAATCACGGTTTCAGCACCTACTGAGCCGGTGTAAAAAAGCACACCTAGCAAAGCACTTACGCCTAAAAGGACGTAAAGAATAATATTCAGTGCTTTAGATAGTCCTTCTGACATAATAATTAGGCTTTTTTGTTTTGTAACTCATGCTTAACTAATAAGTCAACTAGACTAATAGAAGCATTTTCCATATCGTTTACTAAGCTATCAACTTTTGCGATAATGTAATTGTAAAAGATCTGAAGAATGATGGCAACAATCAAACCAAATACCGTAGTTAGAAGTGCGATCTTAATACCACCTGCAACCAATGATGGAGAAATGTCTCCTGCTGCTTCAATTGCATCAAAGGCGTCGATCATACCAATTACTGTACCCATGAAACCAAGCATCGGCGCCAAAGCGATAAATAAAGAGATCCAAGAAACTCCTTTCTCTAGCAATCCCATTTGCACACTTCCGTATGAAACTACTGATTTTTCAACCATTTCAATTCCTTCATGGCTTCTGTCTAAGCCTTGGTAGAAAATACTTGCTACAGGTCCACGTGTGTTTCTGCAAACTTCTTTAGCACCATCAACTCCACCTGAGTTCAAAGCGTCTTCTACATCAGTAAGAAGCTTTTTTGTGTTGGTAGTTGCCATGTTCAAGTAAATGATTCTTTCGATCACAATGGCGAGTCCTAGAATCAGACATAACAATACAATTCCCATAAATTCAGGACCACCTTCAATAAACTTTTCTTTAAGAATCTGGTGGAAAGACTTGTCTTCTTTGGCAACTTCTGTTGTTTCTTCAGTTGCTTCAGTGGTTTCTTCTGCAGCGGGCTCTTCCATAGTAGCCTCTTCTGTCATGGCTGTATCAGTGCTTGCACTGTCAGTCATTTCAGTTTGCATTTCGGTGGTATCACCGTCTTGAGCATTACTGTTAAAAGCAATTCCAAAGGCTAGGAATGCAGTAATGGCAAAAAGGGAAATAAACTTTTTCATAATGAATTAATTAATGATCTGATTAAATGTTAGCGTTTATATTTATGGTTAACAGTTGCGAATTTAATGCACTTAATTGAATTCTGGTAATATCTAACGAAGGATTTCAAGAATTAATACAAATTTCACTTTAAAATCTATTTAAATCATCTACAGTTGGAGGTCTTAAAAGAACATTTCATTAAGTATTTACCTATTGTTGCGGAGAGGCAGGCCGCGCCTATTCAGTCGGGTAGCGACTCTCACCCCCTATCGGTGGTCCGAATCAATAGTTTTTACTTCAATCCTAAAAAGAACTTCTCGATTAATATTTACCTATCGTTGCGGAGAGGAAGGGATTCGAACCCCCGATACGGTTTCCCGCATACACGCTTTCCAAGCGTGCGCCTTAAGCCACTCGGCCACCTCTCCGTTTATTTCCGCCTTAGGCAGAACCCTATTTTGCAGCAGGTAATTCTCACCAACTGCTTGGCGAGCCTGCCAAATTACAAATATTTTCAAACCTTAGAACTTGCCCACGCTTGATCTTTTTGCCAAGCAGCTAACTTAATTCACCCCGAAGGTTGGTTTCTAAATATTGCTTTTTCTCCTCTAATAAAAGTTCTTCGCAAGAAAGCAGGTACATCATTTTGGTGATGGCCGCTTCGTAGGTCATATCTTCCCCACTGATCACTCCCGCTCGTTCTAAGTGGACCCCTGTTTCATATTTCCCCTGAATCACTTTACCAGTGACACATTGGGTTACATTTAGCACAATCACCCCTTTTTCATTTAAGGCAACCAATTCCTCGGTTAGCCAAGGTAAAGAAGGGGCGTTTCCGCTACCATAAGTTTCAATAATAAGGCCTTTAAGATTTGGAACATTCGCCACTGCTTGAAAGACTTTTTGCTGCAAACCGGGGAAAATTTTGATGCTTGCCACATCATCCACGATTTGTTTACGTGCGATGAGCGGTGCTATTTCAGGCTTTTGAATAGCAAAACGGTTGTACTTAATGTGCACTCCTGCTTCTGCCAAAAGCGGATAATTGGGCGAGTGAAAAGCTTCAAAGTTCTCAGCACTGATCTTGGTTGTGCGGTTAGCACGGTATAATGCATATTCAAAGTAGATGGCTACTTCAGGAACCACAGGATAACCATTTTCATAGTCCCCTGCGATCTCAATTGCCGTGATCAAGTTTTCTTTGCCATCGGTGCGGATCTTACCTATAGGCAGCTGACTGCCGGTAAAAATGATGGGCTTGTTCACATTTTCTAGTAAAAAGCTCATGGCAGAAGCCGTATAAGCCATGGTGTCTGAGCCGTGTAAGATCACAAAACCATCAAAAGCGTTGTATTGCTGCTCGATCACTTCTAATAAATCCACCCAAATTTTTGGACCCATATTAGATGAATCAATCGGTTTTTCAAGCGAAGTGACTTCCAGCTCTACATCTACTTTATTGAGTTCGGGGATTTCTTCCAACAAATGGTCAAAATCAAAGGCGTGTAGATATCCTGTTTCTGGATCTTCCACCATACCGATAGTACCTCCGGTGTAAATAATAAGCACTTTAGAGGCATCACTCATCTAACTGAAAGATTTGGAGGGCATTCTGCCCGGTGATTTTATCGACTTCTGCTCTGCTAGTTTGAAAGAGCTCAGCTACTTTATCGGCAACCTTAGCTACGTATGCACTTTCATTGCGCTTACCGCGATAGGGAGCAGGAGCTAAATAAGGGGAATCAGTTTCTAAAACCAAATCCTCAAGCTTCAATTGCTCTACCACTTTATCCAAACCGGAATTTTTAAAGGTAACCACTCCACCAATACCTAACTTAAAGTTGCCGTAGTTTAAAATGTGCTGAGCCTGCTCCAAACTTCCGGTGAAACAGTGAAAAATTCCACTCAAGCGATCTTCGTTAAGCTCATCTAAAATACTCAAGATCTCGTCAAAAGCTTCGCGGCAATGAATCACGATGGGTAAGTTTTTTTCCTTGGCCCATTCAATTTGTTTGCGAAAAGCCATTTCTTGTTGGGCTTGAAAGCTCTTATCCCAATAAAGGTCAATGCCAATTTCGCCTACTGCATGGTAGTGAAACTCATCCAATTCTTTTTTAACTAGCTCAAGCTCCTTTTCTACATTTTCACTCACTGAGCAAGGGTGCAGGCCCATCATGGGATAGCAGCGCAGCGGATATTTAACCGCCAGTTCTTTCATGCCTTTTACAGAAGAGGAATCAATGTTGGGAAGAAAAAACTTTTCTACTCCAGCCTCAATGGCCCGTTGGATCATAGCTTCCCGATCTTCGGAAAATTGCTCGCTGTATAAATGCGTATGGGTATCAATAAGCATGGGCGCAAAAATAGCAATCTAGGCTGGGGCGAGCGAATTTGATTTTTAGAAATAGTGGTTAACACCAGCAGGCATTATCTAATACCTTTTACAGGAGAGAAATCACTAATTGCAATATTTTGTAATACTATCAATTTGATCATAGTCCCAATATTGATTAGGAGTATGTTTTTTATATTGATTAAGGTAGTATCTTCCTTTTTCACAGTTATTATCAACGACTAAGTAGTGAAAAGCCAAAGACCATAAGGTTGGTGAGTGATCTGGTTTGTGGGAGAATGCACGAAACTTATACATCAGTGAAGAGTCACTTTGATTTATCTCATCTGTCAGCAAATCAAATTTGCTATAACACATTGCTAAATCGTAGTAGTATTCTTCAATATTGCTTTCTATTCTAGCAGAATCTAAACGAAGCAGATTCTTTTTAGTCTGAATTAAGTTTTCCTCACTTGTACTGCCGCAGGACAATAAATTAACTTCAGATCGGATTTCTAAATAATCGATATCCTGGGCAACTAAATCAACATAAAGTAGTGTTGGTATAATAAAAAAGAAATAAGTCAATAACCTCATAGTTAGCAATGTTAGATTTAGAAGTAAATTTTTAATAAAATCACAATGGCAGTCACAATTAAGATGGTCATAAAAGAAGATATGATCAAGATCACAAGAAACCTCCATTTTTCCTTAATCTTATTCCTTATGATTCTCTCTCTAATTAACTTCTTGTCTTCCTCACTTAACTTTTCGAAGAGTTTCTTTTCATGATTTCCTTTGATTTTTATGGCTTCATTTTTATAAATTTCAGCCATATCTTGAAAAGGCTTTCTTGCCTTTCTTGAAAAAACAGAGGTTTTATTACCAGACCCAATGTAGGCAGAACTCGGGGCAATACGTCTAGATTTTTTATTTCTCATTTTTATGGTAGACTGCAACCTAAGTTCTGGTTACTAAAAAGTAATAAAGTTAGACGATAGTTAAGCTATATTGGATTATGGATGCACAAATGTAGTTTTGAATTAGCAAGGTGCGAAATATTTTGGGCTGGGGCGAGCGAATTTGGGTTTGAGGAAATGAAGTAATTGCTTATTTGAAAACTGAAGCCTTTTACAAACTAGCTTGCAGCAATCGAACAAGCTTATCTTTGTTATACCCCATTATTTTTTTCACTTTCCCTTTGCGATTCTTATAAAAAAGAATAGGTCTAAGTTTTGCTAATTGGAAGCTCCCTTTTTCTAGCACTTCGGTATTAGAGCATTCTGGATATTGGTTCCACTGAACCTCTTCCTTCTTCAAAGCCGGAAGGTCGAGGTAAGTTACATCATACATATTTAGTGAAACCTGATACTTCTCGCATACTTTTTCTTCCTGTAAAAACTTATTGAGCAAAAGACTATACCCACAACGATGGCTAAAAATCACGGTTAGCGAACTCGTATCCATATGGGCTTTTACATATTTCTTATTGAGCTTTGTAAGCTTGCTATTTTGAGAAAAAGAATTTCCGAGACCAAACAGCAAAAAGAAGATTAGCATAGATTAGCTTAGTAAAGGACGTGATCTCATTCAAGAGGTTTTAAATGACTAGCAAGCAAGATAGAGAGTTACTGAAAATTATTCATGTACCAGGCGATAAAATCGCGCGGGAAGGGGGTTTATATTTCCCTATTAAAGAAATCTTTTAAATACCTTGTTTCATTGAAGCCGTAACAAAAAGAAATTTGTGTGTGAAGCTGATTAATATAAGTTGGAGCAGAAACCCAAATTTTTGATTTTTTTTCGTCCTCTTCTACCTCCAATATTTTCATATTCCCATGCAACTCTTTATTCAAAACTATTTCTTCAAGGAAAAATCTTTTCGTGGTTTTATTTATTTTGATATTAACTCCATATTTAAATAATGTAGTCAGAAATAATCTTATAGGATTGTGATTTTCAGTAAAAGAGTTTTGAAACAAGAAAAATCCGACAACAATAAGGAAGTTTTCTTTGCCTTTATCTTTGTTTTTTTTTAAGTGTATCAGAACATTGTATTCCCTTTTTAAATAAGTGGTTTTTGAAGTAAGAAGAATATTATCCCTCACTTGATTCGATTTATTTGGTATAGCAAATACTCTATTTGCTCTTTTAGCTAAAGTTGCTATTTGAGGAACTGTAAACTTTATTCTTTTTATAAAATCTCTTATTCCAGGGTTAACTTCAATTTCAAATTGCTTTATAAAATCATTTGAAATCCTTGAAGCAATTTTTACAAGCTCTATTTCATCTTCAATGGGATACTTAAGGATTTTTTGTTTAGATATTTTAGAAAATTCTAAATCTATTCGATTCTCATATCTTTTAATTTGATCATATTGATTGATTTCTTTTATGCCAAATCCTAAGTCTTTTTTAAAGCTCTCATTTATCTCGTTCTCAATATCGCCTGATTTTGATTTTAGGGTTTCATTTTGAACAATAGAATACTTTTTTATCATAACTTTTTTTGTCAAGTTAGATAAAGCGTTTATATACTGATATGGTGAAATTATATCCATAAAATTAGAATTCAATTATTTCAAACTCTTCTCTTGTTAAATCTAGTATTCTATATTCCACACTTAATGGATTAGCTTTTTCATCAACATCAACCACTTCCAATTTTTGATTAACAAGTGTTTTGGGAATAAGATATAAAACAGGTCTATAGTCTTTAAGGCTACTTGTGTCTACCGTCCTAATAATCATAGCGAACTCATGCTCGCTAATAAGCCCTTTATTTAACATTATTGATGCTCCTGCCTTTATACCTTTTTTATTAGAATCAATTTTTGAACTGTGTAAATCGTTATTTTCTACATCCTCTTTTAATGATAGATAAATCTTATATGGGTTGGATGAAGGTGGTATATTTTTTCTAATATCAAATTTTGCAAGTGCCGAACTATCAAAAACAGGAGAACACCAAACAAAATGAATACCATTATAGAAGTTCTCATTTATTTGGTAAGCCAAATACGAATTTGTTGAATAAAATATATGATTATCAAAGACCATTATTTATGAATCATATTTAAATCTAGATACAAAGAATGTAATGATTTTTAAAATTGATTTTGTTTGTACCTTTTAAATCGGCTTTCCATCGGCTTGTTTTTCAACGCTCAAGATACAAAAAATTAGCCTTAGCAATAAAAGTAAAAGAGGGGAAAAGGGGAAGAGTTGTTTGCTTACCTTTTTTATTTAAGCGACTAGTAAATCAATACTTACCTTTGGTAATTAAGATGAGAACAGGAGAAAAGAAAATACACTTTGCTACTAAAGCTGAAAACAATCGCAGAAGAGAGGCTGAGTTTCTCGCTTTATCTCCTTCCGAACGCTTACAATCTTTTCTCCGTTCTTTTGATAGCGATCTGTTCAGTCAGTTTATAGACCCAAAGGAATTAGGCGAAAACAAAGGAAACTTTTGTATTTATAAAAATGAAGTTTGAGGAGGAAGCCAATCGATTCATTGAATTATGCCTTGAAGAAAAAGTGAAATTGCTTCTTGTTGGTGGTGCAGCGGTTAATTTTTATGGATACAAAAGGCATTCAGCTGATATCGACTTTTGGATAAAACCTAAGGATGAAAACTTTAATAAACTTCTCACTGTATTTCAAAAGTTGGGCTACGCGATTGATAGTTTACCGGATAAAGTGAAGCAGGGAAAACAGAATATCTCCATAAAGGTTTCACCTGAACAGGAAATAGAAATTATCACCAACTTCAATCCCAATAAAAGCTTTGATGAAGCCTACAACGAAGCCAATGAATATAAGATTGGCAAGAGAAGCATCAAAAAAATGAAGGTTATTCATTTAAATGATTTAATTACTAGCAAAGCAAAGTCTATGAGAACAAAGGATATGCTTGATATAGTAGAATTGAAACGTATCAATAAGTTGTAGATATTTTACTTTTACTCCCTGTGAACGCTCCCGTCAAAATCCTCATTATTCGTTTCAGCTCCATTGGTGACATTGTGCTCACCACGCCGATAATCCGTTGCCTTAAAAAGCAAGTGGAGGGAGAAGCGGAAATTCACTTTCTTACCAAAAAAGTGTATGCTCCTTTGGTGGCCGAAAACCCCTATTTGAGCAAGGTCTACACCATAGAAAAAAGCACCAATGAGGTAATCGAAGACTTGCAAGCCGAGCAGTACGATTATGTGGTAGACTTACATAAAAACATGCGGGCACGTAGGGTAAAAAACAAACTCAAAGCCCTCAGTTTCACCTTCGACAAACTCAACTTTAAAAAATGGTTGCTAGTCAATTTTAAGTGGGACCGCATGCCGGACATCCACATTGTGGATCGCTATTTGGATTCGGTAAAAGCTTTGGGCATTGAAAAAGATGAAGGGGGGCTAGATTACTTTTTACGGAAAAATTTTCAGCCTTCTCTTAATATTCCCTTCGAGGCTGAGCAATATGTGGTCTTGGTCTTAGGCGCCAACCACGGCACTAAAAAGATTCCAGAAGTTAAAATGCGGGAGATCTTAGAAAAAAGCCAACAGGCCTTTGTTTTGCTGGGCGGAAAAGAAGACCAAGCATTAGGAGAAAAGCTAGCGCAGCTTGCTCCGGAAAGAATCTTTAATGTGGCCGGTAAAACTACTTTGCACGAATCGGCTTTTTTTATCAAACAGTCAAAATCTGTTATTACTCCCGACACAGGCATGATGCACATTGCCGCGGCTTTTCAAAAACCTAT
The DNA here is from genome assembly GCA_913056345.1 of uncultured Flavobacteriales bacterium. Classification (GTDB taxonomy): domain Bacteria; phylum Bacteroidota; class Bacteroidia; order Flavobacteriales_E; family Vicingaceae; genus CAJXMH01. Next base: position 74,767 of record CAJXMH010000003.1, on the reverse strand, counting down.
TCTCTCTTTTTGGGGTAATACAGTGCCTGAATTAGGCATGTATCCTTATTATGAAAAAGGGAAAGAAGATCGCTCCACTATTTTTGAAGTAAAAGGACTAAGCTGTCGACCTTGCTCTAAAATTGGCTTCAAAAAATGCCCCAAAGGTCATTTTAAATGCATGATGGAGATTGAGAGTGAGGCGGTGATTGATAAGTTAGACTTCGGCTCCGCTCAGTCTGCGCTATAATTTAGCTTTATTTTTGGCAGTCGTATTTCAGTTTTTATAAATTCTTCAAAAACTGATCCAAATCTTCAATCGGTTTTAGTTTTTTGCTTTCGCTAGCTTCTAAAATTGCTTTTTCTGTTTCTTTATTGGGAATACTCCCAATTTCCTTAATAAAGTAAGTACCCAATCTAATTATTCAAACTTCGCCTTTAAGCAGCGACTGACCTGTCGGGTAGGTATCTTGTAGATTTTGCTATAGCGAGTTTTCTCATCATTATCCTGGAACATCAGGTATATGCATTTTTATGTTGCCTTTACCTTTGTTAAAGGTAACATTAAGAAACAACCACCATTCTCTTACCGAATCTTCATCAAATTTACTCACTCCTATTTCCGAAATTGTCACTACACGACTAAGCTCATTATGTAAGTTTTCTATTTTCCTTTCTTCAATCTCAATGGTTAAGCTAAGAGCTAAGTCGGAGAAGAAATTGAAGTTTACAATACAACCATCATTAGAGGATATGATTCTTTTCAATTCTTCGATTAAATTGTTTCTTTCTTGATTTGAAAATACCTCCCAATTGAGTTTATTCTTCATCTTTAGAATACTGTCTTTTATTTGCTAAACCAACTCGCAATAGCTCTTGAAAACAATCAAACAAAAAGTATTTAGGTCTACTCCGCCGCTTTTTCTACGTGTTCAAAAATGGCTTTTAACTCCGTAGCACTTTCGGGTTTCATTTTACCGGCTAAGATCAAACTCAATTGTCTGCGACGCAAAGCTGCATCATAGCGTTCTTTTTCTAGCTGGGTTTCAGGTTCTAGCTCAGGAACTTCAATGGGAGAACCATTTTGATCTACTGCCACAAAGGTGTAAATGGCCTCGTTGCATTTTTTACGCTTTCCGCTTGTCAGGTCTACATATACGTCAAGGAAAACTTCCATAGATGAAGTAAAGGCGCGTGAAACTTTTGCCTCTATGCTCACTACATCGCCAAGTTTTATGGGATGATTAAAAGAAACATTGTTAACGGAAGCCGTTACCACTACTCTTCTAGAATGACGTTGAGCGGAAATTCCTGCTGTGATATCCATCCAATTTAACAACTGACCTCCCATTAGATTTCCCAACACATTGGTATCGTTAGGCAATACAATTTTGGAGGTTTGAGCGAAGGTTTCTTGGGCTTTTTTAGGCTTCATCTTTCGTCCTTTTTTTGAGGACGCAAAAGTACTGAAATGGCTTAGAACTCACGTACTAGCAACCAAGCATCTTCATTATGATGGTTACGGACTTTTTCCAATAATCGAATGGCATCTGCTCGATGCGCAAAGCTTGCATAACTTACCGCGTGCAAGTTCTTGTATTCTCCCAAGAGTCGTGCCTGATAGCCTTGATTAAGCAAGGTGTTTACAAGACCTTGCGCATTTGAGAGTTGCGAAAAACAACCGCCCATTACATGGAAACGCAAACGACTGGAAGTGGCGCTTTCCTTGGTGTAGGTATTATCAATGCGTTTGGTATTCCCTTCAATTTCCTTTTCAACCACCATAGCGGTTACTTCTCCGCTTGGCAAATCATAGGCTGTATAACCTGCAGGCCAGGTTCTTTCTTCAACACTTCTAAGGTTTAGGCGCTCCGTTTCTAACTCAACCGACTTTAGGTCGTAAAGGGGTTTTTCTATTGCTTGATGCCCGAGATAAGTCAAATTAGTTGAATCAGCGCTTACCCAACCAAATTGCCAATTCAAAATGAAGCCACTAAGCACAAGCACTAAAAGCAGCGCAGCAGCAGGCCAGTATACCCTTCTCTTTTCCCCTTCTTCAGTTTTTATGATTGGCGCCTGCTCCTTGATCTTTTCCTTGATTCGCTCTTCAGCTCCCGCCCTTTTGATCGGACTGCTTCTAAAGCTCTTTAAACCAAATGAATCCAAAAGGAAGTCATTACTTTCTTCAGCCTTGAACTGAATATTTTGCTCAGGATCAAGATAAAGGGTTCCCACTTTTTCAATGTGAATCTTATCGCCCTGTTTTAAACCGCTTACACTTTGGTTTACAAAAGCTTTGACCAATTCATTCGCCTCATGGTAAGTAATGGATCTTCTTTCCGCAATGTGATTGCCCAATAAACCATCATTATTGGTCAGGTTTTTATTGAAGGAGATCTTTTTGGAGGGAGGCGTAAATTTATGTTGGATCGCATGTACCTGAGCAGGTGCATAGTTGGCTACAAAACCGCCAAATTCAGGCACAATTACACAATCGTAACTGTACAACAAATCGGCTATGTAAACATCTATTTTTACCTTCTCCATACCTTGCGAAATTAGGGAAGAATTTTAATTTAACTCCGGAGTTCGTTGCTATTTATCTCATCTAAGTCTTCCTGTGTGTCCACAGAAAAGGCTTCTTCTTCCGTAATCGCTACTCGAATTTTATAAGCATGTTCTATCCATCTGAGCTGTTCTAAACCTTCTGCTTTTTCTAATCTACTTGGTTGAAGGGCGCACAATTCAGCCAAAGTTCCTGCCCGAAAAGCATACATACCAATGTGCTTGTAAAAATTAAAAGCCTCAAGCCATGCTTCTTTTTCATAATCTCTTAAATAAGGAATGCATTGCCGACTGAAGTAAATGGCAAAATCATTTTCATCCAACAGCACCTTTGGTTTCGATGGGTTAAAAAGCTCAGACTCTTGATCAATCAATTTAACCAGAGTTGCGATCTCTGTATTTTCGTATTGAAAACAACTTAAGATCAAGTCAATTTGAGATGGAGAAATAAAGGGTTCATCACCTTGTATATTTACAACAATGTCGAACTCCTCATCAATTTTTTGGTATGCTTCCAAACAACGATCCGTGCCACTTTGGTGATCAGGGCTGGTCATCACTGCACGTCCACCAAAATGTTCAACCGCCTCTAAAATCCGTTCATCATCTGTGGCTACTACTACTTCGCTTAGGGCAGTAGACTGCTTACATTGCTCATAAACCCTTTGAATCATGGGCTTTCCATGTATTAAGGCTAGCGGTTTACCGGGCAATCTAGTTGAACCATATCGGGCAGGTATTACTCCTATTGATCGCATATTAATACTTTTGACCAAATATAAATTAAAACTTTACGACTTTCAGTTGAGTGCATTGATCTATCAAATTGGACTAAGTTTAATACCGGGAATTGGCCACCAAGGTGCTAAAAAATTAGTAGCCTATTGTGGTGGTGCCGAAGCTGTTTTTAAAAGCAAAAAGGCTGAACTATTGAAGATCCCCGGCTTGGGCGAAAAAGCTGTTAGCAAAGTTTTGCAGGCAGATGTTTTAGGCAGAGCTGAGGAGGAAGTGGCTTTTCTGGAAAAGGAAAACATTAACGCTACTTTTTTTCTCGACAAAGATTACCCGCAACGCTTGCTACATTGCGATGATGGACCGATCATCCTATACAGTAAGGGAAAAGTTGATTGGAATGCATCCAAAATGATCAGCTTTGTTGGAACTCGAAAGGCAACCGTAAAAGGAAAAGCCATTTGCGAGCAAATGATTCGCGACCTAAAGCCACACGGCGCTACCATTGTAAGCGGGCTTGCCTATGGAATAGACATTACAGCCCATAAAGCAGCAATGGAGGCAGGTTTGCCAACCATCGGAATCCTAGCTTCTGGTCTTGATGAAGTTTACCCAAAGCCTCACTTTAAATATGCAGAAAAAATGCAACTCAATGGAGGTATTGCTTCAGATTACCATAGCAAAACCAAACTCCTTCCCTCCAATTTTGCTGAGCGTAACCGCATTGTAGCAGGCCTATCTGAAGCAGTTGTAGTGGTTGAATCTTCAGCCAAAGGAGGCTCTTTGATCACAGCCGACCTTGCCAATGGCTACAACCGTGACGTTTTCGCTGTTCCCGGCAGGGTAGACGATAGCCAATCTGAAGGTTGTAATAAGCTAATCAAGGCCAACAAAGCTGCTTTGATAGAATCCGTTAAAGATTTAGAATACATCCTAGGCTGGGAGCTTGAATCAAAAGCTAAAAAACAAAATTCAACCCAAAGACAACTTTTCGTTGAACTAAATGACGAAGAGGAAAAAATCATCAAGGCGTTTGAAGGCAAAGACCTGTTGCCCATTGATGAACTAAGCTTGTTAGCACAAATGCCAATGAGTAAAACTGCAAGTTTATTACTCAATCTTGAATTCAAAGGAGTAGTTAAAAGTCTACCGGGCAAGCAATATCAACTTGTTTAATAGCTTCTTTACCCTTTTGAAAATTAGTTACATTTGCGTCCAATTTAATCTAATTAGATAACCCAATATTCCTAAGAATGAGTACAAATAAATCGAATCAAGGTGCTGTCAAAAAAAAGATAGAAGCCTTTATTGAGTCTGTGGCTCAAAAGAATGGTCACGAGGCTGAGTTTTTACAAGCAGTTGAAGAAGTTGCTGAAACAGTGATCCCTTTTATTGAAGAAAATAAAGAATACCAAGGGCTGAACCTTTTGGAAAGAATGGTTGAGGCAGAACGCATCATCATGTTTCGGGTGCCTTGGATCGATGATAAAGGCAATGCTCAAGTAAACCGTGGGTTCAGAATTGAAATGAACTCTGCAATAGGACCATACAAAGGTGGTTTGCGTTTCCACCCTACGGTTAACCTAAGTGTCTTGAAGTTTTTGGCTTTTGAACAAGTTTTCAAAAACAGTTTAACTACCCTGCCCATGGGCGGTGGAAAAGGTGGATCTGATTTTGATCCAAAAGGAAAGTCTGACAATGAAGTGATGCGTTTTTGCCAAAGCTTTATGACCGAACTTTCTCGTCACATTGGACCTGATACAGACGTACCTGCCGGTGATATTGGAGTTGGAGGAAGAGAGATTGGTTATATGTTTGGCCAATACAAGAGAATTAGAAACGAATTTACCGGAGTACTTACTGGAAAAGGGCTTTCTTATGGTGGTAGCTTGATCAGACCCGAAGCTACAGGATATGGCTGTGTTTACTTTGTAAGAGAAATGTTAGACTCTAGAGGAGAAAGCATTGATGGTAAAACAGTTGTGATCTCAGGTTCTGGAAATGTAGCCCAATACGCATGTGAAAAAGCTACTCAATTAGGAGGCAAAGTGGTTACCATGTCTGATTCAGGCGGGTACATTTACGATGCTGATGGGATCGACGAGAAGAAGCTAAACTTCATTATGGAATTGAAAAATGTGAAGAGAGGCAGAATCAAAGAATACGTCAAGAAATTTAAAAACGCCGAATACCACGAAGGGAAAAGACCTTGGGGTGTTAAATGTGACATCGCCTTACCTTGTGCTACTCAGAATGAATTGAATAAAGATGAAGCAGGCTTGCTAATCAAAAATGGGGCAAGCGTGATAGCAGAAGGGGCAAACATGCCTTGCACGCCTGAAGCGGTTGAAGCTTTTCACAGTGCTAAGATCTTCTTTGCTCCAGGCAAGGCCTCTAATGCAGGTGGTGTAGCTACTTCTGGTTTAGAGATGTCTCAAAACTCAATGCGCTACAACTGGACTGCTGAAGAAGTAGATCAGAAGCTACAAGATATCATGAAAGACATTCACCATTCTTGTGTACGCTACGGGGTTAACGAGAAAGGCTTTGTTGATTATGTAAGAGGTGCCAATATAGCCGGTTTCGTAAAAGTTGCTGACGCTATGATTGCACAAGGCGTAGTTTAAGAGATTCCAATTTCTAGAAAGATGGGCGGATCTGCATGATCCGCCTTTTTTATTTTGAACAATCTAGCGCTTATTTTTTTTCTGATGGCTGGTAAAATGAATATTTTTGGTTTAAACTAATAAGATTATATGTACGGGAAAATAAAAGAATATTTAAAGGAAGAATTAAAGCAAATCGAGGAAGACGGTCTTTATAAAAAGGAACGGATTATCACATCGCAGCAAGATGCCGTGATCAAACTAAGTGACGGAAAAGAGGTAATCAATTTCTGTGCAAACAATTACCTAGGGCTATCCTCTCACCCCAAAGTGGTGCAAGCAGCTAAAGATACTTTAGATAGCCATGGTTTTGGAATGTCTTCAGTACGCTTTATCTGTGGAACACAAGACATTCACAAAGAGCTAGAGGCTAAAATTGCCGATTTCTGTGGCACAGAGGATACCATCCTTTACGCTGCCGCTTTTGATGCTAATGGAGGAGTTTTTGAACCTTTATTGACGAAAGAGGATGCAATTATTTCCGACTCCTTGAACCATGCTTCTATTATTGATGGGGTGCGCCTTTGTAAAGCTGCTCGCTACCGCTATGAGAACAACAACATGGCTGATCTAGAAGAGCAGTTGAAAAAAGCTCAGGACCACCGTTTTAGAATAATTGTAACGGATGGCGTATTCTCAATGGATGGCTATGTGGCACAATTAGACAAGGTTTGTGACTTGGCAGATCAGTATGATGCCATGGTTTTGGTAGATGATTGTCATGCACATGGTTTTATTGGCAAAACAGGACGTGGTACACCTGAGTACTGCAATGTTTTAGGTAGAGTTGACATCATAACCGGAACACTTGGAAAAGCGTTAGGAGGTGCTATGGGTGGTTTTACTACTGGTAAAAAGGAAATCATTGAGATGCTAAGACAGCGATCCAGACCTTATTTATTCTCTAACTCGCTTGCGCCTGCTATTGTAGGTGCATCAAATGCTGTTTTTGATATTTTAAATGAAACGACAGCCTTTAGAGACAAGCTGATGGAGAATGTAGCATACTTCAAAAAAGGAGTTGCTGAAGCAGGTTTCGACTATAAAGATGGTGACTCTGCAATCGTTCCTATTATGCTTTATGATGCCAAACTATCACAAGTTTTTGCAGACCGCTTGCTAGAAGAAGGCATTTATGTGATTGGCTTTTTCTATCCTGTAGTACCGAAAGAACAAGCAAGGATCAGAGTACAGCTTTCTGCCGCTCATGATAAAGAGCATCTAGATCAAGCAATTGCTGCCTTCAAGAAAATAGGGCAAGAACTGAAAGTCATTTAAACTTGACATCCACTAATTTTAAACCCAAGCAAAAAGAAGCGCTTATACTTTTGCTCTTCTTCTGCTTGGGTTTTGTAATTCAATTCGGTCGGTTTAATGAATGGCCCAAAGCCGTTCACCCATGGGCCCAATACGACCGTTATGCTTTAGCGATCGGTTTTTTGAATAATGGGTTCGACCTCAGCAAGCCGGAAACCTATTTGATGAATCGGGAGTTTCCACACAACTTTAAAAAGGCCCAAGAAAATAGCATTACTGCAGTCAACCTGCCTTTGCATGAATACGCAGTAGCCGCTATTATGAAAGCCTTTAATATTCGATCGGTTGCGATCTTTCAGTGGTACAACTTTCTACTTAGTTTCCTTGGTCTTTTTGCCCTCTTTAAGATTGCTAGACTTAATCAGCTTTCGCTCTCAGTATCCAGCTTGCTTGTTGCTTTTCTGCTTTTCTGTCCGGTATTTTTAATCTACCAGCTTTCCTTTTTAAATATCACCAATACACTGAGTTTTGTTTTAGCTGGAACTTACACTTACTTGCTTTACCGCAAACAAGGGAAGAGCAAGCACTTTTATTTAAGCGTTTTACTTTTCACATTGACCACACTAATCAGAAGCACTGCGCTGATTCCCTTTATAGCAGTTTTGCTTACAGAAAGTTTTTACAGCCTAAAAGAAAAAAAACTCAAGTTAGAACTTCTCCCTTCAGTTCTTTTGAGTTTCACCGCTTTTGGTTTGCACTATTATTACATGAACCTGCACATGGTATACCATTACGGCTCAGTGTTTCTTTATTACTTAGTGCCTGCTGCAAACTTTGAAGTTGCCAAAAGTATTATTGAAAACATTTATAAACTTTGGCTACTGCATTATCTATCCCTCAGCCAGTGGATCTTTTTCGCATTTTTAATTGGCTTTGGAGGTTTTCAATGGTACCGCAGTAAAAGAAAAGTAAGCCTTAACCCTGTTGGTGTCATTGCCTTCTTTTGCTTTGGAGGAGTTGTACTTTTCACCTTTGCCATGTTCTCCAACTTCCGCGACCACGATTATTACTTTATAGATACTTACCTCTACCCTACTTTACTATTGTTGGTATTGTTACTTTCCAGACTTGAAATTTCTTTAAACCGGCTCGATTTGAAACTGAAAACTTCAATTATTTTACTTTTCATCTCGATCATAGGTGTGGAGGGAGTTTATAGAACAAAGGAGGCTGTAATTGAAAAGCCCTGGCAAAACACAAGCTCGATCATTGAAGATTATAAACTAGCAAAACCACGAATAGACCAGCTAGAAATCAAAGAAGAGGAGCGTCTGCTTGTTGCCGGAGCAGAACAAGCCCCAAACTTGCCCTTTATCTTGTTAGAGCATAAAGGGTATTTACTCAAATGGAATGAGCCGAATCTTATGGATAAAGTGCTTGATTGGCCTTTTGACTATTTCATCTTTCGGAAGCAGCAGTACTTTTCGGTCTACCACCCAGAATACCCGAGCTACCTTAATCACTTTGAGGTTGTATTAGATGCAGGTCCTATTATAGTTGCGCAGAAAGCAAGCGAAAAAAAGAAACACCAGCTTGAAAATTTCTTTAATTATGAAAAAGAAAAAGTTCTTTTTACTGAAAAACTCGACTTAAGAAAGCCCTCCCAATATTGGAGTAACCTCACTTTGGCAGACAGCGCGAAAAAAGGTAAAGTAGTATCAGATCGAGAGTACAGTTTAACCTTTAAAAGAAAGCTTAAGAAAAGCTTACCCATCAATGGTGGGCTGAACCTCTCTTTGGATATAGCAGGTGTTAGCCAGCAGTCACAAGCGCAATTGGTGATCACAGCTAAGCATTTAAGCAGCCAAAAGCTACTTTTTTATCGTGCTTTAGACTTAAAGGATTTTTCTAAGGCTGACGCAAAATGGAATCGAATCTTTTGCTATCAACCGCTTAACTTTTATGACGATGAAGAAACAGAATTGGCAGTTTATATCTGGAACCGTGGCTTTGAAGAATTCGAATATCGCTCTGTTGATTTGACTTATTACGGCTACTAAAAAAGGCAAACCCTGGTAAAGATTTGCCTTTTATTCGCTAATCGATGAAGTTTAATAAAACTTCGATCTATTGTCTTCAATATCTGCTTTCTCCTTCAGGGCTTCCAGTAAAGCACCATTGTCTAATCGTGCTTTAACTGCCCTTGATTTAGCGCTTCTTACAGCCACTAAATTTGCAGCACCCGGATCAGATTTTTGCTCTAGCATTATTACAAATACACCATTGTTCCCTTTAATGGGTACACTCATTTGATTGCTCTCCAAAGTTAAGGCCTTCCCAACCACAGCAGGTTCAAAACCCACGTTTTCAATACTTGGATTTGCCAAAGAAACGCCAACAGCATTCTCCACGCTTAAACCAAGTTTAGCAGCCAAACTTCCTAGATCTGTAGCGCCTGACATCTCATTTTTAAACATCTCAGCTTTCTTCTCTTGCTTGGTATAGTATTCAACTCTACCTCTTACATCTTCAAGAGGTGGAACACCTTTCTCACTAATATTCTCAACTGCCACCACTACAAAGGCGTCATCTGTATCGTAGGGTTCGGAAATATCACCTTCATTGGCATCTCTTACCCATCTCACAATGTCTCTAGATGCCTCTAAATTAGGGAAAGCTACATCATCAGGTCCTAGTACCGCTACTCTACGCTGCACATTCTTTTCTTTTACTAAACTATTGAAGCTTTCAATATCCTGTGCCTCAATAGAAAAGCTGTTGGCATTATTAAATACTTCTTCGTAAGTCTCTTTACCTGCTTCTGCCATGCGACGCACAACAGCCAATTGAATTTTTTTCTTGGGCTCAGTTCTCTCTTTTACTTCAATTAGATGAATCCCAAACTGTGTGGTTACTTTGATCAAGTCGCCTACTTCTGCTGCAAAAGCAGCATCGTTAAAGGGCTTCACCATCATACCTTCAGTAAACCAATCCAAATCACCGCCTTTTTGCCCTGATCCAACATCATCAGAATAGGTCATAGCTAATTCAGCAAAATCAGCACCGGCTTCAATGGCTTGCTTTAAACTATCAGCCAATTTCTCAGCTCGCTCAAGACTTCTTTCCTGAGTATTGATCAATATATGACGGGCATTCACTGAGTCTGGAGCCATTTTAGTGGCAGTTACCTTTTGGAGATAATAATTGTCTCCTACTTTAAAGACATCAGTCATGGCGCCAACCTCTTTGTTCCACAAAGCAGTATCTGCATTTGCAGGTGCTTGGTCAATGCTGAAAAAACGAGGGTCAAAAGGATCATCAGAATTCGCATTCACAAAAAGTGAATCGTTTTCCGCCTTTTCAAAACGAGGTTTTGCTTCGTCCATATATCGCTTAGCCCTTTCATTATCAAGGGCAGAAGGAGCAACGGGAAAGTATGCATAGAAAACCTTTGTGCTAGCCTCTTGCTCATATTCATCTTGATGTTCTTTGTAATAAGCCTGCAACTCTTGATCACTTACCTGAACAGCAGTATCATTTAAAGCTGTGAAAGGCTTGTAAACGTACTTGAAATTAAGGGTAGTGTTTTCTTCTTTGTATTCCTTTTCGGCCAAAGCTGAAGGCATATAGAAACCTTTACTGATCAAGGTATTGAACTTGTTAAAATACTGATTTCGCTTAATGGCTTTTTCAAAAACCAACCAACGCTGCTTTGTTTCAGGATCATTATCTAAATTCTGTAAGAATTGAATCACTGCATTCTTATCGAATTGACCAGTATTTGGATCGGTAAAAGCCTGTACGATTTGAGGGTGAGGATTAGCGCCTTGCACCATATCAAAAAGCTCTTTGGAGGTTACATCAACTCCGAGTTCTTCCATCTGTCCACCAATCAAGATATCGGCTAGTTTTTCATTCCAAACCTGCTCCCTGATCTGAGATTTTGTTTTCTCATCTAAACTCCCTTGGGTTTGGGTGTTGAGCTTGTAGGTTTCGTAAGCTTGATTTACTTTTAATTCAAACTCGGTTGGTGTGATAGGCGTTTCATTTACTAAACCAACATTCATGGGGCCTTGAGAACCCCCTCCTTGTGAACTAAACAAATCACTTAACACAAAAGCCATAATGGCTCCACCAATAATGATTAATACCAGCGTTGACTGCTGTCTGATTTTTCCAATAATTGCCATTGAAGTCTATTAAAATTTTAGGGTTGCGAATATACGATAGTAAACTGAATAATAAAAGGTTAAAAAATTAGCTAAGAGGGGCGTGGCTGTAAAGCTTAAAAACTTATATCAATCCTCTTCTTTTACCTTCAAATGAATTAAATCGATCTTATTTTCATATACCTTTTTTACGGTAAAAACGAAATCCTCCATGCCGATTACTTCGTTCATGATCGGAATACTTTCATGGTAATCGATAATCAGACCTGCTAAGGTTTCGTAATTGTCGTTTTCGGGTAAATTCAAATTGTATTCTTGATTGATGTAATCAACCTCAAGGCGGGCAGAAAAAAGAAACTCCTGCTCATTAATGCGGTTTTCGATTAGGTCTTCCTTATCGTGCTCATCCTCGATCTCGCCAAATATCTCTTCAATTACATCTTCTATGGTAAGGATACCGGAAGTTCCGCCAAATTCATCTACCACCACGGCCACACTCCGTTTTTGCTTTAAGAGATTTTCCAAAATTTCATTAGCCGGCATGGAGTTAGCAATAATGGGTATTGGCAGTAAAATAGCCTTTATACTATCAGGATTTTTAAACAATTCAAATGAATGGGTATAGCCAATTACATTGTCGATATTATCGCGGTAGATCATAATTTTTGAAAGACCGGTCTCTATGAACTTGGCTTGTAGATTTTCAATGCTGTCTTCAATGTCCATGGCTACCACTTCAGTTCGGGGCACCATGCATTCACGGGCTTTAACTTTTGAAAAGTCTAAGGCATTTTGGAAAATCTGAATTTCATGTTCTACCTCTTCGTCTTCATCACTGTTTTCAGTTCCTTCTCGAATAAAATGTTCTAGATCTACTCGCCCAAAATTGAGTTCATCATCCATGTTAAGGTTAGGAGAAAAAAGCTTGATCAACATTTCTGATAGACCAATGATCAGTAACATGGGTAGAAGTAAGAGCCAATAGATCAACAATAAAGGAAAGGCAAAAAAGCGCAGTACTAAATTGGGATTGATCCTAAAAAGCGTTTTAGGTAAAAATTCTGCAGTGATTAGAATGATAATGGTTGAAACTAATGTCTGTAACAGTAGAATTAAAAAATCACTTTCGGTGTAGGCTGCAATTTTCGGTTCTAGTAGCTTGGCCATGTATATACCGTAAACCACAAGGGCTATGTTATTTCCGACCAACATAGCACCAATAAACCTAGAAGGCTTCTTAAGAAACCGAGCAATGATTTGAGCAAAAAAATCTCCTTGCTTTCCGTCTAATTCTATTTTGAGCTTATTAGCAGAAACGAAAGCAATCTCCATACCTGAAAAGAAGGCAGAGAGGATGAGCATTGCTAAGATTACGCCAAAGGCGGAAGAGGTGTCCATGGTTATTTCGAACTAATTCAAAGGTAATCAATCATCTGACTGATTACGCTCATAAAGTTGTCTTTGCTTTCTTCTAAAAATAAAAAGAATAATGGCTACCGCAGAAAAACCGAAGAAATACAAGGCATCATAAACGGTATTTTGAATGGAATGGTAGATTCCAATTAAAAAGGTTAGTATGCTAAGCATAAGCCAAACCTTTTCCATGAATTTAACGACTTTAATCATCATCAATGTTAATTACACCTCTCGGCTCCAGTATTTTATATTCAGTAAAGTCAGGATTAGCAACTAAGCCTTCACCCATCAAAATTTGATCTTCAGTGGTGATTTTAACAAAAACATCAGAGGTGATCTCATCTGTCTGCTGATTCCAAACGAGGTGTTCCGTATTCAATTTTTCACCTTTGTTGTTGATCAAAACTACGTCTTCTTTTGCCTCCATCACCTCTTCGTATTCCTTATCTATGGCATAATTAGCCGTAAGCTCTGAAGTAAGCTGCATTAAGGAGTCATAAACTTGAATGTGCACGCCTTCGGGCATTTCACGGTATGGTTCTTCTCCTGTATACTGATCTAGAACAGGAGCTTTAAGTTTAAACTTGATTCTACCTTTAGTGCTATACAAGATTTCCACATTCTTGCCTGACTGGACTGGGTATCGTTTTTCTTGGTTGTATTTTTCAACCTCCTCAGGATCATTTTCACAAGCAAAAAACACACTCAAAAACAAGATCAAACATCCTGCTCTGAGTGTGTTTTGTAAAGTATTAAGCTTACTGTTCAATTAAAAGCGTGCTTTGGTTGACTCACCAATCCAGCAGCCAATTTCAACTGTTTGTCCTTCTTTGATTCCCTTAAAAAAGCAATCCTCTTTGGTTGGGTAGTACTTTTTATAGCTTGCAATTTTAGCATTCGCTTTTTCAGCTACCGAAGGATCTACTGACTTTGCACGGTTTAAATAATCAACCGCCAACCAATAAATGGCTTTTTGCACACAAGGGTCATCACTTTTGCAAGCAGAAGAACTACCTCCAATCATATCTGCGATCATAATGTAAGGTAAGCCGTAACCTTCTTTTTCCTTTGCAGCCTTTAATGCATTCGATCTAGCGCTGCTGTATGAACCCATGCTGCTATATGCCTGAGCCAGTTCAATGTAATACTTAGATTTATCAGCCTCTTGATCAGCCATTTCTAAAGCTTGCTTGAAAAAATCAGCTGCTTCGCGGTAATTCTTCTTCTTCAAAGAAAGGATTCCCATTTTCTCGGCTGAAACTGCAGATGGGTTTGTTGCATGCATGGTGTTCGCAATATCAAAGAACACTTGAGCGTCTGTACATCCCTTTTGGTCTAAAATATTAGCTGTTCTCTCCATCCAAGATTGATTCTCTTTTTGTTTCTCATAATTCTTTGTAGCCATCTCAATTAAAACATCGCAGCTTAAGTATGGGCTAGCAAGTTTTTCAATACTGCTTTGAGCACGCTCATAATAAGAAGCAGTTTTTTTACCAGCATACTTCTTTAAGTTATGATCAACTATTCCACTTAGTTGAGTAAAAATTGTCACAATTTCTGCAGGGGTCTTCTTTTCTTTCTTTTCCATGAGGACTGCTGCATTCATATATGAAACCAAAGCCCCAGCCTCAGATTTATTTCCTTGTAATTCAACTGACTTTGCTAAGGTATTGTATGCTGATTCAGCATCAGAACTTTTATAACGTAGCATATCTGTTCCTTTTCTACCAAGCACATACCCTTCCTTGCCAAAGTTTTCTATACGCTGGTCATAAACCATCATTAAAGTATCGAAGTAGGCTAACTTAACCTCATTGCTTTCAGCTTTCTTCATTTTATACTCTACCAGATTGGTTCCATCTACATACATCCGCTCAGAAGAAGCTGGACAAATGGTGTAAACGATATGCCAATATTTATAAGCATCATCGTATACTTTCTGTTTGTAGTAATCGCGGTATAAAGAAAGGTTTTGAACGCACTTTACACTGTCTTCACCGTATTTACTTTGTGAGAAAGCGGTTAAACTTAGAAAGGCTGCTAAAAATACTAGACTGAGCTTTTTCATTTTTATTGTTTTAATTTTCGATTATCTATTTGTTAGTATTAGTCGTATTTACGCTGAATGAACCACTTATCGTTGATGGTTACACCAAGTTGAAAGTTTAAAAAGTTCTCTTCAATTAAGGCTCCTTCATCTCTTCCTCTTCTGCCTACTTCAAGACCTAGATTTAAAGTAGAGAAGGACTTCCTCAACGGCATCACTATACCAAAGCCTATGCCAAACTCCTCTACTGCCTCTCCATTAATGGATATGAACCCCGTATTATAGCGTAAACCTGCTCGATATCCCATTTGTTTGAAATAAGAACCAAATGAATTAAGTTTATTGAAACGTTCAAAGCCTAAGTTTATTTCTGAGTAAGTATCGAAAACTATACCCGGCTCAACCTCTTCTTCCTCTCTTTGGAAGAAGGTGTAATCAAGTCCTACGAGCCATTCTCCCTTCTTTTCAATGCTAAGCCCTCCGCCTAGGGAGCTGGCTATTGCAATTTGAGTTTCTAAAGCCTCAACATTCCTAATGGTGTCTTTGAAATTCTCAAAATCTTGCTCGCCTGCATAATTCCGTATCAACTGAAAGCGCTCAGCTTGTAAGTCGGAAATGGGAGCCAAATTCAAAGCTGCTACCAATCTATAATCTTGATTCAAAGAAGCGAAATACTGTAGCCCAAAATCAAAAGTAAAGTCATTAACTCTCAACTGATTTTGGTCTAGCGTATTGAAAAAACTAGAACCTTCTTCATAAACTACTCTACTTTCATCCTCTAGTCTACCAAAAACATATGCTGCACTGACTCCAATGGATAAGTTTTTGTTCAGCTCATAGGCTGTTCCTAGAAACAATTGGTTTAGACCTCCCGAACCGCTATAAAGGTTATTCACCACTTGTCCGCTTGCAAGTATATCTTGATTGGTATAATCATAGCCCAATTTGCTAAAAGGACGAAGACCAAAACCCAAACCCCACTTTTTAGCAATTGGCATGGCCAGTGTAACATGGCTTAAAAAGGCAGTATTTTCTGTGCTGGTTTGCTGACCTGCACTTAGTTGTTCGCCTTGAGCATATATGCCGGCCTCAAAAGTGGTTAAGCTGAAGTTTGAGTAAGAGGCAGGATTTTTAAGGTTAATAAAATTGGTTCCTCGATCGTTTAACTTTGCATTACTTCGAGCTAAAGAATCATAGATCTGCGGCTTATAATTTTGCGGACGCCATGCATAGCCAAAGCCGCCCATAGCCATATTGGAATTTGCATTCTTTGGATTCAACAAACCGATTCCATACCTAGAATATGGAGAATGAGTGGTTTTTTGCGCTTGAAGCGAAGAGTTGAAGAGCAAAAGGAAAAGGCTGCAAGCGAGTAATTTAATCGCAGTTGTAAAGAAGTATTTCATTTAATCCTTTTAGCACCAAATTTGGGTCTGCAAAGATGCCATTTTTTAAGTCTTTTTCAAAGAGCGGAGCATCCCCACCTGTAAGGAGTACTTTTAGATTTTTATGCTTGGACTTATATTCCTCAATAAACCCATCTACCTCAAGGCGCAAACCGTTAACAGCTCCCGATAACATTGAGTTTATTGAACTCTGCCCGGTAAGATTAGTTGGCTCACCATCCCAACTTAAAAGTGGCAGCTGATCAGTAAATTGGTGCATGGCTTTTAATCGCATCTGAATTCCCGGAGAAATTGCGCCGCCATAATACCTGCCTGTCTGATCTATAAAATCATAGGTAACACAAGTACCGGCGTCAATAACCAAGGCATTTTGAGCTGGGTATTCGGCCTGGGCTGCGGCAACTGCGGCAATTCTATCCTTACCAAGGGTTTCAGGAGTATGATAAGAAAGCTCAAACGGCAGTTTGCTGTTATGCGATAGTTCGATCAGCTTGTTAGAAATTTGATCTAGCTTAAGTTGTTGCTCGGCTTTACGGTTTACTGATGATAAAATAACCCATTCAGGATAAAAGTCACTAAAAAGTTGATTGCTTGCGGCAAGCGCTTGATTGTCGAGGACCTTAAACTGCAGCAGTTTCTTTGTTTGAAAAAGGCCAAACTTCGTTTTGCTGTTGCCAATATCGATTGCCAGGTTAAAAGCCATAATCAAAGCTAAGCAATGCTTTTAAAAATCTTTTGCCTGATTGAAGTTGACTTAAATATTATTTTTACATTTGCCGACCAATAAAAAAAGGTGCCATAGCTCAGTTGGTAGAGCAAAGGACTGAAAATCCTTGTGTCGCTGGTTCGATTCCAGCTGGCACCACCTTTTAAGAGTCAAGTTTAATACTTGGCTCTTTTTTTTGCCTTTTATGAACATCATTCTGCCGCAGGTCTCTTCCCTGAAAGTCAGTCCAGAGCAATTGTAAAATATAAGTTGATTTAGCTTTTATGAAGTAAAAAGCTACAATTCTATATATATTTAGATATTTAGTACTTTTTGCATTTGTATATGAAACTACACACTAAAAAAATAATTGCTAGAGAGTTTTTGTTTCTATTGGGCTGTTGCATCTTGACCATATTAACTTATTTAGCTATTGTTGGTTACAGTTCAATATTAGATTATCAGATTCAGCAATCTTCTAACCACTATACTGAACTTCGAAACGAGATTCAATTATTGAATGAGCCTCTAAAAAAGAAAAGTCTTGTCCGAAATCAATTTTATGAAAGATATAAATCACTATTTGCTGTAGATCAGTATGAATCCAGTGATGAGTTTTGGAATAAAAATTTAAAATCACTAAACAATTCAGACAGCTTAGCTCATTACTGGAATTATAAATGGACGCAAAAACAAATAGAAAAGCTTAATGAACTTGGCTTTTACAATTGGTTAGATTTCAAGTCTTTCATTAACAAAAATTTATTTACGAAGTCAGATGCAGAAAATCTTAAAATAATAAGAAAAAAGAAGGCTCAGCGAAAAAGAATTAGTCCCAAACTAGCAGACCTTTACAAAGAAAAAGACGAGCTTAGTGAGAAAGAAATTTATCACAAAACTAAACTCACATTCATTACACTCATTTTAATTGCCTTTCCTGTAAGATATATCTTAATTTTTTCGGTTTGGAGCATAAAAACATTAAAGAAGTGAGAATCAACACCATTTGACGCCACCGTAGCAGATTAGATGAATTTCAACCTATTTTCAAAAATTGTTGTAATAGATATATGAGGGAAACTTCATAAATACCCTTTTATATCTAATATAAAATATTACCCATGAATGAAGGTTTAAATGAAAAGCTGAATATGCTAGGAGCATTGATTCAGTGCAACAAAAAAGTTTACAAAGTAATATACCATTTAAATAAATTGATGATTATTGAAGGTAGTGATATGGATCAAATAGTCATAGATAACAGCAAGTTTCAATTTATTACTTTAGATGAAAAGTGGCTAAACCTTTTGGGCTTCAAACTAGGTGAAACAATTAAACATAATAGCACTATGTTTGATTGGAAGATATGTAAAACTGATAAAAATTCCATTTACTTGAAGGAAGAAAGCAAAAGAAGTCAAAACTTATTAGTCTTCACCGTGTGCAAATTTCAATCTCTCGTCCAATCTTTTACTAGAAAAGAGATATCAGTCAACAAATCTATTTTAGAAAAGGGAAACTTACTTTTATTTTAACCTCAATCTGTTATAAATAATTGTATCGGATACTATAATCACATTTCTTCAAACTAAAAATTTTACCCCCTCGGCTTTTTACAAAGTGGCACCATACCACATTTCTAATTTTTAGAAAATTCTTAATTCCTAATGAAATTTAAATGCCGTCATTTTTGCAGGATTTGCCCAATGCTTTATGATTTTACCGTTAAACACTAAAGTAAAGGTGAATGCTTGAATCTAAGATATTTGAACTTCTCCTGCCAATTTTTGCTATCTTGTTAGCTTTTGAAAGAATATTGATTTCTGATAGACCATTGAACCTTTAACCCTCTCAGCGGAAATGCCCACACAAATAGATCAAGATTTTTGGATAGAGTTAAAGTCTAAGCTTCAGACTTTGCTACTTGATATTGGACTTGATATCGTTTATGCTGTCATCTGCTTTTTCCTTGGTGTATTTATTATCAAGTTCGTAATGAGACTGCTGAAAAGGGCGTTAGTAAAATCCAAGGTAGAGCTATCGTTAAAAACCTTTATTGAAAGCCTAAGTATTTTCCTGCTTTACGGACTATTGTTCTTTGCAGTTGGATCGATCTTAGGAATAAAATCAACTTCCTTCTTAGCCATTTTCGGGGCAGCCGGTATTGCGGTAGGTTTGGCCTTGCAAGGCAGTTTGTCAAATTTTGCCGGTGGAATTCTCATTTTGGTATTCAAGCCTTTTAGAGTGGGAGATTTGATTGAAGTAAATGGGAAACTAGGTGAGGTTCAGAAAATTGACATTTTGTACACTAGTATAAAAACCTTTGATGGCCGCATCATCACCATGCCAAATGGAGGGGTTTCAAACAGTGATGTGGACAACCGCACTGCTGAAAAGTATCGCAGGATTGACCTTGAGCTTAAATTCTCTTTTGAAGAAGATGTGGACAGGCTTCGCGAGGTAATTGTAAGAGCGTTGAGTAAAAACCCTAAAGTAGCCACTCATTTAGACGTAGATGTAAGGTTAGAAGAAATAAGAGAATACGATATGAAAATAATGGCTCGATGTTGGGTACCGTCAACGGAGTATTGGCCTTTGTTTTGGGAACAACTAGAAGCAGTAAAAAAAGAATTAGATCAAGAAGGAATCAAAATCCCTATTCCGAGAAGGACAGTTTATCAGGGAGGCGAAAAGGAAAAGTAATTGATCTACTTCCTCGGCTTCTTATAGAGCAGCACCGTAGATCAAGGCTCCGTAAACATTAACACCAAGGCATGCTGTACAGAATTTTATTAATTTCGACTCAAATAAAGATCTTCATTTCTTAATCAATTGAATAGCGTATCAAAGCAATTAGTACGTTATCATAGTTTTATAGATGAAAATAAACCTTACAAGCTTTCCATTTCTTTTTTTGATTCTTTTGATAATTGCTTGTTCAAAAGAAGAAGAAAAATATGACCCCTCACTCAACAATCCTATTGATCTCTCTAACTTAGAAGGAAGCTTGCTTTTAATTGCCAAAAACTGGAACTGTTACAAGTATGAAACTTTTGGAACAGTATATCCGGTAAATTCAAATAAGAGGTATATTTTTAATGCTGACAGGACCTATATCATCTATTCTGATGATGAAGACACTCACTTTGGAATTTGGAAGCTTGAAGATGATAATAAGACTCTATTTCTTGACGATCAACGGTGGACTGTAGAACACTTGAATCAATATTATCTAAAAATAAGTTTTAGTAGACACTATTTACTCCCAGATATAGCTTACTATATGAATTAACAATTAGATTTAATACTCATTGTTTATTTGTTAGAATCATAGCTAGGAGCAAATAAAGTAATCATATCACATCTACTTCCTCGGCTTCTTATAAAGCGGCACGGTAGAGCAAGGCTCTCCATACATTAAGACTTTCGCGTAAGGTTGGAGCATTTCAGTAAGCTTAACATAAGCTGAAGGTGGCACCTCTTTGTCACTGCAGCCTTTGATTACTAGTCTGGCATCTTTATACTCTTCCGGATTCACATTTTTGATAATAGCTTCTTCAAAAATCAAACTTTCCAATTGAGCGAGATCGCCAAAGCACACTTTTTTAGCGTAAGGAGCTAATTTAGTGGCTAATAACATGTAAGCCCAAGTAGGCACTATGGCATCTACCGAGCAATGCAAAGCCACATATTTGCCCTCGTATTGACTCCAGTCATTTTCTTTTACAAAAGCACGAAAATCTTTTTCTTTCAAAGCAATGCCTTCCCAAAGGTTGTCTTTGATGTCGTACAAAATCCTTTCCCCTTCAGGGTAAAACTCTTCAAGGTTTAAAGTAATCAGGCCACTTTTGGCCACGCGGTTTATAATTTCTTCTGCCATAGCGTTAATCTTTTCAATTCTGTTTGCTTGCATCTCGACTCAGCTCGATGTCCAAGCAAAACAAAGAGTTTCAAAACCTCTATATCTGACTTAGGGAGCTCGAGAAAGAAACTTGCGAAATTTTGGAAGCTAGAAGCTTACTCCCGTAGGTCACTAGTTTACAAAATAAGCATAACAAAGTTATTGAGCTTTATAAACAGAGGTTACATGAAGCCGAGCTCCAACATCGCCTCCTCACTCATCATTTCCTTACCCCAAGGTGGATCCCATACGATTTCTACCTTCGCTGATTTCACGCACCAGCAACCTGCTGCTTTAGTCTCTACTTCATTGGGTAAGCTTTCTGCTACAGGACAATTAGGCGAAGTCAATGTCATTTCGATCTTAACATTGTGCTCATCATCAACCCTTACAAAATAAATCAAACCAAGATCATATATATTAACTGGTATCTCAGGATCATAGATGGTTTTTAAAACCTCGATTACTTGGTTTTCTACATCTTTTTTACTGAGCTGTTTTGCATCTTTATTTTCCATAATCTAAGCTTTAGCTTGAAAGGCAATTCCGTAAGTTTTCATTTTCTTGATCATACTAACCAATCCATTAGAACGAGTTGGAGACAAATGCTCTTTTAAGCCAATTTCATCTACAAAATGTAAGTCCGTTTCAGCAATATCCTTGGGTGAACTTTCTGATAGCACCCTTATCATTAGCGCTATGATTCCCTTTGTAATAATGGCATCACTGTCAGCTGTAAAGTATATTTTCCCATCTTGCAATTGAGCATCTAGCCAAACTCTAGACTGGCATCCTTTAATGATGTTCTCTTCTACCTTTTTACTTTCTTCTATTAAGGGTAATTCTTTACCCAATGAAATGAGGTATTCATATTTATCCATCCAGTCTTCAAACATGGAAAACTCTTCTACAACCTCTTCTTGTCTTTCTTTAATGCTACTCATTACTTTAACATCTTGATTGCTCTATGGAGGGCTTCCATAAACTGATCAATTTCCTCTTTGGTGTTATAAAATGCGAAACTTGCACGAGCGGTACCTAAAATACCAAAACGGTTCATTAGAGGCTGGGTGCAATGGTGACCGGTACGCACTGCTACTCCCATTTTATCCATAATCACCCCGAGATCGTAGGCATGTATTCCATCCACAACAAAAGAAATAACGCTTGCTTTTTGCGCTGCCTCTCCAATTATTCTAAGGCCCTCAATTTGTTTTAATTTTTCTGTACCGTAATCTAACAGAGATTGCTCATGTAATTGTATACCCTCCCAATCAAGTTGATTCAAATAATCCAAGGCTGCACCTGTGGCGATACCACCTGCGATATTTGGAGTACCCGCCTCAAATTTATGGGGTAATTCATTGTAGGTCGTTCGCTCAAAAGTTACTGTTTTGATCATATCGCCACCTCCTTGATAGGGAGGCAAAGCATCTAACCATTCTTTCTTGCCATATAAAACACCCACCCCTGTTGGACCGAATAGCTTATGCATGGAAAACACATAGAATTCTGCTCCTATTTCCTGCACATTTATTGGCTTATGGGGCACTGATTGCGCCCCATCAATCAAAACTACAGCACCTTTTTCTTGAGCAAGCGCAGTCATTTCCTTAACAGGATTAATGGTTCCTAGAGTATTTGAAATATGCACTATTGAAACCATTTTGGTTCTAGAACTTAAAAGACCTTTATAGGCTTCAAGATCGATTTCACCTTGATCATTAATTGGAATAACCTTAAGGGTCGCACCTTTCTCTTCACAAATCATTTGCCAAGGAACAATATTAGAGTGGTGCTCCATAGCAGAGATAATTACCTCATCTCCCTCCTTCAAATGATGCTTACCAAAAGAGGAAGCGATCAAATTGATCCCATCGGTAGTCCCTTTGGTGAAAATGATTTCTTCTTTGTGCTCTGCGGAAAGATACTGCTGCATCTTTTCCCTTACCTGTTCGTAGGCAGTTGTAGCTTCTTGGCTTAAAGTGTGGACCCCTCGATGAATGTTACTGTTTTCATGCTTGTAGTACAAACTAATAGCATCAGCAACAACATCCGGTTTTTGTGAAGTAGCTCCATTATCAAAATAAACCAAAGGTTTACCGTTGACTTTTCTGCTTAAAATGGGAAAATCTTTCCTTATTTCTTCTACGTTGAACTTCTGTCTAACCGCTTGACTCATGAATTATTTAACTCCTTGGTAATGTTTATCAATAAATGATTCTACATCCTCTTTAACGGCATCTACTCCAATATGTTCCAATACGTCAGCCGCAAATGCATTCAATAATACTGCCCTTGCACTTTCTTGAGACATACCTCTTGACCTTAAGTAGAATAAGGCTTCTTCGTCTAGTTGTCCGGTAGTTGAACCATGACTACACTGCACATCGTCAGCGTAAATTTCTAGTTCTGGTTTAGAATTGATGCTAGCTTCATCAGTTAAAACCATATTGGCGTTAGACTGATAAGCATTGGTTTTTTGAGCTTCCCTGTGAACATAAACCTTCCCATTAAATACTCCGGTAGACTTATCATTCATAATTCCCTTGTACAGTTCGTGAGACTCACAATTGGGCTCTCGGTGAAAAACATGGGTGTGATTATCAACGTGCTGTTTGTTTTGCAACAAATACAATCCATTCAACCACGTTTCAGTGTGCTGACCAAGCAAATCAATGTTTAGGTTGTTACGCACTAGTTTGCCACCTAGCGTAAATGTGTTGATCTTGAATACACTATCTGCTTTTTGTTCAACTTGCTCACAAGCTATTTGATAGTCTTGCTCCCCTTCATTTTGAACTTTATCAACGCTCAAATTAGCGCCCCGATCAACAAAAATTTCCGACAGCATATTGGTAAAAGACGCCCCTTTTTTGGTGCTCAGGGTTTTCATAACCACTTTAGCGGAACTGCCTTCTTCCATCATGATCAGGTTTCTAGGATTGGAAACTGCTCCCTCTGAATCTACCAAGTGTAAGATGTAGAATGGCTCAGAGGCTTGAGCACCCTTTTCAAGGTGCAAAAAGGCTCCATCTTGATGATAAGCAGTATTAATGCTAGAAAAGATCTCAGTTTCATCTTTACTTAATGAGCCAAATTTCTTTGCTATAGCGCCACCTTTTTCCTTGGCCTCAGAAAGGGATGAAAAATGAACTCCATCTGTCTGTTCGGACCAACTCAACTCTTTACTAAAATAGCCATTAACCAATACCAAGCAATTCTTGCTTGGCACTGAAAGCTCAAAATCAATTTCAGCTGTAGGAAAATCAGTCTTGTAATTACCCTTAATCAATTTATTGATCCGTGTATACTTCCAATATTCTGTTTTAGAAGTAGGGAAGTTTAATTTTTGAAGCTGCTCCTTGGCGAAGTCTCTTTTCTCCTTTGAAAAGTCTGCATCAAAAGAAAAATCTAGATTCTTAAAGTGCGCTAAAAAGTCTTGTTTCGTCTGTATAGCTGCTGTTTCGTTCATAAGTTTCTTTTTTTATGCAGTTACGGCAGCATCTTCTTTCAGCCAATCATATCCTTTCTCCTCTAATTCTAAGGCTAAGGACTTATCTCCTGTTTTTACAATTTTTCCATTGTATAAAACGTGAACATAATCAGGAACAATATGATCTAACAATCGCTGGTAGTGTGTAATAACAATAGTTGCGTTTTTATCAGTTTTGAGTTTATTTACGCCTTCTGAAACCACCCTCAAAGCATCAATGTCAAGTCCCGAATCCGTTTCATCTAAAACTGACAACTTAGGCTCTAACATCGCCATTTGAAAAATTTCATTACGCTTTTTCTCTCCACCAGAAAAGCCTTCATTAACCGATCGATTAGTTAACTTACCATCAAGTTCAACTAACTTCGACTTCTCTTTTACTGCTTTCAAAAAATCTTTACCCGTCATTGGGTCTAGTCCTTTTTTCTCACGCATCTCATTGATTGCCGTTTTCAAAAAGTTAATGTTGCTAACGCCGGGAATTTCCACAGGATATTGAAAAGCCAAGAACATACCTGATCTTGCTCGGTCTTCAGGTTCCATCTCTAACAAGTCTTCCCCTAAGAAGTCAATTGACCCTTTTGTCACTTCATATTCTTCTCTTCCTGCTAGCACGCTGGCTAAAGTACTTTTACCTGAGCCATTAGGCCCCATGATGGCGTGTACCTCTCCGGCTTTGACCTCAAGGTTTATTCCTTTTAATATTTCGTTGCCTTCAATTGAGGCATGTAGATTTTCTATTTTAATCATCGTGGTTTGTTTGTCTATTCGTCTTTAAATTATTCAATTACCCTACTGAGCCTTCTAAGCTAATTTCAAGCAGTTTTTGCGCCTCAACAGCAAACTCCATTGGCAGCTGATTAAGCACCTCTTTGCAGTAGCCGTTTACAATCAAGTTGATGGCCGTTTCCTCGTCCATACCTCTTTGCTTACAGTAAAAAATTTGATCTTCTCCGATCTTTGAAGTAGTAGCTTCATGCTCTACTTTAGAAGATTTATTATCAACCTCTATGTAAGGGAAGGTATGAGCACCGCAATCATTTCCCATTAATAGGGAGTCACATTGAGTAAAGTTTCGACTATTCACCGCATTTTTGTTGATCTTCACCAAACCTCGGTAAGAGTTTTCTGCTTTACCTGCCGATATACCCTTAGAGATGATGGTACTTTTTGAGTTCTTTCCCAGATGCAACATTTTACTTCCCGTATCAGCTTGCTGGTAATTAGCAGTTACCGCTACAGAGTAAAACTCTCCAACTGAATTCTCTCCTTTTAATACACAACCGGGGTATTTCCAAGTAACGGCAGAACCGGTTTCAACTTGTGTCCATGAAATTTTTGAATTATCCATACACAAACCTCTCTTGGTTACGAAGTTGTAGATTCCACCCTTCCCTTCTTTACTTCCCGGGTACCAGTTTTGAATCGTAGAATACTTGATTTCTGCATCATCAAGAGCTACCAACTCTACTACTGCAGCGTGCAATTGATTTTCGTCTCGCATTGGAGCCGTACACCCTTCTAAATATGAAACATAACTACCCTCATCAGCTATAACTAAAGTTCTTTCAAATTGCCCGGTGTTCGCTTCATTAATTCTAAAATAAGTTGAGAGTTCCATAGGGCATCTTACTCCCTTTGGAATGTAGCAGAAGGAACCATCTGTGAAAACTGCTGAATTCAGGGCTGCATAAAAGTTATCGGTAGATGGAACAACTGTTCCAAGATACTTTTTAACTAATTCCGGATGCTTTTGAACCGCTTCGCTAAAAGAGCAAAAAATAATTCCTAATTCAGCTAATTTCTCTGTAAAGGTTGTTTTCACTGAAACACTATCTATCACCGCATCAACCGCAACCCCGGTTAAACGTTTTTGCTCATCGAGTGAAATTCCTAGTTTCTCAAAAGTTTCAAGCAATTCAGGATCTACTTCATCTAGGCTTTCTAATTCTTTTTTCTTCTTCGGTGCTGAATAATAGTGTAAATCCTGAAAGTCGGGCTTCGGATACCTTAAATGTGCCCACTCAGGCTCTTTCATTTCTTGCCAAACCTTAAGCGCATTTAAACGATATTCTAACATCCATTCAGGTTCATTTTTTTTCGCCGATATAAATCGAATGATATCTTCATTCAACCCTTTAGGTGCCTTATCAGACTCTATATCGGTATAGAAACCATATTTATACTCCTGTGAGGTTACCTCCTCTAATAATTCTTCTTCACTAGCCATAGTTTATTTTTTTAATTTAGATAGAAAAACTTTCACCGCAACCACATGTGCGTGAAGCATTGGGATTAGTAAAACTGAAACCCTTTCCATTCAAGCCGTCGGAGAAATCAAGTTCAGTTCCTACCAAGTACAATACGCTTTTCTTATCTACTAAGATTTTAATATTATTATCCTCTATTAATTTATCCTCTTCTTCTTGATCAGAGTCAAATTCGAGCTCGTACATTAATCCTGAACATCCCCCTCCTTTAACTCCAACGCGCACAAAACTTGTTTGATCTTTTCCTTCTGCTTCGAGCAAGCTGAAAATTTTATCTCTGGCGCTATCTCTTACTTTGATCATGATGCAAACGTTTATTTTTTTGCAAATTTAATTATCTTTATTTAGACTGCATCTAAATAAGAAAACTTATCGTAAACAAACAGCCATATAGCAGCTTTGTTTAATAACGAAACAAGTCTAAAAAGGGCTAGGAGAATATGAATAACTAACTTTGCTTTATGCAAGAAGAACAACAAGAACCAACTCCGCTCAACAACTTAGGAGAATTTGGATTGATCGAAAAACTTACGAGTAAAGTTAAATTACGCAATAGCTCAAGTATATTGGGGGCAGGCGATGATGCTGCAATTATTAAAGGCGGTAAAAAGCTTAAACTCATCTCAACTGATATGTTAGTTGAAGGCGTGCACTTCGATTTACTTTACACTCCTTTAAAGCACTTGGGATACAAAGCTGCTGTAGTGAATTTTTCAGACATCTATGCCATGAATGGCAACCCAAAACAAATTACTGTTTCCATAGCAGTTTCAAACCGCATGTCTGTAGAAGCTTTGGAAGAAATTTACGAAGGAATCAATTTAGCTTGCGAGCTCTACCAAGTTGATTTAGTAGGAGGAGACACCACCTCCTCATTAAGTGGCTTGGTGCTTAGCCTGAGCGTGATTGGCGAAGCTGATGAGACAAAGATCGCAAGAAGAGATGGAGCGAAAGAAAATGACTTGATTTGCGTGAGTGGAGACCTAGGTGCTGCCTATGCAGGTCTACAAATATTAGAAAGAGAAAAGGCGGTTTTTCAAGAAAATGAAAAAGTACAGCCTGATTTGAGCGGTAAAGATTATGTGCTTGAAAGACAGCTTAAACCCGAAGCTAGAAAAGAGATTATCGAATTTTTTAAAAAAGAGGGAATCGTACCTAGCTCTATGATCGACATTTCAGATGGGCTTTCTTCTGAGCTAATTCATTTGGCAAAAGCATCTAATATAGGGGTTCAAATCTATGAGGAGAAAATACCAATAGACCCTTCCACTGTTTCAACCATGGAAGAATTTAAGATAGATGCTACCTTGGCTGCCTTAAATGGAGGAGAAGACTATGAATTGCTTTTTACTTTGCCCTTAGACTATCACGAGCAAATAAAAAACGCCCCAGGTATAAGCATCATCGGTCATGTTACTGATAAAGCAGCCGGTAACTTTATGGTAGGCAAAGGTTCAGAGCAAATGATTCCACTGAAAGCACAAGGTTGGGAATCGCATAAAGCAGACACATGAAATTGAACCCCTACCAACTGTTACTGTTTTTAACCGCATTTCTACTTGCTTGTAACAACAAACCGCAACCAAAAGAAGGTAAGCTCGAAAATAGATTTGAGCTAAGCAACTTTGAGCCTTATCAGCCGATTGAGATTGCCTACAAGTTCCCTGCTGAGATTGAATATTATTTAGACACCTGCCAGAAATCTTGGGCTAACCAAATGGCGGGAACTGATTACTCTTACTTAGGTATGGAAAAAGAAACTGGGCAACAATTTTACGGTCAATATGGCCAACCAAGACCACTTAGCGATACAGCGATTAAAGCTTTCAAAAAAGATTTTAGCCCAATTTCTGCGAAAGCCTATATTTTAAATAGGAGCAAAGCGGAAGAGATTACAATCATTAACGAGGCGCACCATAAACCCAAACATCGATTTTTTACTCGCACATTATTGGAAGACCTTTACCAACAAGGATATCGTTATTTAGGGTTAGAAACATTGAGCAATGTAAGCTTTATAGATACTGCATTGAACCAACGAAAATACCCTATCAAAAGCACAGGGACTTATTCTAAAGAACCGCAGTTTGGTAATTTAATTCGGGATGCTCTGCAAATTGGCTTCACCCTCTTCCCCTATGAAGGAACTGGAGGTGGTAAAGAAAGAGAAATCAATCAAGCGCGCAACATTGCTAACTTTATGAAAGCTAATAAAGGGGGTAAATACTTGATCCATTGTGGCTACGCCCATGCTACTGAAGGTGAAATGGGTGGAAGATGGAAAAAAGCCATGGCCGGTAGGTTATCAGAATATACTGGAATCAATCCGCTAACCATTAACCAAACAAAGTTTGACAATAGATTTGAGTTTGGCTACCTACATCCCTTGATGAAGCGATTAGAACTTAAAGAACCCACTGTATTTCTTGACGAGAGCCAACAATCTTACTTAGGCGAAAAAAGCGACAGCGCCTTTGACATTATGGTTTTTCATGAGCAATCCGAAAGCCTAAATGGTAAGCCCAATTGGATATTTGACAAAGAAAACAAAAGTGTCGTGCTTGCTCTAGCTGCAATTGAATTGAGCAAACCAATCATGGCTTTAGCTTTTGTAGAAGGTGAAAATCCTAGCGAAGCAATTCCCTATGACTTGAATGTAATTAAAGACGAACAGGATAGCATTTACTTAGCCCTGAAGCCTGGAAATTATAATTTGCTATTACAAAACCAATCAGACTCTGCTTTTGTAGCAAAATTAGAGGTCAATTAATCGTCGAGTTTCAATACTGCTAGAAAGGCATTTTGAGGCACTTCAACATTACCCACCTGACGCATTCTCTTTTTACCCTCTTTCTGTTTTTCTAATAGTTTTCTTTTCCGACTAATATCGCCACCGTAACATTTAGCTGTTACATCTTTTCTTAAGGCTTTTACCGTTTCTCTTGCAATTACCTTGGTTCCAATAGCAGCTTGTACAGCAATGTCAAACTGCTGACGAGGAAGTAGCTCTTTGAGTTTAAGGCAAATCTTTTTTCCTAATTCGTAGGCTTTATCTTTATGAATTAGGGCAGATAAAGCATCTACTTGATCTCCGTTGAGTAACAAATCGAGTTTTACCAAACTAGAGGTATAGTAACCAATTGGGTAATAATCAAATGAAGCATATCCCCTTGAAATAGTCTTTAGCCGGTCATAGAAGTCAAAAACAATTTCTGCTAATGGAATGTGAAAAGTTAGCTCAACCCGGTCGGTAGTTAAGTAGACTTGGTTTTGCATCTCTCCCCTTTTCTCAATGCAGAGATTCATCACAGCTCCCACATAATCAGATTTTGTGATAATTTGGGCTTTTATGTAGGGTTCTTCCACATGGTCAAGAAGGGTGGCCTCGGGCAGGTCTGACGGATTGTTGATCAAAACCTTTTCTTCAGGATCTTTTGTTAAAAAAGCATGATAAGAAACGTTCGGCACCGTAGTGATCACGGTCATGTTAAACTCTCTTTCTAACCTTTCCTGAATAATTTCCATGTGCAACATCCCTAAGAACCCACAACGAAATCCAAATCCAAGAGCTGCTGAAGACTCAGGTTCAAAGGTTAAAGAAGCATCATTTAATTGAAGTTTTTCCATGGCTTCTCTCAGCTCCTCATATTCATCGGTATCTACAGGATAAATCCCCGCAAAAACCATAGGCTTCACATTTTCAAAACCCTTTATTGCCTCTTGACATGGGTTAGAAACCGTAGTTAGTGTATCACCAACTTTTACCTCTCTGGCAGATTTAATTCCTGATACAATATAGCCTACATCTCCAGTTTTAATCACAGAACGTGGCTCTTTCTTAAGTTTCAAAACGCCAACTTCGTCTGCATCGTACTGCTTACCTGTGTTTACAAATTTTACCTTATCACCCTTCTTTATTTCGCCATTCAACACTTTAAAATAGGCGTGAATGCCGCGGTATGAATCAAAAACAGAATCAAAGATCAAAGCTTGCAAAGGCTTGTGAGGGTCTCCTACAGGGTGTGGTATTCGCTCCACGATGGCATCTAAAATCCCATCCACTCCTTCTCCTGTCTTCCCGCTAGCTAAAAGAATATCATCCCGGTCACAACCAATAAGGTCCACTACTTGGTCTTTAACTTCTTCAGGCATAGCCGAAGGAAGGTCGATCTTATTAAGTATTGGTATTATTTCAAGATCATGCTCAAGAGCTAAATAAAGATTGGAAATGGTTTGTGCTTGAATGCCCTGAGAAGCATCAACAATTAATAGAGCACCTTCGCAGGCAGCAATAGACCGTGACACCTCATAAGAAAAGTCAACGTGGCCAGGGGTGTCGATCAGATTTAAAACATACGGCTGCTCTTCTTTGACAAAACTCATCTGAATCGCATGACTTTTAATGGTTATACCTCTTTCTCGCTCCAAGTCCATATCATCAAGGGTCTGAGCCTGAAGGTCCCTCATACTTATGGTTTGAGTTTTCTCAAGTAGACGGTCTGCCAGGGTGCTCTTCCCATGGTCAATGTGCGCAATAATGCAAAAATTTCGAATGTGCTGCATGCTCTAAAATTGTGATAACAAAATTAAGTTTTTAAACTCGTGAAAAGAGTAAAACGCAAATGCAACTAAATCGTTTTAGCCTGCGTCATTTTAGGCAATGAATGGATTTTCGTTGTAAAAAAGATGAAAATTCCGTTTCTTTACGAATTGCAATTTTTATTGAACAACACACTCTAAGGATTTTAAATAGATGAAAAAGTTTTCTTTAATCGCCTTGTCGCTATTGACCTTAATAACTTTAAGTTCCATCAAATCAACAGCTCAGTCTAAATTATGGGCAGGTGGATATATTGAGATTGATTATGTAGGTCCTGATAAGTATCCAATGTCGTTGCCCTTAGATTGGGAAGATGACAACTTCATTAATTATGGTTTTAGTGATTTTGGAGGTAATGCCTCTTCCTTTGCTACCTCACCAACCGATGGCAGTAACAATGTGCTTGAAACCATTAAAGTGAATGGAGCTTCAGCTGGAGCAAGAACACAGCTCGGAGGAGATTTAGCTAGCCCTATCCCATTTAGCGCAACAAATGATAGCATAATTGCAGATATATATGCTGCCAATGCAGGAGTAATTGTTAGATTGATAGCTGAAAGCTCAGCAAGTGGCGCAAGGGTGGAAACACAAGATACCACGACTGCCCCTGATGCATGGAATCGATTGGTTTTTGATTTTGGAAATCCCGTAAATAACCCTCTAGACCCTAGTGCAGGTCCCCTAAATTTAGGAGAGAACTATGATCGTCTTACTATAGTTTATGATGTTGAAAACCCTGGTATAGGCGATGTATTTTACTTAGACAGTCTTTTCCTTTTAAATGCAACACCTGAAAATTATAGGAACGAACCGCTAAGCTATCAAGTAACGCTTCACTTTTTTAGAGACAGAATTCCGGGGGCAGACCCATTAGATCCAACTCAGACCGTTAACATAAGATCAAAATCTCTAAATCTGGCACAAAATTTAACGCTTGATAACAGATTTAATGAAGGGCCTGTTAGACAATATTGCCTTAATGGTAACCGAGTGCGCACAGAAGGTGCACTGTATCAGAATACCTCTCCGATAGTTTTACCTCCTGCAAAAGATTGGGTAATCTCTTATGGTGGAGGCCCTAACGGAGAGTTTAGATCGAATGAGTACAATAATATCAATCCACAACAACGTTTCTACATTGAGTCTAAGATGAACAACTTTTTCATCGGAGCGGCAACAGGCATTTTCGACCAAGAATTTAGAAGAGTGTTTAACCCGAGAAAAATGAACTCGGTAGAATCAGTTGAACCAGACCCTGTTGCTTCCTTTTGTGTTGGCAAACGATACGACTACAGCATTCCTCTTAAGGATGCAAAAAACAATGATGTTGTAAAATACGAACTAGCTAATGCAAGAACTGATAACCCAACGGTAAACGCAAATTATGTACAACCAGCTTACCCTTTTGATCAACCTTTCCCTGTGCAAGAGCCAAGAATAACTTTTGACCAAAACTCAGGAACGATGAGCTTTACTCCTACCGACCGGTTTGCAAGTCTTGTTACTACTCAAATAGATGAAGATCGTCGAGTTTACTACAGAGATGGAAATACAGGTTCCGTATTGGCAAAAGATACCACCGTCAATACTACCTTTTATGAGTCACGTTTTGTAATTGATAATGACTGTAACAGTAGATTGCCAGACTTTATAGGCGTGGAATCTCAATTTGACCCTCAAACTGGAGCTGACCGTTATGCCTCTACTTTTAATTCAACGCAAGATGCCTTTGAGTTTGATTGTGGGTCTACCGTGTTAACCTTCAACTTAACGGAGCCAATGTTTGCTGCTACTTTAGATAAGGAAGACTTCAGAATTGGTCTTGATACCAACAGAACTGATACTGTTATCGCCTTTATTGATAGTCTTTACTATAACTTTATTACACCAACGGAAGCAGTAAAACCACTAGACCAAAGAAAGGCAAACACGAATCCTTTAGGAGAATTCAATCAAGTTACCTTATTCCTAAATAAACCAATTGGACCTGGAATGTATAACATTCACTTTAAGCATGGAAGTAATGACAATACAACCATTAAAAACAAATGTGATTACGCTTTGCCTCTCGATGAGCCTTATGTAAAAATTTACGTGAACACTGATTTCACTTACGAGCATCCATTTGAGGAATATACGTATTGTTTCCCTGCTATATTAGATCAAACCCCACCATATCCTGAAGATGTGGCTAGTTATACCAATACACAGTTTGATCCTAGAATATTCTATACGTGGCGCTTAAACCCTTTAGACCCCAATAGCACAACAGACACAATTAGTAATTTAAGCTTAGGTATTCAGCCTGACGGCAGAAGATCTGCACTAAAGGACGTGAGTATTCCTGCTAACCAAAACCCAAACATTCTTCAAAACACCTTAACATGGGAGGTTGGAGTAGGTCTGGACTTTAGTAAATACGATCCTTTTACAGGAGATACTATCTTAAAGTCAATTTGTTATGATACGGATCTTTTTACTGTGACTCGCTACGAAAACCCTGAGGTAAACGTTCCTGATTATGATTTATGCCCTGAAGATGACTTTCCAGTGATCAACCTAGATAGTATGGTTACAAAACACAATGCCGATCCAAGCGGGATATTGTTTTCAAGAAGTGTAGCAACATTTGCCACTCCACCTTCATCTAAAGATTATGATCAATTCTCAGGGGTTAACTGGACACTTGTTAGCTCTGGAAGGCCCGCGCTATCTGTTCCCGGTCAAGAGGTTAACAGGTTTAATGTTTTCTCTTCTGAAGTGCCCCTAATTGTAAATGGTTACACGTGTAGAGAACGTGATACTTTCCTAATTGTAAAAAACCAAGTTGATGTAGAATTAAGAAGACTAGTTGATGCAACAACTGGTCTAATAAGCCCGAATTCACCAACGGACACTATTATTTGTCCCACTGAAGACTTTGTAAGCTTAAATGCTGAAGAATATATGTTTCCTAATAACATGTCTTATCAATGGTTTAGAAACGGACAGCCAATTGGCGGTGAAACAAATGACCAATTAAATATTTCAGAGGAAGGATTGTTTTTACTAGAGGTTACAAAGCTTTCAGCTCTTGGTAGCACTTGTGAATCTGCAGATAGCATTAATGTGAGGCTGGCAGACGAGTTTGGTCCATATAGGGCAGCCTGTAAAAGCATAACCTTTAAAAATGGAAGCGTTGTTCAAGTTTTCAATTGGGATGTATCTACAGGTGCTGACGGTTACCTTGTAAGGGGTATTACTCAAGATGGAGACACACTGCCATGGGAAGAAGCAAGCGGAGAAACTGCTATACAGCATGAAATTGTAGGTGAACAGCTTAAGCTTCAGGTGATGCCTTACAACATTGAGGTGCCAGAAGATGCAAACTGTCGTTTTGGACCCCGTGAAATCGCGGAAGCTTGTGATGCAGTTGTTAGACCAATCAATGTTTTTACTCCAAATGGCGATGGAATCAATGATTTCCTAGCATTTACACTCTTAGAATTATATCCTGGAAGTATGTTGCAAGTCTTTAACCGTTGGGGAGAAATGGTTTATGAAGATGACAATTACTACAATGATTGGGATGGAGAGGACCTGAAAGAAGGTACTTATTTCTATATCCTAAAGGTTAACGATGACCTTTATCCGGAGCCCTTTAAAGGAAACTTTACTATTATTCGATAACTATCTAAAACAAAATCGACTCAAAGGCCTTCTTAATGGAGGCCTTTGTATTTTTGTCAGCTAAATTTGAAATAGTGCAAGTAATTGATCAATTAAATAATACCAAAAAAACACTCTTTTCTTTTGAGATATTACCCCCTCTTAAAGGGAAGAGCATTGAATCAATCTATGAAGGAATAGATCCGCTCATGGAATTCAATCCTGCTTTTATAAATGTGACCTATCATAGAGAGGAGTTTATCTATAAGAAAAGGACGCAAGGTTTCCTAGAGAAGATAGCCATTAAGAAAAGACCGGGGACTGTGGGTATTTGTGCAGCTATTAAGCATAAATATAATGTGGAAGCCATACCGCATTTGATTTGCGGAGGCTTTACAAAAGAAGAAACTGAAAATGCTCTTATTGACTTACACTTCTTGGGAATAGACAATGTATTAGCGCTAAGAGGTGACCCGATCAAAACTGAACGTCATTTTGTAGCGGAAGATGGGGGAAACACCTACGCTAAGGATCTGGTTGAGCAAATAGTAGATCTGAATCAAGGCAAATACATAGATGAAGAGATCGAGAATGCAACTCCTACTAACTTTTCAATCGGGGTAGCGGGTTATCCTGAAAAGCACTTCGAAT
This sequence comes from uncultured Flavobacteriales bacterium, assembly GCA_913056345.1. Taxonomy (GTDB): domain Bacteria; phylum Bacteroidota; class Bacteroidia; order Flavobacteriales_E; family Vicingaceae; genus CAJXMH01. The sequence goes on along the minus strand of CAJXMH010000003.1, from coordinate 39,258 downwards.
CTCCTAATTTACTGTCTGATGTTAAAAGGTTAAAAGAGAAAATTGATGCCGGGGCTCATTACGTGGTAACGCAGTTATTCTTCGATAACGAAAGATTTTTCAATTTCGTAAAACTTTGTAGAGTGGAAGGAATCGAAGTCCCAATCATTCCAGGGATTAAACCCATCTCAAGTCTTAGACACATTAGCTTTTTACCGAAATTCTTCAACATTGACCTTCCTGCAGCCTTAACAGATCAGTTGGACCAGTGTAAAACAAATGAAGACGTTAGAAAAGTGGGCACTGCATGGGCGATTCAACAATCAAAAGAACTAGTTGAGTTCGGTTCACCTTGTATTCATTATTACACTATGGGTAGATCAAAAACAGTAAGAACAATCGCAAATGAGGTGTTTGGCTAAGCATTGAGCCGCGCTACGTACTTTCCTATAATATCAAACTCCAGGTTTACTTGATCACCCTCTTTTAAATCACGAAAAGTGGTGTGTTCGTAAGTGTAAGGTATGATAGTCACTTCAAAAGATTCGTCTTTAACATTGAAGGCGGTAAGACTTACCCCGTTTATACAAATAGAACCCTTTTCTACAATAAGCTTTGAAGGTTTATTTAAGCTAAAATGATACAACCAGCTTCCATCAAGTTCTGTTACCTTTTCGACTGTAGCCGTTTCATCGACGTGTCCTTGAACAATATGCCCGTCTAATCGAGCATTCATCATCATACACCTTTCTAGGTTCACCCTGTCCCCTTTACTTAGCTTGCCTAAATTGGTTTTTTGTAATGTTTCATCAACCGCAACAACCTCATAACCTCCTTCGTTAAGTTTTTCAACCGTTAGGCATACGCCATTGTGAGCAATACTTTGGTCTACTTTTAACTCTGAGCTCAAAGCTGATTCGATAGATAACCTCAAGTTAGTTCCCTCGTGCTTTAAAGCAGCAACGGTACCAAGTGATTCAATAATTCCTGTAAACATAAATACGTTTATTCTGATTTAGTGGTGCCATTTGGATTTTGCACATTGACGGTCCCTCGTATAGTTCGTGGTTTCAAACCCTCTAAAGTTCTTTCATACACAACACAATTGAAAAAGAAAACGCCTTCCTTGACCTTTTGTGAAGTAGTTTGGTTTACACCATCCCACAAAATGTCCGGATTCGTAGTTTCAAAAACTTTGGCGCCCCATCTATTAAATATGACAAGCTCGATACTATCTACGTAACGGTAATCAGGGAAGGGGACAAATAAATCATTGATCCCATCTCCATTTGGCGTGAAGATATTCGGTAATTCGTAACGCGGGCAATAATCTACGCAGACCTCATTAGAGGAGATACTTTCCAAGCCAACAGAATCAACCGCAATAACCTTATAACAGCCTGCAATAGAAGTGAGGTTTATCGAATATTGCTTCGGTAAGTTGGCATTACGCTCTTCGATCAATTCATAATCTCCCTCAATGGTTTCAGATCGATAAATTCGATAGAACACTATGTCACTGGCACAGCTCACTAAAGAATCCTGCCAAGAGATGTTAACGAAATTGCTATCGCAAGATGAATTTATAGCAAACTCAGGTGAGCAAGGAGGCTCTGTATCTCTTGGCGTCGCGCAACTTATTTGAGATGAATTAAGTAGTGGTGACTTTACGGATTTTAAATTGTAAGCACCATAAGATTGAACATAATAACAATATTCTATTTCATTACTTAGTTCTCCATCAAGGAAATAAGAGGTATCTACCACTGCAATTTGGTTAAAGTTCCCACTAGGTAGGTCCCGCCTGAAAACAAGGAAACTATCATTTTGCCATGGTACGTTTACATTCCAATTGAGCTTAACTTCATTGTCTGCTGCCTCAGTTTCTAAAAAGATGGAACTTGCCCTTGGAGAGGCACCTACATCTATTTTTCCTAAGCCATAACTAAACAGTTTGACTTGATATTGATGTGAACGAGTTTGGGTATTTAGGCTGTTTACTGTATAAGTAGTGTCTTCCAAATTCGCGGTAGAATCGATAAACTGTTCACTTTCTTGATTTATCGTGTAAATAAGGTAACTATAGGGCGGAGGAAAAGAAGTTGAATCGATACTATCAGGAGGCGACCAAGCAAGTTCCATTTGACCATTAAGTGGATCAGTTTGCAAAACACTTACATTGGTAATAATGGGGACAAATTTGTCAACTTCAGCACAAAGTTCTTCAGAAGCGATGCTCTCAGCTCCGTCTTCGTAATAAGAAGTTACAAGATAGCAATAACGTCTACCTGGGATTAATCCTGAACCGCCATCATTGTCAACAAAAGAGGTGTTTTGCAAACCCTCTAATGTAGCAATTTTACGGTAACCCGTGCTTTCTGGAACACCTGTTTGACAATTACCAGGAACATAACCGGAAGAATCGAACCGACGGTAGATATGGTAGCCAATGGCATTCAGACAAGTTGAATTACTCCAATTTAAACTTATTTGATCTCTGAATGAACTTGCTGTAAAGTTACGCGGTGCAGGCGCAATTACTGAAATATCGATGGTCTCAAAAGTGGTCAGTTGAAAATTGTCATCATCGGAAGCTTTGACGCTCACCCGATAGGGTTTCAGCCTTACATGCTGGCAGATCGTATTCCAATAAAGTGTATCCCTATTGGGATTTAAAGGTTGTCCTGAATTAAATACTGCCGGATTTTGGGCTAGACGAAAAGGCTCACCATTCGCTGTCATTGAAACCAAGTCCCCATCAGGGTCTCGCCCTTCAATGGGGGTTTTCAATTGCTTATTAGCCTCAACACAAATAAATTTATTTGTAATTATTTCAGGCGGTCGATTTCCACAACCGGGCCGAACATTTATTTGCATGTCACGAACCACCTCGCCAATAAGAAAGCCATTTCGATATTCTTGAATCTTAATTGCGACATTAAACGTTCCACTTTCAGAGGGTAAATCCCAGATTAGGTCACCGGTATTTGAATTAACTGAAATAGTGCCTGAACCTGTATTTCCTTGAACATTGGACCCTGCAGGTGGAAAAACATAACCAGGGGCTATCCTTCCGGCTATACCCTTGCTTCTTGCAATTGAATAAACCAATGAGTCTCCGTCATCGTCTACAGCTCCGGGATTGTGGATAAAAACTTGCCCCAGGCAGGCATTGTCAATTGGTGGGTTAAGCAACTCAGGTGAATTATTAGAAAAGCTACCCAAGGGGCTGATTCGAATCAACGATTCTACGTAAAAGGGCACTGCAGATGAATTATCTATGTTATCAATTCCTGCATTGCGATTAGGATCATTAATTGAAACCCTATAATTACCAGGAGCGGGAAAGGTATGTCGGCTCACAAAGTCCCTTCTACTAACATTGGTGGTTATAGGAATTACCCTCGTTTGAGTAATAGAATCTCTTCCTGTATTATCTCCCCAGTTTACTTCAATTAACCTTCTTTGAAAAGCCGGTAAAGTAGGATCTGCGTAGATGGTAAAGGTGAATTCGTAAGTTAAGCCTGAAACATGTTTATAGGTGATTTCTCCCGCCCTATTGTGCGTTGCGTGTAAAAACACACTTTGAATTAATAACAAAAGCAGACAAATCTTTTTCATTTCATTAGGTAGACGCTAATAATTGATCACTTGTTGCTCAATGTCTTTGGGAAGTTCTCTGTATTCGTACTCTTGTGTTCTGAGTTGGGGTGTAAATCCTGCCTCTCTTATAGCATCTTGTATTCCGTCTGCAGTAAAACGGTGAGGCGCACCGGCAACAGAAACTACATTTTCTTCAATCATAATGGAACCCATATCATTTGCCCCAGAATGCAAGCAAATTTGAGCCACTTCTTTACCAACAGTTAACCAGCTGGCTTGAATATTTTCAACGTTAGGCAACATGATTCTTGAAAGAGCCAACATGCGAATGTATTCTTCAGAGGTAACCTGATTACTTACACCTTTTACTCTCTTTAATAAAGTGCCGTCATCTTGAAAAGGCCAGGGAATAAACGCAATAAAGCCTTTTGCCTCTTTTGGTTTCTCAGCTTGCACTTCTCTCAGACTAACAAGGTGCTCAAATCGTTCTTCTAAGGTTTCAATGTGACCAAACATCATGGTTGCAGATGTTGTAATATTCAGCTGATGCGCTGCGCGCATAACATCTAACCATTCTTGTCCAGTACATTTTCCTTTAGAAATAAGTCTTCTAACTCGATCATTTAATATTTCTGCACCTGCTCCAGGCAAGGAATCTAATCCTGCAGCTTTCAATTCTCTGAGAACTTCTGTGTGAGACAAACCTTCAAGTTTGCAAATGTGTGCGATCTCAGGAGGTCCTAATGCATGCAGTCTTAGCTCTGGGTAAAGCGACTTCAATTCCTTAAATAAGTCTACGTAAAAGCTAAGGCCTAATTCAGGGTGGTGCCCTCCTTGCAAAAGAAGTTGACGCCCACCGTAGCGCATCATTTCATCAATCTTTTGTTTGTACTGAGGTATGGTTGTAATGTAAGCTTCATCATGCCCCGGAACTCTAAAGAAATTGCAAAATTTACAATTGGCAATACAAACGTTGGTCGTATTGGCGTTTCGATCAATAATCCAAGTAACAGTTTCGTTTCCTTTTTTTCTGACCTTTAGCTGATTGGCAACCCATGCTAATTCAGTGGTTGACGCATGCTCAAAAAGGAATTGTCCTTCTTCAGCGCTTAGGAATTCTTCTGCTAGTGCTTTTTCGAGTAAGTCTTTTGTATTCAAGGTGATTCTGATATGATGGTTAAAACTATATGAAAACCTTTATTTGTATTAGCTTTGCGCAAGGTAAAGGTAAGCAATAATGCCGTTTAGCTTGATAAACAAGCATGGTAAGAAGATGTTTCACAAAGAAAAGAGCAGATGAATAAGAAGAAGAGTGGTCGAATCAAAATTGGAATAAGCATAGGTGACCTAAATGGCATAGGATTAGAAGTAGTTCTGAAAACCTTAAATGACAGTAGAATTTGTGAATTATGCAATCCAATAGTTTACGGTTCTAAAAAGGTTTGTAATTACTACATCAAGGCTCTTAATCTTAACAACTTAAGTTTAAACTATTTTGGCACGGTAGAAGATGTAAAAGGCAAAAAGCCCAATGCAATAAATGTTTGGGAAGAAGAAGTAAAAATTGAGCTAGGTCAAGAAACAGAAAACTCGGGGAAATATTCTTTCCTTTCATTGGAAGCAGCTACCAAGGATTTAAAAGAAGGCAAAATAGATGCCTTAGTGACTGCCCCGATAAACAAAAAAGCGATCCAAGCAGCAGGCTTTAAGTTTCCTGGGCATACTGAATATTTGCAAGATCTCGATGAAGCTGAAGATTCGCTAATGTTAATGTTGAGTGAAGTTTCTAGAATTGGAGTAGTTAGCGGTCACATTCCATTAAAAGACGTTCCTGAGGCAGTAACCACAGATTTGATCTTACGTAAGCTCAACCTATTCAATAAATCACTAAAAGAAGATTTTGCCATTCGCAAACCGAAGATTGCTTTGCTCGGCTTAAATCCCCATGCAGGTGAAAACGGGACCATAGGTAAGGAGGAAGAAGAAATTATTATTCCTGCAATTAAACAAGCGAAGAGTATTGACATTCTTGCCTTCGGACCATACCCTGCTGATGGCTTATTTGCTTCAGGGCAGTACCAGAACTTTGACGGAGTTTTAGCCATGTACCATGACCAAGGCTTAATTCCCGCCAAGCTTTTCGCCACCGGCCAAGGTGTCAACTTTACTGCAGGTTTATCTTTTGTAAGAACTTCTCCTGATCATGGAACAGCTTTTGACATCGCAGGACAAGGTTTAGCTAAGGAGAGTTCATTCAGATCTGCGCTATATCACGCCATTAACATTGTAAAGCTTAGACGTATGAAGGAAGAACTTGAAGAAAATGCGCTCGTAGTAAACAAAGGCAGAAACTAAGCTAGCAATCATTTTTTTGCTAAATTTGCCCCCTTATTTCATTGAGGGGGATTTATGAAGAAGAAAAGTCAGCGTTTAATCATTCCTTTTAGTGGGTTAAAACTGGGGAAGCACGACTTTAGTTTTAATGTAGATAAAGAGTTCTTTGAGCAATATGAATTTTCAATAATTCAAAATGCTGAGGTTGAAATTGAAGTTGAATTCAATAAAAAAAGCACCTTATTTGAGCTGCAGTTTGACTTAAAAGGGAAATGGCATACACAGTGTGATCGTTGCAACGACCCACTAACCATAAATTTGAAAGGTCAAGAAGAGTTGATTGTTAAGTTTGGCAATGAAGTCTATCAGGAAACTGATGAGATAAAAATCATTCCATCTGACGCTTATGAGCTTGATATCAGTGAAGAAGTTTATGAATTCATTCACCTTCAATTGCCTTCAAAAGTAGCTCACAAGGACATCGATAATTGCAATCAAGATGTAATTCAAAAGCTTGAAGAGATCAACCAAAAAGAGGACCAAAAGAAAAAAGAAGAAATAGACCCGAGATGGGCAAAACTAGAACAATTAAAGCAAGCAAATAAAATAGATTAATTATGGCACATCCTAAACGGAAAATCTCCAAAACCAGAAGAGATAAAAGAAGAACACATTATAAAGCTGAAGCACCAACTATTGCAACTTGCCCCACTACAGGTATGCCACACCTTTACCACCGCGCACATTGGTATGAAGGTAAGCTTTACTACAAGGGTAAAGTTGTAATGGAAAAAGCACAAGCTTAGAAATCATTCCTTTGAAAAAATAAAAGGTGAAGTATATCCTACTTCACCTTTTGCATTAGTAAAAGGCTGCTAAATGGTAGTTATGCATTTATAACTACCTTAGCTCAATAAAAGCGCAACATAAAGTTAGCACGCATGACAAAAACCAGAGCAGCTATCACTGCAGTAGGTGGATACGTTCCTGAATACAAACTGACAAACAAGGTTTTAGAAGATATGGTTGACACTTCAGATGAGTGGATTACCAGCAGAACAGGAATAAAAGAAAGAAGAATATTAAAAGGTGAAGGCCAAGGCACTTCAGACATGGGAGCTGCAGCTGTAGAGGAACTCCTTAAGAAAAGAGGTATAACTGCAGATGAAATTGACCTCTTAATTTGTTGCACCGTAACACCTGATCTTGTTTTCCCTGCAACAGCAAATATTATTTCTGATAAAGTTGGTGCAAAAAATGCCTTTAGCTTTGACTTAATGGCTGCTTGTTCAGGTTTTCTTTATGGCTTAACTACCGCAAGCAAATACGTGGAAAGCGGTCAGTACAAAAAAGTCGTGGTGGTAGGGGCAGATAAAATGTCTTCGATCATTGACTACACTGACCGAACAACCTGCATTATCTTTGGTGATGGAGGCGGCGCTGCTTTACTTGAGCCAACTCAAGAGGAATGTGGCATTATGGATAGCATCATGAAAAGTGACGGCTCAGGCAGAGTACACTTGCACCAAAAGGCAGGAGGCTCGGTAAAGCCGGCTAGCCATGAAACGGTAGATGCCAAAGAGCACTTTGTTTACCAAGAAGGTCAAGCAGTTTTTAAGTTTGCTGTTAACAATATGGCAGAAGTTTCGGCAGAAATCATGGAGCGCAATAAGCTAAAAAGTGGGGATATCCGATACTTAGTGCCACACCAAGCCAATAAAAGAATCATTGACGCTACTGCAAATAGAATGGGAGTAGGAAAAGAGCAAGTAATGCTGAATATTGAACGTTACGGCAACACTACTAATGGCACCATACCGCTTTGCTTGTGGGAGTGGGAGAATAAGCTTAAGAAAGGAGACAATTTAATCCTTTCTGCTTTTGGTGGGGGCTTCACTTGGGGTTCCATCTACCTTAAATGGGCCTACAACAGCGCTAACTAAGCCTGCTTGGATTCTCTTTATAAATTTTTAATTTAGTCAGCTACTAATCAAAAACACCAAAATGAAAATTAGCGAAATACAAGAGTTGATCAAATTTGTTTCTAAATCAGGAGTAAGTGAAGTTGAAATTGAAGACAAAGATTTCAAGATCAATATTAAAACCCCTCCTTTCAAAAGAGGCAAACAATCCGCTCAACAAGATCAACAACAGCCAATGGTAGCGCAGGTTATTCCAGCGCAACAAATGGCTGCAATGCCACAGCAAATGCCTGCAACTATGCCTCCTGCTCAAGCAGCTCCTGCACCTGCTTCAAACCCTGCTGCTGAGACCGCAAAGAAGGAGGAAAGTAAGGAAGAAGAGAATAATTACATTGAGGTTAAATCTCCAATGATCGGAACTTTTTACCGCAAGCCTGCTCCGGATAAAGCAGAGTTTGTTAAAGTTGGAGATACCATTAGTGAAGGCGATACAGTTTGTGTTATTGAAGCTATGAAGCTCTTCAATGAAATTGAAAGTGAAGTATCAGGCAAAATTGTAAAAGTGTTGGTAGATGATTCTACTCCTGTAGAATATGACCAAGCGCTTTTCTTAGTAGAACCTGCATAATAAAGTAGGACTCTACGTAACCAAAAACAGAACGTATGTTTAAAAAGGTTTTAATCGCCAATAGAGGTGAAATAGCCCTCAGGGTTATTCGCACCTGTAAAGAAATGGGCATTAATACAATTGCAGTATATTCATCTGCTGACGCAGATAGTCTGCACGTAAGGTTCGCCGACGAGGCAGTGTGTATTGGACCTGCATCTAGCAATGAATCCTACTTGAAAATAGCCAACATTATGGCAGCAGCCGAAATTACCAATGCTGATGCTATTCACCCTGGTTATGGTTTTCTTTCGGAAAATGCTAAGTTTTCAAAGATTTGCGATGAGCACGGTGTTAAGTTTATTGGCGCTTCCCCAGAAATGATTGAAGGCATGGGAGATAAGTCTCAAGCCAAATCTACCATGATCAAAGCAGGAGTACCAACAGTGCCGGGTTCTGAAGGCTTGTTGAAAGACTTAAAACATGCCAAGAAATCTGCTAAAGAAATTGGTTATCCTGTAATGATGAAAGCTACGGCAGGTGGCGGAGGTAAAGGCATGCGCGTTATTAAGGCAGAGAGCGAACTAGAAGCTGCATGGGAAAGTGCACGAAAAGAAGCAGCGGCGGCCTTTGGAAATGATGGCATGTACATGGAGAAGTTTATTGAAGAACCGCGCCATATTGAAATCCAAATAGCAGGCGACCAATTTGGAAATTACTGTCACCTTTCAGAAAGAGATTGCTCGATTCAAAGAAGGCACCAAAAGTTAGTAGAAGAAACCCCCTCCCCTTTTATGACAGATAAACTAAGGGAAAAGATGGGAAAAGCGGCTATTAAAGCAGCCTCAGCAGTAAAGTATGAAGGTGTTGGTACGGTTGAGTTTTTAGTAGATAAGAATCGTAATTTCTACTTTATGGAGATGAATACTAGAATCCAAGTCGAGCACACTATTACGGAGGAAGTAATCAACTTTGACCTTGTAAAAGAGCAAATCAAGATTGCAGCAGGGCATAAAATTTCGGGACAAAATTACTATCCTCAAATGCACGCTATTCAATGCAGAATAAATGCTGAAGATCCTTTTAACGATTTTAGACCAAGTCCTGGTGCCATTACCACCTACCATGCTCCCGGTGGACACGGCGTAAGAGTTGATACACACTCTTATGCGGGTTACGTTATACCCCCTTACTACGACTCTATGATCTCCAAACTGATTACAGTTGCTCAAACTCGAGAAGAAGCCATAGATAAAATGAAACGTGCACTAAGCGAATATGTGATTGAGGGAATTAAAACCACCATCCCTTTCCATCAGCAGTTGATGGAAGATGAAATCTTTAACGAAGGAAATTGCACTACTAAGTTTATGGAAAGCTTTAAGCTGCAACCACCTCAAGAAGATTAAGTAAAATTCAATAATAAAAAAGGCTCCTGAGTTCAGGAGCCTTTTTTATTAGATTCAATGCAGTCTAGACTAACTTACTGTTTCGGTATTCAGCTGATCCAAACTCACTTTTCTATCTTTAAAAATGCGCAACTTGATTCGGTACACTAAATAGTAGCAAACCGGAATAATTACAAGCGTCAAGAAAGTAGCAAAGGTTAAACCAAAGATCACAGTCCAGGCTAATGGACCCCAAAAGATGACATTGTCTCCTCCAACATAGATATCAGGGTCAAAATTGGTGAATAAACCAAAGAAATCAATGTTTAATCCTGTGGCTAGTGGAATCAAGCCCAAAACGGTAGTAATTGCTGTAAGCAAAACAGGTCTTAAACGTGCTTTCCCACTTTGGATTACCACTTCTTTTACCTCTTGTTTTGGTAAAAGCTGATTCTTTTCAACACCCAATTCATCTTTTTTACGGTTAAGCAATATGTCGGTATAGTCAATTAAGACAACACTGTTGTTTACCACAATTCCAGCCAAAGAAATAATTCCAAGCATAGTCATCATGATCACGAAATTCATATTGAAAATAGCAATACCATAAAAGACTCCACTAAAACTAAGTAAGATCGAAAACATAATGATCAATGGCTTAGAGATGGAATTGAACTGCAGTACTAAAAGCAGAATGATCAAAGCTAAACCTGTACCTAAAGCACCCAATAAGAAACGCATATTGGTATCTTGTTCTTCAATTTCTCCTGTAAAAGCATACTTAATGCCTTGAGGAGCTGCAAAGTCTTGTAATTGCGCCTTGACTTGATTCACCACTTCATTTCCATTATAACCTGGCAAAACAGCTGAATAAAGGGTTACTATTCGTTTCAAGTTAATGTGCTTGATCGCAGAAAAGGAAGTGATATTCTTCGGTTTCGCAACGGTAGAGACAGGAATCTCCTTGATCCGCCCAGTTGCAGGATCTCTAAAGACAATGTTTTGATTGAATAACGAATTACGGTTATACCTGTTTTCTTCATTAAAGCGAACATAGATATCGTAATCATCCCCATCCTCTTTGTAAATTCCTGCTTTACTACCAAATACTGCGTTTCGCAACTGGTTTCCTACTTGGCCAACAGAGACTCCAAGTTCTCCTGCTTTTTCACGATCTATCTCCACCTCCATTGAAGGTTTAGACTTATTCACATCGATCTTAAGCTCTTCAATACCAGCAATATTATTTGAATTAATATATGCACGCATTTGCTCTGCGGTGTTGATCAGCTCAGCATAGTCGTTACCGCTGATCTCAATGTTGATCGGATAACCCACAGGAGGTCCCACCTCATCCTTTTCAACTGATATAGACACTCCTGGATAAATTCCAGCTAAAGCTTTTTGCACTTTACGTCTGAGCTTTTCGCTATCGCGGCCTTCGCGGTATTTAAACTCACGTAAGCTAACAGTAACCTTCCCCCTATGCGGCATTTCAGCCCTCGAGCCTCCGTCTTTTTGGGGATTTCCTGCCCCTTCACCTACTTGCGAAACTGCCGACTCAACCATGAAGTTTCGTCCGTCTTTTTCATACTCTTCATCAAGCACCACATTGTAAACCCTTTGCTCAATGCTTTTAGTAATCTCATTGGTTTTCTCAATATCTGTACCTTCAGGGTACTCGATGTAAACAATAATCTGATTGGGTTTATTCTCAGGAAAGAACTCAACTTTCGGAGATACAATTCCAGTTACAATAATGGAAGAAATAAAAACACCTATGGTGCCAAATAAAAAGACGTAAGCCATTTTACCAGTCAATGCAAAACGTACTGTATTTCGATATTTCTCTTCTAGAATAGGGAGCACCTTTCGTTGAAACCAAATAGTGGCATCTAATAATAAGTACTTGTAAAGCCACATTAAAATAGCTACAAAAATGAGAAGTGTTCCCAAACCTCTTATGGAGGAATTTGCCATGAGCATTAAACCACCTAAAACAACAAGTATCAAACTTGTGTAAATCAGTTGCTTCATACTGAGCGACTTGTCATCTACACCCATTAAGCGAGAAACAAGCACTGAATTGAAAAAGAGGGCGACAACTAAAGAAGAACCTAAGACTATCGAAAGCGTAATCGGGAAGATCATCATAAACGACCCTATTACACCTGGCCAAAAGCCTAAGGGGAAGAAAGCGGCAACCGTAGTTAAGGTTGAAATGATAATGGGAAAGGCAATTTCTCCTACACCTTGCTTGGCAGCTTGAATTCTGCTCATTCCCTCTTCATCCATTAAGCGGTAGACATTCTCTACTACTACAATACCGTTATCAACTAGCATCCCTAATCCCATAACCAAAGCAAATAGTACCATGGTGTTTAAGGTGTAACCGATCGACTCAATAATCATAAAAGATAGGAACATGGACATCGGAATAGCAAACCCGACGAAGAGCGCATTTCGAAAGCCCAAAAAGAACATTAAAACTGTAACAACCAGAATGATTCCAAAAATGATGTTATTCACCAAGTCATTAACCTGATTGATGGTTTTAGTAGATTGATCATTGGCAATGGTAACGCTTAGATCAGATGGAAAGTCTTCTGCTATGGTTTCATCTACAATAGTTTGGATTTCACGAGCGGCCTCCACCATATTCTTACCCCCTCGTTTTTTTACATCAAGCATAACCACGCTCTCACCAAACTCTCGGGCGTAAGTAGTCTTATCTCCTTCTTTGAAACTAACCTCAGCAATGTCCCTCAGGTAAACTGCACCACCTTGATTTTTTACTACAAAATTATTGAGCTCTTGAGGATTGTCAATTTCTCCCAAAACCCTGATGGTACGTTGTAAACCGTTGCTTACCAAATTGCCTGCAGAAATGGTAACATTACCATTGCCAATTGCTCCGGCTACGTCATTGAAGCTCACCTTGGCAGCCATCATCTTGTAAACATCTACTGCTACTTCTACTTCTTTTTGATCAACCCCTCTTATATCGGCTTGTTTGATCTCCGGAAGCTCTTCAATTTTATCTTGAAGGATTTCAGCATAGTCTTTGAGTTTATCTACCGGGTAATTACCTGATATATTCACATTCAAAATGGGCATTTCTTCCGAAAAGTTGAGATCGAAAATATTAGGCTCTACCTTCGCCCCATTAAAAGTTGGCCAGTCTTCTCCTGATTTTACTGCATCTACTTCATCTTTTACATTCTGCTTTGCCTGCTCTACTGTAATGTTTTCGTCAAACTCAACGATAATGATTCCATAGTCCTGCTGAGAAGTTGAAGTAACCTCTTTCACGTTGCTTACATTCTCAATCGCTTCTTCGATCGGATCTGTGATCAGCCTCTCGATATCTTCAGCAGTATTCCCTGGATATGGTGTACTGATGTATACCTTGGTTTCCACAATCTCAGGGAAACTCTCTCGCGGTAGATTGGAGTAGGATGAAATTCCGGCAATCAAGAAAACCGCAATCAGAACATAAATAACCGTGTGGTTATCTATTGCCCATGAAGATGGCCCAAACTCTTTTTGTACTTTTTCTTTGAACTTGTTCATGAAGCTATTGCTTTAAAATTTCAACTTTCTGGCCATCTAGTACTGTGCGAGCTCCCTCTTCTATTACAGTCATTCCTGCAGTAAGGCCATCTAATACTTCATAATGATCACCCTCTGAACGACCTAATTCAATAAAGGTCTTTTTAGCTTGAGCTACATTCGCTTCTTTATTTTCGGCTACAAATAAATACTTCCTACCTTCTGCATCTTCTGAAATAATGTTTTTTGGAATGACTAAGGTTGAATCAGCGACATAATCCGCAATACGAAGTTTAGCGTTCATATTCGGCTTGATCGACCAATCTTTGTTGGCCACCCTAGCTTCTATTTTAAAAGTTCTATTTTCAGGATTAATGAAATTGTTAACCTGAGAAACTTCAGCTTGAATGGTATCAGTTAAAACAGGTACAAATACTTCAATCTTTTTACCTTGATTCACCGTTTGTATGTAAACTTCAGGAATGGATGCCTCAGCATACATCTCGCTTAAGTTTAATAAGCGAGCCACAGCGCTCATTCCCGGACTAACCATGTTGCCTTTTTCTATTAAGATTTCATCAACTACTCCTGAGAAAGGCGCTCTAATTTGGGTTTTATCGATTTGCTTTTTCGTCTGTTCAACCATTTTTTCTTTAGCTTCATAATCAGCTTTTGACCTTAGGTAATCCATCTCTGAACCTATTTTCTGCTCCCAAAGGCGTTTTTGCTTTTGATAGGTTGTTTTGCTAAGCTCAGCTTGGACTTCCGCTTGGGTTAATTGTTGCGCTAAGCCACCGTCATCAATCTTGGCAAGCAGCTGCCCTTGGCTTACCTCTTGTCCTTCTTTTACTAGAACAGCTGTAATCATTCCACTGTATTCTGCAAAAAGCAGCACATTCTTCTCCGTATCGAAGCTTGCTTGAACTTCTATGTAGTGCTTAAAATCAGTTGGCTTTAATTCATAGACACTAACCAATGGTCGGTTCTGATTGGTATCTAGACTTTCTATCTTCTTAGAAATCTTGTCCAGTTGGTCAGTCAGTTCATGTTGCTTATTGGATAAGTCAGCTTTCAATTCTTTTAAAGCTTCAATATCATTACTATTCAAAGTCTTTTCAATTGATTTTTCTTGAATTTTTTCTCCACAACTAAAGAGAAACAAAAAACCGAATAAGAGACTAAAATAATTTACTTTTTTCATGTTTAATAGGTGTTTAAGGCTTGGTCTAAGTTTGCTTTTGCGTTAATGAGTTGAAGGGATGCATTGATAAAATTCCCTTGTGATTCAATCAGCTGGTTGTTAGCTTGAGTGAGCTCTAAACTGCTGCTAATTCCTTCTTGGTATTTGATCTTAGTTTTTTGATAAATGCTTTCAGCTAGTTTCATATTGCTTTCTGTGGTTTGGTAATTCTGCACAGCATAGGTGTACTCCGATTTAGCATTTTCAGCTTGAATCAATAGCTGTTGCGCGACTTGTTTCTTAGCTATTCCCAAACGCTCTAAATCTACCTTAGCTTGTTGAACTCTTTGATAACGACCAAAGCTGCTAAATATGGGCACACTCAAGTTCAAACCCACAAATTGACCTGAAAGCCATTGCCCATCGCTATTGAAAAAGTTAAATTCATTGGCAAATGAATTTTGCTGGTAAGTATAAAAAGCGGAAAGTTTGGGCAAGTAGTTTGACTTTTCTTGCTTCATCAGCAATCCCGTTGCTTGCTCCTGTGTGCTGATTACTTTATAATCGATGTGATTAATCACATTAAATTCTTGACCTAAGTAGTCTTGATTGTTTACTTGGGTAGTAATCTGTTCTAAATTTTCACTTAACTCTAGTCCGTTCTCAACTTCAATTCCTAAAGTAAATTTTAGTTGGTTTTTGGCAATTGCAATTTGTCTTTTCGCTCTTGCCTGTGCATTTTCTGCATTTGCTAAAAGCAAGGCTATCTGATCTTTGTCTTGTTCTTCAAGAAAGCCATTCTCGTAGAGGGCGGTCGTTTCTTTTAAATTCTTTCTTAGAACGACTACATTCTCGCTTAATATCTTTTCATTTCTTTCAGTAACAAGCACATTACCGTAAGCTTGCATGACCAACTTTCTTAGATCTGCTTCGCTTTTCTCTTGGTCGTTCTTAGCTAGTTCAAGGTAAACGCGACTAGCCTGTAGGCCGACAAAATAAGAACCATCAAAAATCAATTGATTGGCAGTAATGTTTGCACTCATTTGTTGTTCAGCACCAAAACGAACAGTTGCTAGTTCTCCAGGTTGACCACCAAAAAACTCTGCCGGAACTGCCGTTGCAGGAATTTCGAGATTGTTAATGTAGTTTGCCTCTGCATTTACCTGTGGAAGCCCCATAGATATGGTTTCTTTTACCTTTTGTTTAGATTTTTGCACATCCTTATCTGCCAATTGAGCTTGGTAGCTATTGGCTAATGCAAAATCAATGGCTTCTTGCAGACTTAACTTCAAGGTATCAGCCCTTGCATTGGTCCCAAGAATGCTTAAAAAAAAGACCATTACTAGGCTTTTGTTCACTGTATTAATCATGGATATGGTTGAATTTTTGTTTTAAATACTCTCTGCCTTTGCTATTGGCTATTCCACGAATGTGGTACCGCATCATTTCTTTGTGTAAACTTTCCCTTGGAATTTCATTACCAAGAGCCTGATCGGGATCAATGATCATATTGGTCATAGAAAGGTAAAATCGGCTCACAATTTCAGGATTGAGATTTTCGCGATATAAACCCTCTTTAATCCCCTCTTCTAAGTTTTCTTTTACTGTGCGGTAGATGAAATCCTCTTTATGGTTTTCTAAGCGTTTCCAAGCCTCAAAATGATATTTCTTTAAATCGAAGATTACAGATGGATGTAGTTCTTTCATCTGATTTCCTACAAAGTCGGTAATCTGCATGAGGTTATCAATGGCATTTCCGTCCCCTTCAAACAAATCACAAATGCAAGCTTGCTCGTGAGCTACCTGTTGCTCAACAACTTTTTTAACAAGCTCCTTCTTATTGCTGACATACTGGTAAAGGGTTTTTTTTGAGATCCCCATTTGACGTGAGATTTCGTCCATGGTCATACTCTTGATGCCGTAACGAATAAAAAGCTCTCCTGCCTTTTCTACTAACCTTTCCTCTTCCATATTGCCCTATTTGGGGGCGCAAAAGTAAGAAACATTTTCACCTTTGGAAACATTTTTTATATTTTTTGTTTCCTTGGTTTGAATTAAGGGTGGATGGTTGATGGAGCAGGGGAAAAATCTCACTTTTGCGCTTTAATTCTAAGCCAAAGATGAAAAGAGCGGAAATCAAGCAACTATTAGCAAAAGGGAAAGCAAATACTCAAGTATTAGTAAAGGCCTGGGTTAAAACCAAAAGAGGCAGTAAAAATGTATCCTTTATTGCTTTGAATGACGGTAGCACGTTAAATAACATTCAAGTAGTGGTAGATAATGCCAACTTTGAGGAAAAGCTGCTTGAAAAAATCAACAGTGGCGCCTGTTTGGCAGTAAGCGGTAAATTAGTAGAATCTCAGGGAAGTGGTCAGCAGTTTGAGATTCATGCAGAAGAAGTTGAACTTTTAGGAACTGCCCACCCTGATGACTATCCGATCCAACCCAAAAAACATTCGCTTGAGTTTTTACGAGAAAATGCGCACCTGCGCTTTCGCACCAACACTTTTGGAGCGATAAGCCGCATTCGGCATGCCATGATCTATGCGATACACAAATACTTTAATGACCGCGGTTTTTGCAACATTCACACCCCCATTATTACCGGCTCAGATGCAGAAGGTGCAGGAGAAACTTTTAAAGTCACCAACTTTGACCTGCTAAACGTTCCTCAAGATGAAGAGGGCGAGGTGGACTACAAACAAGATTTTTTTGGAAAAGAAACCAACTTAACCGTTTCCGGTCAGTTAGAAGCTGAAACCGCAGCCATGGCCTTAGGGAAAGTCTACACTTTTGGACCCACTTTTAGAGCAGAAAATTCCAACACCACCAGACACTTGGCGGAGTTTTGGATGATTGAACCTGAAGTAGCTTTTGCTGACCTTGATGAAAACATGGATCTAGGGGAGGATATGTTGAAGTATTTGATCGGCTATGCGCTTGAAAACTGCGCTGACGATCTCGACTTTTTGGAAAAAAGATTGCTCGATTCAGAAAAGAACAAAAAGAAAGAAGAGCGCTCTCCCATGGCACTGATCGAAAAACTGAAGTTCGTTTTAGAAAACGATTTTGAGCGAATCACCTATTCAGAGGCCATTGACATTTTACGTAACTCAAAACCCAACAAAAAGAAAAAATTCAATTACCTGATTGAGAGTTGGGGAGCTGATCTCCAATCAGAACATGAACGCTATTTAGTAGAAAAGCACTTCAAAAAGCCCGTTATCCTTTACGATTATCCAAAGGACATTAAAGCTTTTTACATGCGGCAAAACGACGATGACAAAACCGTAAGGGCCATGGATATTTTATTTCCCGGTATTGGTGAAATTGTCGGCGGTTCTCAAAGAGAAGAGCGCTTAGATAAATTGAAGCAACGCATGCAGGAAATGAATGTACCACAGGAAGAATTATGGTGGTATATGGATCTCAGAAAGTTTGGCACAGCCCCACACTCGGGCTTTGGTTTGGGTTTTGAACGCTTAATGCTATTTGTTACCGGAATGGGTAACATCCGCGATGTGATTCCTTTTCCAAGAACACCGAAAAGTGCGGAATTTTAAGCCTGTTTCAAATCATGTTTAATATTTATTGAAAAGATAAAGTTTGGTAACAGATTTGCTTTACACTGATTGCTTAACTTTAACTCACTATGCTAAAACATTCGCTACAGCAGAAACTATTACAAAAACTATCCCCCCAGCAAATTCAGCTTATGAAGCTGCTTCAGCTGCCAACTGTTGCCTTAGAACAGAGAGTTAAGGAAGAGCTGGAGAGCAACCCGGCTTTAGATGAAGGAAGAGAAGACCAAGAAGAAGTTGATGATAATTATGAAGAAAAGGACGAAGGCGGGGACGAGATCGAAGAATTTGACTTCTCAGATTATTTAGACGATGACACCCCAGATTACAAGTACCAGATCTCAAACAAGGGGAAAGATGATGAGGATAAAGACATTCCTTACAGCGGAGGAAGCACTTTTCACGAAAGGGTGCAACAGCAAATCAGGTTGCAACAACTGGACGAAAAGCAAGAAGCCATAGCTCAACATTTGATTGGCAGCTTAGATGATTCGGGATATTTAAGAAGGGACCTAAGTGCAGTGGAAGACGACTTAGCTTTTCGTCAAAACATTATGGCTGCCGAAGATGAGATTGAAAAGGTGCTTAAGATCATTCAACAATTAGACCCTCCAGGTATTGGTGCTAGAGACCTTAAAGAGTGTTTACTCATACAACTCAAACAAAAGAAGCCTTACAAAAGAGAACAAGCACTTGCTGAAACCATCCTAGCCGACTTTTTTGAGGAGTTCACCAAAAAACACTACAGTAAGATCATCAAGAAGTTAGAAATAACCGACGATGAGCTAAAGGAAGCAGTTGAAGAAATTTTAAAGCTAAACCCAAAACCTGGGAATAGCATGAACACAAGTGGTAAAACAGTACAGGTTGTTGTTCCTGACTTTACCCTGCAAATCAATGATGGTGAAATTGACATCACCTTGAATGGTAGAAACGCACCTCAACTAAGGGTTAGCAATGAATACAAGGGAATGATCGACCATTATAAAAAATCAAAAGAGCACAATAAGGCTGAGAAAGAAGCCATGAACTTTGTAAAGCAGAAACTAGATTCTGCAAAATGGTTTATCGATGCCATTAGGCAACGCCAAAATACTTTAATGAACACCATGAGTGCGATTGCCGAGTATCAAAAAGCTTATTTTCTTGAGGGCGATGAAACCAAGTTAAAGCCTATGATCTTAAAAGATATAGCAGAGAAGATCCAAATGGATATTTCAACAGTATCAAGGGTTGTGAACAGCAAATATGTTTCAACTCCTTATGGCACTTTCTTACTGAAATCCTTTTTTTCTGAATCTATTTCTACAGAAGACGGAGAAGAGGTAAGTACACGTGAAGTAAAACGGATCTTACAAGACATCATTGATGCTGAAGACAAAAAGAAACCACTTACTGATGAAAAGCTATCTCAAATGTTGCGAGACAAAAAGTATAACATAGCTCGAAGAACTATTGCCAAATACAGAGAGCAACTGAACATCCCTGTAGCTCGACTGAGAAAAGAGCTGTAAATGAAACTTGCTGCAAGACTAAACTCTTATTTGTTTCATCCCATTTTTGCTCCCTTAGTGAGCCTTTATTTGTTGTTTGAACTGCCCATTTACCTAAACTACAAACTCAATGAAACATATCAACATTACGTTTACGCCATCATAAGTCTAAACCTGATCGTAATTCCATTGCTGATCAACCTTTACCTAAAGAAAAAGAAGATGATCAGCAGCCTAAGTATGCCGGATGTCAACGAAAGAGTCTTGCCCTATTTGATCAGCTGTATCTTCTTTACGCTCACCTTTTTCTTGCTTCAAGAGATCAGCCTACCCGACTTCTATCTGAAAGTATTTCAAGCTGCATGCTTGAGTGTGCTTACACTTTTGGTTTTGGCCATTTTAAAGCAAAAAATCAGTGCGCATATGGTTGGCTTAGGAGGTATCATCGGTATGCTTAGCTTGGTATCGGTCTTTTTTGGTCTAGATCTGTCGATCGTTATGCTGATCTTCATTCTACTAGCAGGCTTAACCGGATCTTCACGACTTTACTTAAATGCCCATACTTTATTACAAGTATTCTTAGGGTTTATAATTGGCTTTGGCTGGCAGTGGCTTAGCCAGTTATTCTTATAATAAGGGGACAAAAGCTTCTTCAATGTGCTCTACCTCTGTTTTTTCTCCTTGCATTAAAACAGAAACAATATCAAAACGGCACTCCAAATCAATTTCACGTTCTTGAATGTAAGCGTCAGCAGCGCGAATGAGGTGCTTTTGCTTAGCAAGGGTAACAGCATCCTGCGGTCGTTCAAATTCTTTTGAAGTTCGGGTTTTAACCTCTACGATTACCAGCATTTGCTTATTCTGAGCAACAATATCGATTTCCGCTTTTTTATAGCGCCAGTTTAGATCGAGTATTTCGTATCCTAGCTCTTGTAAATGTGCCTTGGCAATGGCTTCTCCTGCTATTCCAACCTCATTATGCTCAGCCATGGAAGTGCAATTTTAATCTTCTCCCTTCACCATTTATAGAAATCTTTCTTCCTAAAATCAGAGCCATATTGTTTTTGATATGACCTGCAGGTAAACCAAAAATTACGGGGATATCAATTTCTGCGGTGTTTTCAAGAATAATCTCTTTAGCCGTTCTTCCGTAAGGTATGGTATTGTCATTCATATCGGTCATTCCACCAACTAATATACCCTTGCAGCCCTCAAATAAGCTTGCCCGTTTAAGGTTCATCATCATGCGGTCGATGTGGTAGAGGTATTCATCTAAGTCCTCCATAAAAATAAAATGTCCTGATTGCCTTAAAGCTGATTCACTTCCACTTAAGCTATAGAGAATAGACAAGTTACCTCCAAATACAGGGGCCTCAAGCGAGTTGTCAAAATTCAAAATCGACTCCTCCTCAGCTTCAAAATCGTAGATCAACGCTTCACCAAACAAAGCTTTTCGAATACTCTCTGCGGCAGAATCTGAATCTTTAAAAGGGGCAAAATTAATGGGCATATTTGCATGCAAAGTTTCAATATTGAAGTTTTGATTAATGTGGCAGTGCAGCACCGTTACATCACTGTAGCCAATCAACCATTTTGGATTCGCTTGAAAGTTTTTAAAATCTACCCCGTCTATTAGTTGCACACTACCATAGCCTCCTCGAGCACAAAGAATCGCCTTTACTGCCGAATCATCAATTGCCGCTTGTAAGTCTGCTAACCTTTGGGCTCTAGTTCCGGCAAACTGGTGGTCTTCTGCAAATAAGTTTTCTCCAAAGGTTACATTTAGGCCCCAAGATTCCAATCTTTGAATAGCTGGCATCAGCTCCTTCTTAGAGATTTTTCTTGCAGTACTAATGATGCGAACCTCATCGCCCAATTTAAGGTAAGGTGGTGTTTTCATGCCTTAAAAGTAAGCGAGAATTTCTTGACCAAGATCTACGCTACAATCTTTTGAAATTTCGTAATCTTGCCTACGCATTTAAAATGCCGGGCCTATAACTCAGTTGGTTAGAGTATCTGACTCATAATCAGAAAGTCCCTGGTTCGAGCCCAGGTGGGCCCACAAATCAAAAAAAGCCCCTGAATAACCATATCAGGGGCTTTTTTTTCATCTTCTCTTATCATCAATCAGAAAGTCCCCGGTTCCCCGGCCGACTGAAGGGCTTCAGCCATTCGGGGGGGAAAGTTTATGCCGAGCGAGTTACGAGTCGAGGTAAGCCCAGCTTCTTTCTTCGTAAATACTTCGAAGAAGAACTGGGCCCTCCAAAGTCAAGGACTTTATCGTTGAAGATGATTTAGAAGTACACTTTGCAAACATTGTGCAAAGCACTTACGTTTGTCAGACATGAATCTCTACGATGTTGTAATAATTGGTGGTGGCCCAATAGGCTTAGCTTGTGGTCTAGAGGCAAAGAAAAGAGGGCTTCGTTATTTGATCCTTGAAAAAGGCCCCTTGGTTAATTCTCTTTACCATTACCCGAGCAATATGACTTTCTTCTCCACCTCAGAAAAGTTAGAAATAGATGGCATCCCATTTATTAGTAAAAATGCAAAACCAAGTAAACAAGAAGCATTAGAATATTATCGCAGAATTGCTACTTCAAATGAACTTTGCTTGAACTTATTTCAGGCGGTAGAGGAGGTGGAAGAACAAGACGGAATATATCAAATAATGACCAAGAAAGGACATTATCACACTTCTAATGTGATCGTGGCAACAGGATTTTACGATATTCCAAACAAGCTCAGGATACCTGGTGAAGAATCGGAAAAGGTTTCCCATTATTACGACGATCCACACTATTATGCAGGACTAAAAACTGTTGTGGTAGGTGCGAGTAACTCCGCTGTGGATGCTGCTTTAGAAATCTACCGAAAAGGTGGAGCGGTAAGCATGGTAATTAGAGGAGAGCAAATAGGAGAAAGAGTAAAATACTGGGTTAGACCGGACATCATCAATCGTATTGAAGAAGGCAGTATACGCGCCTATTTCAACTCAGAATTAATTGAAATAAAGCAAGACGAGGTAATTGTGAAAGGTCCTGAAGGAGAAAAAGTGATCCCAAATGATTTTGTCTTAGCCCTTACCGGTTACCAGCCAAATCTTGAATTCCTAAAAAGCATGGGGATAGAACTATCGTCTGATGATAAAAAGATTCCGCAGTATAATCACGAAAGCATGGAATCAAATAAAAAGGGCATCTACTTAGCCGGGGTTATTTGTGGAGGCATGGAAACCCATAAATGGTTTATTGAGAACTCAAGGGTTCATGCTGAAATGATCATTGATGATATTGTAGCCAAAAAGGATTAAGCATTTTGTAATAGCTTTCCTTCATAGGAGTGATAAACCATTACTTTCTTCTCAAACTCCTCGGTTGTTTCGTTAAAAATGTTGCACTCATCAATGGGGTTCATGTATAAATGCAAACTCATGGAACGTCCATCGTTAATGTTTTCTAAACTGTGGTATCCCATATCATCGTTCATGTAAGAAATTCCATCCTCTTCTAATTGCAACTCTTCCTCAACTTCAATCACCTCACCTTGGTCTTCACTTTCTACAAAGCGTTGTTCGTCAAACTCTCCCTTTACAACGTAAACCCAGCACTCCTGATTGTTATGGCAATGCACCGGGGTCACTTGACCTTCCTCCCAACAAAGGAGGATCAACTCAAAATCATCGGTTCTTGCAATACAGTTTCTGGTGTATTTCTCCTGACTAAAGTGAGCGTAGGGTTCGTAGTCGGATAAGGGGATTTCAAGCCGTTTTACCAATTTCTTATATTCTCTTTCGGTTTTAACGTTTTTCAGCTCTTCAACAAGTTGTTGGATCGAAGTAATTTTGGTTGTGTGACTGTCCATTTAAATTTGTTTAAACTGACAAAAAAGAGCTGATTTTGCCCAATTTTGAATCAATTTCGCTAAGTTTTTTGCTTATTTTGCACTTAAATACAAATTTAACAATTTCAACTAAAGGCTCGAAAATTATGTTTTGAGCCTTATTTATACCCCAAAATGATCAAAGAGGACCTGATAAAGTTTAAAGAGCTATCTGAAGCTTTACTAGAAGCAGAAAATAAAGAACCTGTAGTAGAACCGATTGAAGCAAACAGACTGTTTGAGGCGGTGGACCTTAGTCTGCATGAAGAAGGAATGTCAGATGATTCACTATATGAAAGTCTGCACGACTTAGTGATGAAGACACCTAGAACGGCAACAAGACAATTTTTTAACCAGCTATTTGGTGGAAGAAAAAGTAAAGCTGTCTTAGGTGATTTAATGGCTGTTATGCTCAACAATAGCATGTACACCTATAAAGTAGCAGGCCCCATGGTTGGGGTTGAAAAAGAAATCCTTAAGCAAATAGCTCATTTAGTTGGCTATTCAGAAGAGTCTGATGGCACAATCGCCCCTGGTGGCTCTATGAGTAATTTCATGGCAATGGTTATGGCCAGAGACGCATTTAAGAAGGAAATCAGGTATACTGGAGTAACTGAAAAAATGACCTTGTATACCTCTGCAGCCTGCCACTACTCCATTGCCAAAAATGCAGCTTTAATGGGGGTAGGAAGAGAGCAGGTTAGGTTTATACCCACCGATGAAAAAGGTGTTATGCTAATGGATGCGCTAGATCAGCAGATCGTCAAAGATCAGGCTGAAGGCTTTGTGCCTTTCTTTATAAATGTTACTGCTGGAACCACCGTGATGGGCGCCTTTGACCCAATTGATGAGGCTGCTGCTATCGCTAAAAAGCACAAACTTTGGCTGCATGTTGACGGGGCTTACTGCGGAGCTGTGATCTTTTCAGAAAAGTACAAGCACTTGGTAAAAGGAGCTGAACTTGCTGATTCTTTTAGCGTAAATGCCCATAAAATGTTGGGCACCCCCTTAACGTGCTCGATCATTTTAGCTAAAGACAAACGACACTTAAGTGACTCCTTCTCATCTGATGCCAGGTATTTATACCAAACAGACGGGGACGACTACAACTTAGGTAAAACATCATTACAATGTGGTAGAAGAAATGATGCGCTTAAATTTTGGACTCTTTGGAAATCAATTGGAACTAAAGGGCTAGAAAATTTAGTTGATCACCAATTCCATTTAGCAGAAGTTGCTCGAAAATACATTAGCGAACATGAAGATTACAAGCTTTATAGCTATGGTGACTCCATCTCCGTTTGTTTCAATTACAAAAACATCGCACCAGAAAAGCTCTGCACGGCACTTTATGAAAAAGCAGCACTTATGGTTGGATATGGAACATTTCAAGCTGACACATTTGTAAGATTTGTGACCATTAATGCAGACAATTCCGATCAAGAGATCATCGACTTTTTTAAAACCATGGAAAAATTTGTCGCTGAAAACGAATCAATGCTAACGGGAGACTAAACCAAAAAAGCTCTTTTATGCTAACCAAACTAGTTGTACTCGGTATCTATTTTGCCATATTGTTTCTTATCGGTGTGGTCGCTTCGAGGCGAATCAAAGGCTTGAGCGACTTCTACGTGGGAGGCAAAAAGTTAGGTTATTGGGCAGTTGCCTTTTCCGCTAGAGCAACTGGCGAATCTGGTTGGTTATTACTTGGTCTTACCGGGATGGGAGCTATAGCAGGAGTTTCCGCTTACTGGGTGGTAATTGGAGAACTACTCGGTGTTGGCGTGTCTTGGTTCTTTATGGCTAAGCGGTTTAAGAACCTCAGTGACAAATACGACTCCATTACCATACCTGACTTTTTTGAGAGCCATTTTAAAGCAACAGGGCATACGCTAAGAGTAGTGGCAGCTACTGCCCTCTCGGTTTTTGTAATCATCTACGTTAGCGCTCAGATTGATGTAACAGGCAAGGCATTTGAATCTTTTTTGGGTATCAACTACTTTGCGGGTGCTGTTGCAGGATTTCTAATTGTATTGGCCTACATCTTCACAGGAGGGTTTGTAGCGGTTGTTTGGTCGGATTTTTTCCAAGGCTTATTGATGTTTTTTGGATTGATCGCACTCCCAATAGTTGCCTATTGGTCTATTGATAATGGAGGCGAGATCTTTAGCACTTTAAATGAAATAGACCCCGGCCTTACCGCAGTATTTGGCGGAGGGGATGATCCTTGGATGAAAATAGCCACCATGTTGGGTTTTGCCATGATCGGTTTGGGTTTTCTTGGCTCTCCTCAAATCTATGTTCGGTTTATGTCGATCAAGAACATAGAAGAGATCAATAAAGGCAGGTGGGTAGCTATTGTTTTCACCCTTTTAACTGATGCAGCAGCAGTTAGTATTGGCCTTCTGGCGCGTTACTTATTTACTGAGGCGGGACAAGATCCTGAGGCTATTCTAGGCAATCAAGGAGAAGATTCTTTGATTACTTTGATCGAAGCGGTGTTTCCACTTACAATAATTGCAATCTACATCGCTATTATTTTATCAGCGATTATGTCTACCATCGACTCTCTTTTAGTTCTAGCCTCTTCTGCGGTTGTCCGCGATTTTTACCAGCAAATTTTCAGGCCTGATCTTGATGAAGGGAAGATGAGTCGAATTTCAAGGTTAGTCACACTTGCTATGGCGCTTTTTGCCTTGGCTATTGCAATGATCGTTGCTGTAACCACTCCTAGCAGAACGGTGTTTTGGTTTGTGATGTTTGGTTGGTCAGGCATTGCAGCCACTTTTTGTCCGGTTGTAATATTGGCCTTATTTTGGAAGCCCTATTCAGAAAAAGGAGCTATCGCTTCTATGGTTACAGGCTTCTTATCTGTTCCGCTTTTTAAGTTTGTAATCCAAAGTTTTGAAAATATAGGTCCCTATTTTGAAAAGCTAGACGTACTGGCTCCATCTTTTGCCCTTGCTATGATCAGTGGCTACTTGTTTACCAAAATGTTTCCAAGAAAAGAGGCTTTAAGCAATTAACTTTAGCGCGCTTTTCAGACTTTTGAAAGATGAAAAAATTAGCGCTTTCAGGCATTAATACTATCATTTTCGACCTAGGAATGGTGATTATTGATCTTGACAAACAAGCTACCCCAAGAGCTTTTGAAAAATTATGTGGGTCCAACTACACGAACATAATGGAGAAACTTAATGGTGAAGAATTTTTTGAGGCTTATGAAACAGGAAGAATCAGCACAGATAACTTTATTGAACGCCTGCAAAGTGAGATTGGCGATGGAGTGAAAGCAGATCAAATCAAGTCTGCTTGGAACGCCATGCTTATGGATATACCGGAAGAAAGGTTTAAAATCCTGCTAGAAGCAAAAGGCAAATACCGCACCTATTGCCTTAGCAACACCAATCAACTTCACATAGATTTTATTTTTGATAAGCTTAAACAAGAGCGCAAACTCGAAAACCTAGACCCTTATTTCCATAAGGTATACCTTTCCCACGAAATGAAGCAACGTAAGCCTGATCCTGAAATTTTTGAAACTGTGGTGAAAGAACAAGGACTACAAGTCTCTGAAACTTTGTTCATAGATGATACTGCAGAGCATCTTGCAGGTGCAAGTAGTATTGGTTTAAAGACCTTTCACTTAAACGAAGGCCTAACTTTAGAAGGCATTTGGTCTAACTAAGCTAGCGATCTTGACAGAGCTCAACCAAAACTCCACCGGTAGACTTGGGATGTAAAAAGGCAATTTTCTTTTGGTCAGCACCATCTTTTGGTTTTTGATGAATAAGCTCAAAACCTTCTTCTTGTAAGCGTTTGATCTCGGCTTCAATATTGTCTACATCATAGGCAATATGGTGAATACCTTCGCCTTTTTTCTCAATAAACTTAGCAATAGGACTATCGGTGTTGGTGGCTTCTAAAAGTTCAATTTTACTTTCCCCAAGCTCAAAAAAAAGGGTATTCACTCCTTCACTTTCTACCTTTTCACTTTTATATGCAGGCTTACCGAGCAAGGTTTCATACATTTTAGTGGATGCTTCAATATTCTTTACAGCTATGCCCAGGTGTTCTATTTTTTTGATCATAATAATGTTGCATAAAAAAACCTTGAGCTCAATTTGAGTCAAGGTTTTAAATTTCGTTTAATTCAATTTTACTTGATTGAAATATCTTTGGTAGTATTATCAAAACTAACGTAGTAGAGTCCTTTCTCAAGATTTTCTACATTTACCGTGCTTCCAAATCCCTTTTTGACAATGGTTCCATAACGATCATACAATTCATAAAGGGTTTCACCTCCTTTAAATTCAATTTGACCCCTAAACTTATCATCGTCTAATGTTACAGCAGGAACTGTTGCGTTGTAAGTTGCAGACTTGGAATAGCGTGGTCTTCCGGTAAAATCGGTTTGTTTAACCCGTACTTTATTTTCGCCGCTATGCGGGGTTATCTTAAAAGAATAGTTATGCACACCAGGGGTTCCTTCGCCTTTAACTTCTCCAAGTTTTACCCACTTGTTCCATCTGAACTGCTCAACAATATAATCTAGTTGGCCATTTTCATTATCTGTGGTCCACTCAAGTATTCCATCATCGGTGAAGGAAATACTTTTGGCGTTAAACGTACTTTTTGGTTTAAGCACTTCTGGATTAAGTACTTCAGGTGCACAATCATCTTTGTGCTTTATGTTTATTACAACAGGATCACCCAATTTAAGGTTATGGGTAGAAAAATCAACCTCAAAAGCACTTTGGTTTACTTCAGCAGGATCTAGCTTACCGTTTACAGTTACTTCAAAAACACAGAAACCAACCCCTGCACCTCCAAATGGATTTTTAACAAAAACGTTCTTTCCCATGTAATTGCCTTCTAACACAATTTGTCCAGCATTTGCTGTAAAAGCTGTGAGGCAGATTATTAACAGGCTGAATAGGTGGCTAATTTTCATTTTATTCAATTTACAAATCTTTCAATCTGTCTTTTGCTAAGTCAACTAAAGGCCTTCAGCAAAAAGTCAAATATAATACTCTAATTTAAATTATCTAAGTCTTTTAGTAGTTTATAAATAAATCAGTTAACAGATGACTCGATGCTTTTTAGTTTTTCTTTCAATTCAACTATCCGCTTTCGCTTTTCAGGTCCCCTTCTCATTTGCGCCGACTCTGTAAAATAAGCATGGTGCGATAAGAACTTGATGTTTAGCTCTATCCAGTCTTTTTCAGCTTTTCCAATTTTATCAAACTTGATCAACTCTTGCCTTAAGGTTTCTGCAATTGGGTAAAAATCATCTCTTCCTAAATAGTCTAGGTCAGAATCACACATAATTTCCTCTAAGTGATTTTTTGGCGTTTGAGGAATTTTAGTGGATTCTATCAACTCAATTACTTGTGCAATCTGTTCTTTAGTATAACCAAAACTCGGGAGCATTTCCTTAGCCAATTCAGCTCCTATTGGTTCGTTACTTTCGTATGCATGAATAAATCCTGCATCGTGAAAAAGCGCTGCTGTTTTCAATAAATAAAGCTCTTCACCTTTAACCCCTTCCCACAATGCCAAACGCTCAACGGCATTGCAAACATCAAGTGTATGGTGAATACCATGGTAGTGCAATCCATCAGGCAAATCGCCACTCAATCGCTTTACAATGTACTTTTCAGCATTGCGGTAATTTATGTTGCTATAAAGCTTAAGGTTTACATAATGCCAAAAGGCTTCATTTGGCGTAATGCCGTCTTCATTTTCAGAAAGTTCTGGTTTTATGCCGTGGACAAAATACATATCGATCATGCCTTTGTGTTTGGCGTTTACCTTGCCTCTGTATTCCGTAACAAAAAATTCTGCTATTGCCTCATAGGTTGATTCAGATATGTTCACTTTACCTACATCGCCGCTGGATTCCATGTGAGCGGCAACGTTAACGGTATCACCCCATATATCATAGGCAAACCTCTTAATTCCCACTACTCCGGCAATAAGGTCACCGGTGTGCAAGCCTATTCTTAGCTGCCATGCAGGCTGGTCTCTTTCTTTTTTAAGTTTAGTGATCTCTTCCATCGCACGCTGAATTTCTAAAGCGGCTAAGGTGGTATCTATGGCATTGCTCTTATTCCTAATTGGCACACCACCTGCTGCCATGTAGGCATCTCCAATGGTTTTGATCTTTTCGACATTGTATTTGTTTACAATTTCATCAAACTTGATAAAATAACCATCTAGCTCTGCCACCAGGTCTTCAGGTTTGTAATTCTCAGCTAGTTTGGTAAAGCCCTGAAAGTCGGTAAACATCACCGTTACTTTACGGTAATTCCTTGCCTTGGCTTTTCCTTGATTTTTAAGTTCATCTGCCATTTCTCGCGGCAGTATGTTCAAAAGAAGTTTCTCCGTTTTCTCCTTTTCATCCTCAAGCATTCGTTTTTGCTTTTCTACCTGTTCTTTTTGCTTGATGATTTCAATGGTACGTTGCTTTACCTGGGCCTCTAATAAATCCTTCTGTTCTTGAATCCGCTTCAATCGCCTTCTGTAAATCACATAAAAAACAACTATCGCTGCTAGCAGCATGATCAAGTTAAGCCACCAATAATCGAAAAAATTTTCAAGCATGAGAATAATGAGTAAAGAGGACTTTAAATTTATCATTTTTCAGGATCTAGTTCAGGATCTAAAAATTTAAACTCCGTTCTTCGATTCAAGCGGTGGTCGTCGTTGTCGCAGGCATACTTTTCACAGTCAATTATGGGCCTTAACTCTCCATAATAATTGGCTACAAAAGAAGTTTCGGCCAAGCCGTTCTGTTTGAGGAAGTTCATCACCTCCTTCGTTCTTGCTTTAGATAGCTTTCTGTTGTATTCCTTTGAGCCGCGGGTGTCTGTATGTGAAATGATCTCGATCTTTACAGTCTTCCCTTTTAATTTTTTAATTAAGCTGTGAAGTTTTTCGCGCTCACTTTGCTCAAGTGAGCTCTTATCAAATCTATAGTTAACCGTATATTCAGTTAGATCAATGCGGTCATCATCGTAGAACATCACCTGCTGGTCTTTTGCATCTGCTAATAAGATCTGATGGTCTTGCAAATTCAGTTTGGCGTAAGTGAACTCTCCCTTCTCGTTTTTGATCATTTTGTTAATGATGGCTGCCTCTTCATCAAATGTTAGCAGCTGGTAATTATCAGCTTCTGAGCCAATTTTAAAGAAATAGTTCTGATCAGCTTTTAAATTTTCAAATTTGAACTTACCGTCCAAATCAGTAAAAGTAGTGCCTAACAAATTCCCCTCATCATCATACACGTAAACCACTAAACTATCGCCAAAATCACCCGGTAATTTCTGATAGACTTGTCCTTGGATTATTTGATCGTACTCGTCGATTAAAGCCACCTCCTCGGCATCTAAATTCTCAAACTGAGCAATTTGGTAGGTCAATTTTTCATAGGTAAAATCCCCATCTTCGTTAAAAATTGCCTTGTCGATTATGATGTTATCCTCATCTAGAAAAGCAAGGTTTACTGAATCTGAACTTGCAAGTGAAAAAGCATACTGTTCATCAGACTCTAACTTCTCAAAAACAAATCGACCTCTGCTATCTGTTAAAACAGAATCAATGATATCTCCCGCTTCATTTTTGATGTAAATCTTGGTCGCTTCATTAATGTCACCTGGCAATTTGTCGTAGATCTGACCAATAATCCGAACAATATTTGGAACTTGACTCTCAGTTAGGTTTTGGAAATCATCGTACTCATCGAAGGGCAGAGAATTGAATTTGAACTTTCCTGATTTTAACTGCTCGATCAAATAAAGTTCTTTGCCTTTTTCATCTATAACTACTGCTCTACTTTCTAGTTTGGTCTGATCATCTACCCCCACTAGTTCTACAAAATAAACTGCATCAAACTGTAGCATATTGTATTGAAACTCCCCTGCTTCATTGGAAATAACTGTTGCAACAAGTCGATTTTGTGCATCGTATATTCTAACCTTGGTAAAGGTGAGTGGAGCACCATTATGCTCTAAGCGAGCAAGTAGTGTAGTGTAGCCCTGATTTTTGGCATAAACGGGGTCTTCAGAAGCGTCGATTTGCTGCTCGATCTGGTATAAACCAAGTCGATCCCTTCTGCCTAAATTGTAAATTTTACCCGCCTTATTTACAAAAGCTATTTCGAGCGAAGGGTCAGACTCAGCTAAGCGAACCAAATAGTTTTCTTCACTATTTAGCTGTTCAAATTGAAACTTCCCGTTTTCATCAGTCATGATCGAATCTACAATCTCACCAGCTTCATTTAGCAAATAGACTTTCATTTGTTGTTTCAAATCGCCTGGTAGCTCTTCGAAAACCTGACCAAGAAAAACAAACTCCGTTAAAGTTCCTGGGTCTACCTCATCCTCCATGGCTAGCCTGATCTCGTCAAGGGGTAAAGCTCGGAAAGGGTAAACACCTTGATCTTGCTCTGCCAATAGCCTTAGCTTATTCCCTTCTTCATCTAACTGAAAAAGACGGGCTGAGGCGAGCTCTTCGTCATCTTCTGCGTCAATAATGATCAAGTAATCATTTTGATAGGGTAAGTTCTTGAAGCTGACCTTCCCCTCCTTATCCGTGTAAGCAAGCTGAACTGTTGAGTCCTGATCATTCACTAATCTCACTTTTGCTCCATCTACCGGTAAGCCGGCTAACTCCAAAATTGCATCTATCTCAACCGCTATTTGAGGCGCTGTTTTTACAAAGCTATAAAGGTCGTCTTTGCCTTTTCCTCCATCGCGATTCGAAGCATAGTAACCTGTGGTATCAGTAACAAAGTAGATGCTAAAATCATCACGGTTTGAGTTAATTGGGCTTTTCAAGTTTTCGGGTGCCTGCCAACCGTTGCCTTGCTTTTTAGCAGAGAAAATATCTAAACCACCGTATCCCACAAATCCGTTAGATGAATAGTAAAGCACACTGTCTTTTACGTAAGGGAAAACCTCGTTTTGGGGTGTATTAATAGCAGGGCCTAAATTTTTCGGTTTTGACCAGCTACTCCCCTCTCTCTTGGAAAAGTAAAGGTCCATTTCACCAAAGCCTCCCGGCATATTAGAAGCAAAATAAAGGGTATTGCCGCTGTCTGCATAAACTGCATGTCCTACTGAATAGTCGTCACTGTTATATGGAAAGGGTTCAAATTCTTTCCACTTTCCATTTTCTAACTTACCTTCATAGAGTTTCATTTGATTAACGAAATCATTGCCACGCATTTCGTTGCCGATCCGGCTAATCATAAGTTGATCTTCTGTAGGGCTGATACTTAAAGGACCATCGTGGTACTGCGAATTGATCAAACCCTTTGTTACCCTAAACTTATGCTCTTCAGGATCATTCAAAAAAGCAGTATCCGTTTCATAAACTGATAAAAAAGCTCCTCCAGTCCAAGAAGATTTTTGGGTGGAATAGTAGCTTTCACCCCGGTCAGAGGCAAGGTATATTTTATCTCTCCAAATAAGAAAACTAAACTCCGACTCTGATGAATTAAGTGATCCACCTTCCTCTGTATCAAATTCCTTCGGTAGCTGCTCCCAGCTTTTAATTTCATCAATGGATTGGATCATAATGTTTCCGAGGAAACTATTTTTAGCAAGAGCAGAGAACTTTGAAAACTGCTCTTTAGCGGCGGCTAACTTCCCATTAGCTTTTAAAACTTGGCCGAAGTAGAGGTGATCTTCCGCTTCAACAGAATCAGAATTTACAACTAAAAGGTAATGCAGCTCAGCCATTTCAAACTGCCTTGTTTTACGATAGGATGCTGCCAGCAACTTCTCTGCTGTATAGAGTTCTTTATTCTTCTCAATGGCCTTCTTAAACCATGGTATGGCCCGGCTATATTCTTGAAATTGGTAATGCTCCATTGCTTTTCGCATTTCTCGTTTTTGTGCCTGAAGGTCAGAACTACCAAGCAAACCGATCAACAAAGCAATGAGCAGACAATAATATTTAGTGTGATTGGTGATTTCCATTTAAAAGTAACGAGGTGAAACGATTCGTGAACGTAAAATATTAAAGTCATAACCCAAGAATATTTCATGGGAGCCTCCATTTTGACGACTCAGGTCAGTAACTGCAATGTCATAAGAGTAACCTATTCGCAAGGCTTTATTGATGTTGTATTCCAAAATAGCCACTGCACCATAACCTCTTCGGTATGACATGCCTAACCATAGTTTTTCTTTCAATAAAACCGAGGCATTCACATCCACAAAAGCAGGACGGTTATTAGCTGTTTTAATCAGGATCGAAGGCTTTAAGACCACGAAGCGGTTGATCCGAAAAGCCCTACCTGCGGTTATGATTGCTTGGGCCACTTGACGTGCTGTGCTCTCAATGTTTACGTTATCGGCTTGAATTCCCAATCTTCCCTCGTTCAAGTGTGTAAATTCAACTCCAATGTAGTTACGCTTATCGCTGTAGTATGCTCCAAAATCAAAAGAAGGAGTTAAAAAGCTTTCCGTACCTCTTTGAATGCTTCCAAAAGTGGTATTATCGCGGTATTCGATCTTGTTCCAGTCAAAGTTGTAATTGTATAAACTTGCTCTGATCCCTAAGCCCAAGCGTCCTCTACCAATTCTCAATTTATAGGCATACACTCCTGAAACAGCGGTAGTAGTTTTGGGTCCAATACGGTCGTTCATAAATTGGAGACCCAATCCCATTTTTTTGTTTTTTGTAGGACTGTGAATGGCAAAAGCTTGAGAGGTTGGAGCACCGTCAAAGCCAACCCATTGGCTACGGTGAACTGCCACGGTACTTAGCATACCGCGACTTCCTGCATAGGCGGGATTTATTCCCAAAGGATTGAAAAAGTATTGGTTGAATTGAGGGTCTTGTTGAGCGAAGGAAGTTGAAGAGTAGAAAAGTGAAAAAGTGAAAAGTAAAAAGCTGAAAGCGGAAAAGAAAAAAAGACGCAAAGAAGAAAAGATGCAAAGAAGAAAAGAGTTTTTCTTTTCGAAACGGAAAGGACAGAAATTTAAGCGTAAACTATTCATAACTCTTGACTTTTAGCTTTTCCAATTGATTTTATTAATCCATTCAGCATGTAAGAAACTTCCAAGCATTCAGCATGCATCTTCTCAGCGAATTCCTTTGAATAAAGTTTCATTTGTTTTCCTAAATGAAGCATTGATCTTACCTCACCACAGGAGCCCTTGGCAACGTATAAGAAGTAGAGGTATTCTTTATTTGATTTGTGTTCAAAGCCTTCTGCAATGTTGTTTGAAATAGATAGCGAAGCACGCAACATCTGATCCTTGAAAAAGAACATTTTGCTCTCTTTCAAAGCATCATTCATAGCAAGAAATGCTTGCTGTGCTTTTTGCCATACTTTTAAGTCCTCAAACTTCATTTTACTACAATTCTTTTCCACTTTTTTTCTCTTCTACTTTTCAACTCTTCAACTTCATTTTATCGCGTTAACTCTATCCATCCCTTTTCCGTTATTCCGTCAGCGGTGAAAATATAAAAATAGGTGTCAGAGGGCAATGCTCCTCCACTTAAGTTATCACCTGCCCAAACACGGCTAACATTATCGTAATTAGTTGCTTCATATACTTTATTCCCATTTCGATCAAAAATGTTGACTTCATTATCTGGAAAGGCTTCTATGTTGTCGATGACCCATTCATCATTAACCCCATCTTCATTCGGGGTAATACCGGAATAAAACTTCAAGATACAAGCTGATTCTGAAAAGGTTTCAATGGTAAATGAGGCCAAACGGCTCTCGCAACCATCATTGTTAACTACCTGCACAGTGTAATTGCCGGGGGCTAGATTAGTGGCCGTAGCTCCGCTTTGGCCGTTACTCCATAAAATTTGATAGGGAGCAGCACAACCGGCTAGGTTAGTTACCTCAGCAAAACCATTTTCACGGCCAACACAAGAGGCATTTTGAAACTCTAAGGTAAACGAGATCAAGCCTTGAATTTGTAGCGGCTGTTGAAAACCTTCGGTTAACAAAAGACTGTTATTGGCTTGGGTAGTTACGGCTACTTCACCTACGGTAGAAACGACATTGATGCTGCTGCCACTGCTTTCATTGCCGGAAGTTCCGATTACTTGGCGGTCTAGCTGCACTTGGGCGGAAAGCGAGGAGCTGAAAGCAAATAGCAGAAAGCTAAAAGTTACTAGCTTAAAGCTAACACTTCGACTGCGTTCAGTGTGAAAAAGCTTTAAGCTTAAAGTATACAGGGGTGATATGTATGTACTATTTCTCATTAAAATCTTCTTATGGCTCTGACTAAATATGGAGTTCCTTTACTAAGGTTACTTTTAAACCCAATTAAAAAGTTTTGAAATCTAGCATCGGTTGTGCTAAACTCGGTAGACGACCAATATTCATCGTCGGCAAAATTTCCCAATCCATTTTGGTGTAAGTTAGTGAACATAAGGCCTAACTCATCTTCACTAGGCAGAAACCAATCAGAAAAGCCGTTATAGCTTAAATCATTGGCGACTTGTGCCGCATAACTGCCTGCCCCATAGGCAGTGGTAATGCTTGTTGTATTTCCTAGTCCATCGCCTATTCCTGTGCCGATTGCAGCAGTGGCAACTGCCGAACCCCATGCAATTCCTGCGCCTCCATTCTGGTCAAAAGGCATGGCTTCTAAATAACGCCAGCCATTTGAATAGGAACCCTTATCATAAAAGACAATACCGCAGGCAGGACCCGCACCGCCAATGACATAATTACCGGTATCAACTGTTGCTTCGTGAGTGCAATCATTGATGAATAATTTGCCGCTTGGGTTAACAAAGGTTCGTGCGCCATTGTCTGTTTCAACTATAAGTGTTGCTGCTAAGGCGGTGTCGTTAATGTATGGTTTGGTGGCCGTGTTTGGGATGTATGCAGTTTGACAACATAAAGGCACTTGAAAATTATCCCAATTACAGGGAGAATGCCACAAAGAATCTACCGCTCCTGTCCAGGTGACAGTAGCTGCAGGATTAAGGTCAAGGTTAATGGTAATGACCGAGTCACAACCGGCTACATTGGGTATCGTATCTTGAAAAGTTCCACTAGTTGAAAAAGTAGCTCCACTAGGAGCAGTATAGCTGTTGCAGGCCGTAACCGAAAGAGTAGCATTGGTTTGACTACATGAACTTAGGGTGTAGACTCTAACATGTCCTGCATCGCTTCCATTTCCGTCATTTAACCAAGCCCCAATAGCCACAGTATTGGCATCGGGCATGCTAACTGATTGGCCTGATTGATCACCAGCCGCTTCTCCGTCTATGTCAGCCCCTATTTGCGTCCATGCACTTCCATTCCAACTGTATATCCG
This sequence comes from uncultured Flavobacteriales bacterium, assembly GCA_913056345.1. Lineage (GTDB taxonomy): Bacteria > Bacteroidota > Bacteroidia > Flavobacteriales_E > Vicingaceae > CAJXMH01. Next base: position 2,430 of record CAJXMH010000003.1, on the reverse strand, counting down.
CACATGACCGGCATCGCTTCCATTACCATCATTTCTAATAGCCCCAATGGCAAGGGTGTTTGCATCAGGCATGCAGACAGATTGGCCTGAATTATCACCTGCCGCTTCTCCGTCTATGTCTACTCCTTTTTGTACCCAGGCACTACCGTTCCAAGTGTACACCCGTACATGGCCAGCATTGCCTCCATTTCCGTCATTTCTAATAGCCCCAATGGCAAGGGTATTGGCATCTGGCATGCTGACTGACCTGCCTGACCAATCATCAGCAGCCTCTCCGTCGATGTCTGTCCCTTTTTGTACCCATGCACTTCCATTCCAACTGTATATGCGTACATGCCCGGCGTCGCTTCCATTTTCGTCGTTGTATCTTGCACCTACAGCAAGGGTATTTGCATCCGGCATGCTGACGGAATAGCCTGATTGATCACCTAACGCTTCTCCGTCTATGTCTGCTCCTTTTTGTACCCATGCACTTCCATTCCAGCTGTATACCCGCACATGGCCAGCAACGTTTCCATTTCCGCCATTGTAATGAGCCCCAATGGCAAGGGTGTTGGCATCGGGCATGCTGACTGACCAACCTGATTGATCATTAGCCGCTTCTCCGTCTATGTATGCCCCTTTTTGTACCCATGCACTACCATTCCAGCTGTATACCCTTACATGGCCTGCATCAGTTCCATTTCCGTCATTGTTAGGAGCCCCAATGGCAAGGGTGTTGGCATCTGGCATGCTGATAGAATAACCTGAAAAATCACCAGAAGTTTCACCGTCTATGTCCGCCCCTTTTTGTATCCATGCACTTCCATTCCAAGTGTAAACCCGTACATGGCCCGCATCGCTTCCATTTCCGTCATTTAAATAAGCCCCAATAGCAAGGGTATTTGCATCAGGCATACTGACTGCATATCCTGATTCATCTCCCGCTGCTTCTCCATCAATGTCTGCTCCTTTTTGGGTTTGGGCATTTAGCTGAAAGCAAAAAGCTAAGAGTAAAAGACTTACAGCGAAAAGCCTAGAGCTTAAAGCGAAGAGCTGACCCTTCGACTTCGCTCTGGGCAAGAAGCTGACCTCTCGACTGCGCTCGAGGCAAGAAGCTGACCCCTCGACTTCGCTCTGGGCGAGAAGCTGACCTCTCGACTGCGCTCGAGGCAAGAAGCTGACCCCTCGACTTCGCTCTGGGCGAGAAGCGTATTGCTTCAATGCTCTTAAAAAGTTTCTATATGTTGACCCACTTTTACTCATCAGCATTTGCTTGTTTTGTTGGGTTCAGGCTTTCCATCCAACGTTCTAGTTGGTTGAGTCGTTGATTTTGGGCTTCGACTCCGCTCAGCCTACTTTCAATTTCTTTGATTTTTTGGTATTGGGCTTCGTTCTTCGTTTGTGTTTGCTCTAATTTAGTTTCTAAGTCTGAAACCTTGCCTTCGACTCCGCTCAGGCGGCGGTTTTGCGTTTCAATGATCGCTTGCTGCTCTTTGACAGCTTCAATTAAGACGGCCACTAACTTGCTGTAATCTAAACTTTTGTAGCCTTCCTCTTTGCAAGAGTGAACCCATACTGTGAAAGATTGCTTGTTGTCTGGATGGAAATCACCAGCGAGCATCCCGGTCAGGGCCTGGATAGGATCCTCCAACGACCACGGGATAGAGTCGCTCGGGGGAAAATACAGCACAAAATGCTGCTGGCTCACGGATGCTCACTGGCAGCCGATCCTGGAGGCCGACTCCAGTTTGCACCCCTGTTAATGAGGGGTCAAGGCTGAGTAGTTGCATTGCGCCACCATGATATGCAGATGCCAGTGCAGGATGATCCGCATCTGGATGGTCCACGATGTCAGCCCATTCAGCTAATTTTGCTCGCCAGTCAGATGCAAGCTTGGACGTGGCAAGCGATGCAACAATAGCTTCCACGTCGTCTAGCAATGGATTGCTCACAACAAGTGTTGTCCACGAGTGAGCTCTGAGCATGTCAAGTGCATCTCTTGGTGTGCCCCCAACAAGGAGGGCAGCAGCAAGAACATCTGCATCCGCAACGACTCGAGCAGGACTCGCCTCGACAAGAGATTGCGCTTTCATTCCAACACCCCGGTTTTCGCCACCATATATACTGTACCCATCAGTTATTAGATCTCCTTTGAAGCGGTATCACTCGCCAACTCACCGCTGCGCTGTCCAATATTACCATAACCTACAATCCCCATCTTCTTGCCTGCTAATTCTGTCACAGGCGAATTCCAAAAGCAAAAGTCAGGTGCTTCACCCCACTGCCCCGCTTTAACTGCATTATTATGTTCAGCTATATGATTACACATCTCTAAGAGGAGCGCAAAACTATGTTGGGCCACAGCAGTCGTCCCATATTCAGGCACATTAGTTACCACTACATCATGTTCTGCTGCAGCCTCTATATTGACTATATTATAGCCAGTTG
>CAJXMH010000002.1 GCA_913056345.1 uncultured Flavobacteriales bacterium | reverse complement strand
GTAGACATTCACATACAGAAAAATGCCTTGAAAATGTGGTTGAATATGCAACAAGGCGAACTTGACGACCCGAAAGAATTAGCGAGAGATGTTTCTTCGGTCGGACATTGGGGAAATGGCGACTATGAAATAGTTATGCGGACAGACGAAGAAATGGAATACATTTTAAGCCTGATAAAGCAGTCATTGAAAAAGAATAAAAAATAACGATGGGCTAACAAAGGCTATACGTAATGCGGGTTTCAGGGCTAAATTGAAAGTAAATGAATATTAACAAACATATCAGTAGGCTGACAGTGAAGTGCTTTCAAATCCCGCACTACGCATAGCCAAACCGTTGGCACAAATTGCATGATAGACAAAATCAAATATCGAAATATTGCATACCTGACTTGCTTAGTAAGTATCCTTTTGATTTTCATAGAATCAAAAAATGAAACATTTAATCATCTTAAAGTAATAATTGATGATACTTTATTAATTGTAATGTTTCTATTCACCCTCCTTTGGTTACAAAAATTGATTTTTTTATTTGGACTTATATTTAGTGTTATTGCCTTTAATATTGAACTAGCTGCTAACAGACTTTTACCAAGCATTAAGTTTTTTGATCCTTTTACTTTTGCAAATTACTCTTCGGCTTTATATGTTTTAGGACTTATTTGTTTTTTGGTGGGATTGAGCGATAAAATTAAAATTGGTAGGTTGACAAAAGAGATTGACTTAAGACCTGTAAGTGTTATTGGAGTGTCACTTATTTTAACAGCCTTTACTCAAATCATAATCAGATTATAACTTTGAAAAAAAGAAAGTATCAATCACTGATTAACTCAGGCTTTGTAATAATTTCCGTTTTTGTAGGTATCTCTTTTATTCCATTTTTCAAAAGTGATGGAGGAAGGCTTATTCAAGGGGGTGCATCTATTCTACTTAGACTTGTAACTTGTTTTTTGATAGCTGATGTTACTAAAAGACAAAATAGAGAAAAAGTGCCTTATATCATTATGGCAATATTTATACCGGCAATAACTTTAATAATCGTTGGTATAATTGGTGATAAGAAAAAATAACTTGTGCCAACAGGCTGTATAGTGCATTGTGGGCTTGGCAGTTTGGTAAGTTGAGTAGCTATTTGAGAGTCGCAAAATCCGCTAGCGGATTTTGTAAAAAGTAAAGAAACAAAACCGCAAAGCGGTTTTTGCTACTCGCTTTCGCGTAGCTTCAGCGGAGCAAAGAGTGCTAAATTGAAATAGTATATTTATCAAAAGCACAACGCATCATACAGTAAACGTTACCACACATTGGGTACGATATACAAACATCCTTTACAGAGTTATATATACATCGTTTACACTCTTTTAGCTTGCAATTTGAACCAAAAGAAAAAACCAACAATACACGACTTGGTTTACGGCTAGATTTTCAAATCAAAAATTACCTCTCTTCCCCCGCTTTCAAGCCTAAAAAGTTTAACACCAAAACCACTACCGTGCCGCTAACGGTAGCGATGTGTAAAATAGTCCACAATTGCTCGTTTCCGGTATCTTTTGCCTCATTTATGCTTGGAGTAATTAGGTAAGAGAGAAGCATGATCACAAGACTTGAGATCATTAAGTACCTCCTTTTGCTTGAGTTAGGCTTTTGCATCATGAGGATCACAACTGAAAGCGCGGATAAGAAAGCAATCAGTATAAAAAACTTCGGCCAAATAAAGCGCAGCAAAACAGCCGTTTCTTGCTCATTAAGCAGCTCATTAATGGCAGGTGCAATCAAAGCAGATTGAAATAAAATGATAGCAATGATCATGGAAGAAAGGATTAGCGGCAATTTCTTTAGCATGGTGTCGATTAATTTAGATTTTTTATAAAATTAAAACTAGCTGAGAGAGTTTTGAAGTAAGATTAGAAGCACTCAACTACCTTATAATTTGATTATCAAACGCTTTAAGATAGAGGATGTTTTCGCTTTTTTATGCTTGTTTTATGCTGACTTAGAACAAAAACTGCATCATAAGGATTATCTTAAAGTAAGCTGTTTGGCTTGGTTTGTAAATTGATTGAAAAAATGAAAAAGTACGCTGAAATAGATTCTTCTGAATTTCCGATAATCAAGGTTTGCTTTACCGGTGAAGCTGCGAATGCCGAAAACTTCCCCCTTTACTTGAATGAGGTGAAACAAACCTATGCTGCTAAGCAATCGCTTGCCATTATTTTCGATGCTACAAAAGCGGTGATGCCAGCCATTAAGTACCAAAAAATGCAAGCGCAATGGCTTAAGGAGAATGAACAGTTAATGAAAGACTACTGCAAAGGCACCGCTTATGTAATTCCCAATCGCATTATCAGAAATGTATTAAGCGCTATTTTCGCTTTTCAAAAGCAACCGGTGCCCTATAAAGTTTGCAGCAAGTTAAATGAGGCAAAAACTTGGATCAATGAGGAATTAGCCCTAGCAAAGGTGTGAGTCATTTTGCTAGTGCGAGTCGAGATCCAGAATGATTCCTTTTCTAATCCCATAGATTTCTTTCGCTCTAAGCCTTTTGCACAAAGTTGAAAGGAGTGGCTACTTCAGGAGCTGTTCTAATCTCCTCTTCCTTAATCAAAATACCGATAGCTGAAGTGTAACCAATGTTGCAGTATATCAATAGAGCAGGCGGTAACTTTGAATCAAATAATAAATACGAAAAGATATGGAAGATATAAATGAAACAGAAAAGCAATTTACTTCAATGCCAAGAATCGGTGACAAGGCTCCCGACTTTGAGGCAGTAACCACAAAAGGACAAATTAAATTCTCAGACTTTGCGAAAGACAAATGGGTAGTAATGTTTTCACATCCAGCTGATTTTACACCTGTTTGTACTACAGAAATGAGTGGATTTGCAGAAAGAAAAGGTGAGTTTGACGCTTTAAATACGGAGCTTTTAGGATTAAGCATTGACAGCATCCACGCACATTTGGGTTGGGTTCAAAATGTAAAGGAGAATACGGGAGTTTATTTTGACTTCCCCATTATAGCCGACCTAGACATGAAAGTTTCAAAGTTATATGGGATGCTACAACCAAATGAAAGCGAAACTGCTGCAGTTAGAGCTGTATTTTTTATAGACCCTAAAAAGAAGATCCGTTTGGTGATGTACTACCCATTAAATGTTGGTAGAAACATGGATGAAATTCTACGGGCTTTAGAAGCCTTGCAAACTTCTGATGCCCATCAGGTAGCCATGCCTCTTGATTGGAAAAAAGGAGACAAAGTAATTGTACCACCCCCAAAAACTCTAGATGAATTAAATGATCGCATGAATGATGAATCATTGGAAAAAGTCGATTGGTATTTGGCGAAAAAGAACATTTAATAATAAGCAACAAGAGCATATTGCTAAAAGGCCTTAGTAAAAACGGTTCAAATGTAAATTTGAACCGTTTTTATTTGTTTCCAAAATACCTTTTCAGTTTATGCACCGCTTACTTAGGGCATATTCCGTAAATTTATCTTGTAAATAAAGCCTTTGTTTAAAAGGCTGCTCAAAAAAGCGTTTTAAATAATGCCCATCAAATACCGCAGAAGAGAAGAAAATAGTGAAGAGTCCAAGCCCAAAGCTGACTTCAAGCCAAAAACCAATGAAGAGCTTAATGCAGAGCAACCGAAAAGAAAGAAACGCAAACAGGCTACTCAAGAGCAGCTAAACAATCCGCTTCATGGAGTTAAGCTGGCAGAACTGTTAGAACGCTTGGTTGACCATTATGGTTGGGAATACATGGCTAGCCGTGTTAACATTCGCTGCTTTAAATACGACCCTTCTATGAAGTCGAGTTTGCGCTTTTTAAGAAGAACCCCATGGGCAAGAGAAGAAGTAGAGGCTCTTTACCTTGAAATGATCGATGAAGCATAATCAATCTCTCGGCTGAATTGGTTTTAAACTTTCACCTAAGCCATATTTATCTACCAAGTAAACCATAGCACTTAAAGATGCGGCACCTAATTCTAGCTCTCTTTTATGCACATTCTCAAACACATCTGAATCTGAGTGGTGGTGGTCAAAATAACGCTGATCATCAGTCCGCAAGCCGATCAAAGGCACTCCTTGATCTTTCAAGGGACCAATGTCTACACCGCCCCACCCCTTTTCAAAAATGTGTAAACGGTAAGGTTCTAGGAGTGGCTCCCAAGTTTGCATGCGCGCAATTTGATTAGCACTTCCATCCATAGTAAAACCTCGAGGTACAAATCCTCCGGCATCACTTTCCAAAGCTGCTACATGGGTTTCACCTTTTTCTTTCGCTACAGCAGCGTAGGTCTTTCCACCCTTGTTGCCATTCTCTTCATTCATAAACAACACACAACGTAAAGTATAGCGAGCCTGGTAGTTCATCTCTTTCAAGATACGTAAGGCTTCAATAGAATGGACCACTCCTGCCCCATCGTCATGCGCACCTTCGCCAACATCCCAAGAATCTAAATGACCCCCAAAGGTGATGATCTTGTCTGGCTCAACTTTGCCTTTGATCTCAGCGATCACGTTGTAAGAGTCTTTATCTGGAAAGCTTTTGGGATTTACCTCAAGGTATGCTTTTAGGTTTGGCTTTTCTTTTAAAGCAGCGCTGAGAGCCTTGGCATCCTGAATGCTCAAAGCTACCGAGGGGATTTTCTTCACCCCATCTTCATAACCCATAGAACCGGTATGCGCATGCTTGTCGTTATGGTGACTCATGGAACGCACAAAAACAGCCACTGCGCCATACCGAGCAGCATTGCTAGCTCCTCCCCAACGTTGGTTAACGCAACCGCCATAAGCTTCACCGGTGCTGATCAGTTTTTTATCCATCGGCCGATTAAAAAAAACGATCTTACCTTCAATGGCTGCTTTGCCCAATGCTGCTAGCTCTTCAAAATTGTGAACTTCCACTACTTCTGCTTCTATTCTTCCCTTAGAAGAAACTGAACCACCCAAGGTTTTAATGCTCATGGGTTCACCCTCAAACCCTGCTAGTTCAACATCCCCTCGCTCCCAATGTGGAACCTTTACCGGCATCAGCCAAACACTGTCAAATTCGTAAGATTCCAAGAGCGCTTTAGCCCACTGTACTGCCTTTTCAGCCTCTGGCGAGCCACTCAATCTTGCGCCCACATCTTTGCAAAGCGATCGCAAATTCTCATAGGCATGACCTTCGGTTAAAGCCATGTCAAAGATCTTTCGAATTTGCAGCGAATCTGTTTGCTGAGCCTTTGGGCTTGAAAGAAAACTAAGGCTCAGAAATAGGGCAAATAAATACTTCATGGGTAGGGGGAATTTGATGCTTGTAAAATTAAGCCTAAGGGTTGACTTGCCTGATGCTGATTGGCTAAAATTGGTAATGGGTTACCATTAAGAAATCATATTATCGGTAAACCAAGCAAATAAACTTCATCTGATCAGCCAATAATCAATTGATTTTTAAGCTCTTTCATTTCAATGCATTTTTTTTATCTTGCGGATAGCTTTGGTGCCATTAAAGTAAAGCCACCTTCTTCAAGCGAGACAGGTAAATTATAAAGACTAAACAACAGCAATTAAACCTCAAATATTGGAAAATTGGTAGTAAGATCAATTTAAAGAAATGACCATTAAAAATAAATTTCTTTGCTTTCTCACAATCCCACTCCTTTCTGCTTGTAATGATAAAAGCAAGGTTAAAGATCTACCCTCTAGCCTTTTTGAGCAGCCGAATCAAATAGAATTGAAAGAGGGAGAGGGGTATACGGTAAATCACTTCACAGGAGATACTGTAGAAGCTTTGATTAATTCGTTAGGAGACACCTTGAAAACAGGTGTTCTGATTCCTGCTAAAGGGAAGGTTGTTAAACTTGATAGTTTGCCGAAAATAAAAAAGTTTAGTCTTGATCAAACGAAACTGAAAAGTGTAAAAGCACACCCCAATGTGCATCATATTACAAAATCACTTCAGAGGATTACTGTAAAGCAAGATTCCTTGACAGTAATAACCCTAAAAAACATCAAAGAGACTGATACTTCGCACTATTTGGTAAACTCTATTGGCGATAGCATCAGAACAGGAATCAAAATTCCTGCAAAAGGTAAAGAAGCGCAAACCTTCCAGCCAAATGCTACTAAAGCTCTACCTCCTCGTTTTAAAGATGCGGCCATTACAGACCTGCAATACCTTGATGTTGATCAGGGTATGGAGTCTTCCTATGTAAAGTCGCTTTTATTGGATAGAAACGGTAACATATGGATCGGTACCCTTGGGGGAGCTAGTCTTTACAATGGATCATCATTTAAACATTTTAATGAAGAATCTGGCTTAAGTGGCAATTCTGTCTATTCAATGCTAGAGGATTCCGAGGGCAATCTTTGGTTTGGAACCCATGGAGCGGGTGTAAGCAAATACGATGGAAAAACGTTTACACACTTTAAGGAGGAACAAGGCTTAAGCAGTAATTATGTTTGGTCAATGCTTGAGGATCGTAAAGGTAACTTATGGTTCGGAACTACTATGGGATTGAGTAAGTATGATGGTAAATCCTTTACACACTTCACTGAAAAAGAAGGATTGAGCAGTAACTATGTTATGTCAATACAGGAAGATCAGAATCAAGTACTCTGGATTGGCACCGATGGCGGTGGAGTGAATAAGTTCGATGGGAAGTCTTTTACTCACTACATGGAAAAAGATGGCTTAAGCAATAATACAGTAATGACGATTATAGAAGATCATGGGGGAAATCTATGGTTCGGAACCTACGGTGGTGGTCTGAATAAATTTAATGGTAAGTCATTTACTCATTACACTGAGGAGATTGGTTTGCGTAGCAATTACATTGCTAGCTCGACCATTGATGAAGAGGGAAACCTTTGGTTTGGAACCTACGGAGGTGGAGTGTTTAAATACGAAGCAAAATTAGATAATAACTGCAGTAAGAACACCTGCAATCATAAGCTAGAAGATTCGATGGAGCGTGATCAACACCTTAAAAAAGCTTCACAGTTTTTCATTCATTACACCAAAAAAGAAGGCTTAAGTAACGACTTTATTCTTTCAATGATAAAAGATGAGAGTGGTAGTATTTGGTTAGGTACGGACGGCGGCGGTTTGAGCAAGATCAACGACCATTCATTTGCTCATTTTACTTTCAAAGAAGGGCAAGGAAGCGACATTATAATGTCGATCACAGAAGATCAAAAGGGCAGTATTTGGTTAGGTACAGATGGCAACGGAGTGATTTGCTACAAGGATAGCACCTTTAGCCATTTAACTCAAGAAACAGGCCTTAGCAGCAACACAGTCACCTGCATTTTGGAAGATAAAAAGGGCATACTTTGGTTTGGCACTTATGATGGTGGACTAAATCGTTATGATGGTGAAAGCATAATGGTTTTCAACGAAGAAACAGGTCTAAGTAATAATACCATTATGTCAATTAAAGAGGACAAGAGCGGAAATATTTGGATTGGCACCGACGGTGGTGGAGTGAATAAATACGACGGAAAATCTTTTATTCAATTTACTGAAAGGGAGGGTTTAAGCAACAACACGGTAATGTCGATTCTCGAAGATAAGAATGGGAATATGTGGTTTGGAACAAACGGTGGTGGAGTTAACAAGTATGATGGAAATCACTTTATATACTATACTGAGAAAGAAGGCTTCAGCAGCAATTCAATCATATCCATGCATGAGGATGGTAATGGTAATCTGTGGTTTGGTACATATGGAGGTGGTTTGACTATTTATAAAGGTAATGACTCGATCACTGATCTAAGCAGCCAGAAGGATATTCAAAAGTATCAAGATACCACTAAGGCAGTTTTGCTTCATTTCTCTGAAAAAGAAGGCTTGAGCAACAATTATGTTTGGTCTATTACTGAAGACAATAATGGGATAATCTGGTTAAGCACTGAAAATGGAATTACAAGCTTATTAAATGACTCACAAGCTGGTAGAATTAGTTTAGAGGGTGAGCATGAGTTAAGTTTAAAGGAAGAATTTAGTTTATTGAAGGCAGTGAACTTCTCCAAAATGGACGGGATAAAAGGCACTGACTTCTTCTTAAATAGTGCTTGTTTGGATAATAAGGATCAGCTTTGGTGGGGAAGCGGTAAAAGTTTAACCAAGCTCGATCTGAACAAACATCAAATCGCACAAAAAACACCAAAAATCACACTTAACCAAATTGATATCAACGAGCAGTTTGTTGACTACACCAACAATTCAGATAGCCTATTGAGCGATGTAAGCTACAAGAGTAAAGCTCCTTTTCAGAATTATCCTTTAGAATTAGTAGTACCCTACGACAAAAATCACCTCACCTTCCATTTTTCAGCTACAGATTGGAACGCTCCTCATAAGATAAAATACAGCTATCTTGTAGAAGGCTTTAACAGCGATTGGAGTATCCCTTCTAAAGAACTTAAGGCCGATTACCGAAATATTCCTTACGGAGACTACTCCTTTAAAGTTAGGGCTATTGGAGAAAGTGGAGAGTGGAGCGAGGCTCTTGCCTACCCTTTTACCATCTTAACGCCCTGGTGGCATAGTTGGTGGGCAAGGACGCTTTATGGTATCTCTGCCATATTCTTGGTTTTTAGTTTCGTGCTTTGGCGAACAGCAAACCTAAAACAGAAACAAAGGGTGCTGGAATCAAAGGTAAATAATGCCACCCAAGAGATTAGACAGCAGAAAAATGAAATAGAAGTAGCACATAGGGAAATAACTGACTCCATTGAATACGCTAAACGGATCCAAACTGCGATTCTACCTCCCGATAAATTAGTTAAAGAGCACTTAGCTGACAGTTTTATTTTTTACCTGCCTAAAGATGTGGTAGCGGGTGATTTTTATTGGATGGAGTCGATTACCAATGAAGGATCTTCGGACACCGAAAAAATAGTTTTATTTGCTGCAGCAGACTGCACTGGTCATGGAGTTCCAGGAGCCATGGTATCAGTAATTTGCGTGAATGGCTTAAATAGAGCGGTTAGGGAATTTGGCTTGCACAAACCTGCTAAAATTCTAGATAAGACAAGGGAATTAGTGCTTAAAGAATTTGAAAAGTCTGAAACTGAAGTAAGAGACGGCATGGACATTTCACTTTGTGCCCTGAATACGAAAACCAATCAATTGCAATGGGCAGGAGCTAATAATCCAATATGGATCGTTAGAAAAGACAGTGAAGTTATGGAAGAGATCAAAGGAGATAAACAGCCAATTGGTCAATTCGAATTAGCCATGCCATTTACCAATCATCAATTGCAATTGCAAACCGGCGATACAATCTACATTTTTTCAGATGGTTACCCCGACCAGTTTGGTGGAGAAAAGGGAAAGAAATATAAAAGCGGAAGATTCAAAAGAACTTTAGTCGACTTATCCAAAAGTGAAATCACTCAACAACATGATTTTTTAAAAGCGGAATTCAAAAATTGGAAAGGAGAGCTAGAACAGTTGGATGACGTCTGTGTAATCGGTGTTAGAATAACTTAGTAAATCAAATTCAATACTGAGCTGAATAATTGGGGGCTTAATTGATCTCACAAGACAAAAGCTACCGTAACGCATCGATAAAACTGCTCAGGGTGTCGTTTTTAAACTAACTAACTTTATCACTGTTTAGCTAGAGTATGAAAAGAATTTTGACCCTCTTTGCTTTTTTACTTTTCTTTTCTTGTAGTCCAAAATCAGAGCATTCTGATAAGCTACGGCTGCTAGAAGCAGAGCAAGACTCACCAACGGGAAAATTGGTTCTACAAATCTTTGCAGACAGCAGCTTCACTTTTGCCTCTACTGGCATGGCCGCCTCCACATATTACAAAGGAAAAGCAAAAATTGAGGGAAAAAGTATTGAGTTCATTTCTCAAGGAAAGAATGTGCGTTTAGGAAAAAAAGCAAAGTTGGAAAACGGAAAACTTCGCTTCATGAATGGAGAGTATCGTAAGCCCTTTAAGCTGCTTAAAAATAAGCTTGAAGAATAAAATCACCTTTTGATTTTTTTAGTGCTGAATTTTAAAGAAAGCCCGATCTCATTTGGGCTAATTATAGACAGAGGGCAAAAATCCAACTTTGGTTTTATCAGATTCGGCATTTCTAAACAGCAGTATCTCAACCTTTGCCCCTAATCGCCGCTCCTATTCTAATTCATGTTTAGTTTTAGCTTAGATAGGCTCTCCCTTAAAGAAAAGCCCACTTACAACTTAATAGCTTAGTTCAGCTGCAAATTCTATCTTTGAACAAACAAAACTGAATCAAATGATACTTGGAGTTTCTGCATGGCTCAGCCAAAAGCTAGGTTGGGACGTTACTTTTATTCGAATTGCCTTTGTTATTGCCTTGCTCTTTTTTGGCACCGGTCTTGGATTATACTTGATCCTTTGGCTTGTCAAGCTCTTTTCTAAATAACAGGCTTTTAAATTTACCCCTTTGCAGAAAGTAAAAACTTACGAAACGGTTAATCGGCAAGATGCCGAGCTCAGTTTTGGTATATCTAAAATGGAAGAAATCCACGCCAAACACAATGGTCAAACAGACGACCCTCACAGACATGATTTCTACACCATGCTGTTAGTAGAAAAGGCTAGCGGTGAACATAAAATAGATTTTCAAACCTACCCATTGAATGGCCAAGAAGTCTACTTCATTGCTCCGGGACAAGTCCATCAGTTGATTGAAAAGGAAGCATCAATCGGCTATTCAATTGTTTTTTCAGTCGATTTTATATTGCAAAATCACATTCCGGTTGATTTTATCAAGGACCTAAATTTGTTCCGCGAATGCGGTGCTAGCCCTCCTCTTCTGCTAAGTAAAGAGCAATTTACACGCTTAAAACATCGAGCAGAAGAAATTTTCAGGCTTTTTCATTCTAAAGAAGTATTCCGTTTTGAATCGATCGGTGCCTTGCTTAAGCTAATGTTGATTGCTTGCCGCCAGAATTGCGAACTTGAAAACTTCTCAAAGCAGGAAAATCATAAAAAAAGCAACACATTAAGGAGGTTTAAGTCTTTAGTTGAAGACCATCACCGACAATGGCATAAAAGCAAAGAATACGCCGAGGCTATGCATTTGAATGTTGACCATTTGAACAGAATTGTAAAGGAGCTAAGTGGCAAAACAGTGAAAGAGCACATTCAAAACCGCATTATAGTAGCTGCTAAACGCCTAATTTATTTTTCTAATCTGAGTTTGAAAGAAATTGCCTTCGACTTAGGCTTTGATGAGTTGAGCAATTTTAGTGCTTTCTTCAAGAAATGTACCAATCAAACACCTTCTCAATTCAAGCAACAGACGCAATAGCGCATTTTCATAAATACTTGTCTGTTTTTAATAGGGTTTAAAAAAAGACTTGTTCTCACCTTTGTAAAAAATTAGGAGAGATGAAACGAAAAGAGTTTTTAAAAAAGGGGCTTTTAGGAAGTTTAGCTACAAGTTTAGCGCCTAGTTTATTGGCCTCAAAAGAAGACGCAGAGTCAATTTCAACCTATGACCAGTTAATCAATCAAGTTGGTTTCAATCATTTACCAAATAAGGAGGAAAAAAGTATGAATACTGTAATACACAAAGCGAATACAAGAGGACATGCTAACCACGGTTGGCTAGACACGCACCACACTTTTAGTTTTGCCAATTACCACAATCCGGAGCGCATGCACTTTGGCGTTTTACGCGTTTTAAACGACGACCGTGTTGCGGCAGGCAGAGGCTTTGGTACCCATCCTCACGATAATATGGAAATCATTTCCATTCCTTTATCCGGTGACTTAGAGCATCAAGACAGCATGGGAAATAAAGCCGTGATCAAAGAAGGCGATGTGCAAGTGATGAGCGCGGGGACAGGTATTCAACATTCAGAATACAACCGCAATCCTGACCAAGAGGTTAAGTTTTTACAAATATGGCTTTTTCCCAAGCAAAAAAATGTTGAACCTCGCTACGACCAAATCTCTTTGTCAGAAATCAAACAAGCGAATGAGTTTTACCAGATTTTATCACCTCATGCCGATGATCAAGGAGTATGGATAAACCAAAATGCTTGGTTTCATTTAGGAGAGTTTAATGAGCCTAAAGAGCTTAATTATGAACTGAAATCCAAAGACAATGGTTTATATGTGTTTGTGCTCGAAGGAGATGTAATCGTGGAAGATCACTCCCTCGAATTGCGCGATGGAATAGGATTATGGGATACCGACCACGTTAATTTTAAAACCACTAGTGGCAGTAGATTACTACTAATGGAAGTACCAATGAATATTTAAATCAAAACATGAAAATGGAATTAATAGAAGGATTAAAGTGGCGTTATGCCACCAAAAAATTTGACCCTACAAAAAAGGTCAATGCAGAAGACTTAGAAAAATTAAAAGAAGCCATTCAGCTTTCGGCCTCTTCTTATGGCTTGCAGCTATATAAAATACTGATTATTGAAGCCGAAGCGCTGAGAGAGCAGCTAAAACCCGCCGCCTGGAACCAGCCACAGATCACAGATGCTTCTCATCTACTTGTTTTTTGCAACGAGACAGCTGTAACGGAAGAAAATATCCAAGAATTCATAGACTTAAAGGCAGAGAAGCTCGGTATGGAGGCAAAAGAGCTTAAAGGTTACGGCGATTTTATTTACAGTAAATGGAAAGACCAAAGCCCAGAAGCTCAAAGTAACTGGACTGCCAAGCAAACGTATATTGCTTTGGGTAACTTACTAGCTGCCTGTGGAGAAATGAAAATTGATGCCTGCCCTATGGAAGGTTTCGAGCCTGCCAAAGTAAATGAGATTCTCGGCTTAGAAGAACAAGGCTTGAATGCAGCAGTCTTATGTACTATCGGATACCGCTCTGAAGAAGATGAGACCAAAGATGCTCCAAAAGTCCGTAAAAGTTTAGATACACTATTTGAAGTCCGTTAAACACTTCTAAAAACAGAAAAACCTCACCAATAGTGTGAGGTTTTTTTAATCCTTAACAGGCTGAAAGACACTATGCCCTTTTGATTGCTTAAGTTTGCATCAGTTCTTTATTTTATGGGGCCGACTGGTTTCGACAGCGGGCAGAATGGATAAGTAAGCAGGTCGAGCGTTGAGTGAGTAGCTCGTTAATCACAACGCTAAACTTTCGCTAAATGGCGACAATAACTATGCGCTTGCGGCGTAACACTCGATAGAGGTTACACCTAATCCATCCCGAAAGATCGGGAGGACAAGCTATCTCGCAGGGGTTCCGCTCAATAATTCCCTGGCTACGAGGTATCAGAATGTTGAGATAGTGCATCTTTTGTCTTGCAAGGTGCATGAAACTTAAAAGGCTAAGCATTAAGTAGGTTGTAAAAGGCCGGCTTAGTGTCGACAATCAAGCTTTTACTAAGCCTGTAGAAAGCTTATTAGTTCCTCGTTTGGACGAGGGTTCGAATCCCTCCGGCTCCACCTTCGCCCTGCGTAGCTTTTTGAGCATAATCGAAAAAAGCGAAGCAGGGCATTTTTTATTTATCCTCCGTAGCTTTAGCGAAGAAGGATTTCACCTCTCCGAAGCTTTACAAAAGAAGTATATTACCTAACCAGGCTTCGGCGGAGACCTCCACCTATACACTTACTAACTTTTGAGCATAAGCGAAAAAAGCGAAGCAGGCCATTTTTCATTAAAACACTTACTCAACAATGATGGCAGGGCTTCGGCGGAGACCTCCAACTTCGCCTTGTGTAGCTTTTGCGTAAGCATTAGCGCAGCAGGGCTTTTTTATTTATCCTCCGTAGCTTTAGCGAAGAAGGATTTCACCTCACCGAAACTTTACAAAAGAAGTATGTTACCTAACCGGGCTTAGGTGGAAAGCTTCATTCCTATTAATACAATTGGATTTGTAAGTTTATAATATGAAAAACTTTCAAATCGTTTACCTGCTAAGATGTTCAGATAATACGTTATATACTGGCTGTACTTCAAACTTAGAAAACCGACTAAAGGCCCATAAAAGTGGCGAAGTTGATTATACCAAATCAAGATTGCCTTTTGAACTTGTTACCTATATTGCATTTTCTGACAAAACCAAAGCTTTTAAATTTGAGAAATATCTCAAATCAGGTTCAGGGAAGGCATTTGCTAACAAGCGGTTTCTTTAATTCTTTCAGCAAGCAGGCAGACGGCAAGCCTACCCCTACAATCACCTAAATTTAAAAGCATTTTCAGCCAATTTAGATTAAACGCTGATTTCCCAACCAATTTTGTTATTCTCCTTCATTTCAATAACTTCAAGCAATATGGAAGATAATAGCAATAAAAGCACCTTACAAAAGGTAGCACGAATCCTACTGGGCGGTTTTATGACCATGGCGGGCATTGGTCACCTAAGTTTTCAAAGAGAAGAGTTTTTAGCACAAGTCCCACGTTGGCTTCCCAATGACCCAGCCCTTATGGATTTTGTGGTTCTATCTTCGGGTGTGGTAGAGATTACCCTTGGTTTAGCCATGATCTTCCTTTTTAAACAGCAAGCTAAGGTTGGAATAGCCTTAGCCCTGTTTTATATCATGATCTTTCCGGGAAATATCTCGCAATATACCAATGGCATTGATGCTTTTGGCTTGGATACAGACTTGAAACGTTTAGTGCGCTTATTTTTTCAGCCGATACTGATCTTATGGGCTTTATGGTCTACCGGAGGTTGGAGCTATTTGAAAAAGAAATGGAGACGCTAATCTTCACTTTTAAATATTTTCTTTTTTATCTTTAATCCATGAAAAACAAAGACTTACTCCAGAGAAATGTAAAACAAGCCTACAAAGAAGGAAAGTCCTCCTCTACTATTTTCAATGATTTGAAAGGTAGATTTCCGAATCAGGATAAACTATTTGAGACTGTCAGCAACTACCCCGAAATGGCGCTAAGAAGGCGCTATGCTTGGGCGCAATATGCCCTTATCGGTCTGCTTCTTATTTTTATCCTTTATGGAATTGTGCTGCAGGGCATTTCATCTGTGTTAATCTTTGGCTTTATAACTTACAAGCTTTCACAGTGGAATCTTAAGAGCTATCTCTACCTGTATGTATTAAATGGTTTTGCACTTATAGCCTTCCTTCTTCTATTTTTTTACCAAGGTGGTAGCTCAAACATAGAAGGAATACTTATGCTTGCATATTTAATCAGTACCACCGCTTTGGCCATTTATTTAGATGTAAAACTGAGTCCCAAGCATGAAAAAGTGAAACAGAAAGAACTAGATGAAAAGGGAAAGGTGCGGTTCAGGAATCGTTACACTTTTGCCTCAACAAGTTCCTGATTAATTTTTTGGGCAACAAGCCATGCAGTAGTCCACGCGGCTTGAAAATTAAAGCCGCCGGTTAAGGCATCTACATTCATTACCTCCCCACAGAAATAAAGACCTGACAACAATTTGCTTTCCATGGTTTTGGGATTGATTTCCTTGAGGTCTACACCACCGCAGCTAACGAACTCTTCTTTGAAGGTAGTTTTTCCTTTTGCATGATAAATATCCTCCTCCAATACAGCCTTCAAAAGCTCCATTTCATAAGCTGTTAAATCTGCCCAGTTCTTTTCCTGTTCAATTTTTGCCCTTTCCAAAAGATAGAGCCAAAAGCGTTTGGTAAAATCGGTTGGCTTGGTAGATAAAACACTTTGGGCAGCCGATACTTTTCGGTGTTCATTTATAAACCTCTGAGCATTTGGGAGCCAACAAACTGCATAGTCAAATTCATAGTGCTTTTGATGTAAAAATGCTGCAGCTTGAGCAGATAACTTTAGAATTGCCGGACCACTCATGCCCCAATGGGTAAACAGCACCGGACCACTTGCTTCAAAATTTGTACCCTTTAAATGAACTGTTGCTTCATGACTAATACCCATCAAAGCGTTACTTGCATGTCCTTTTAAATTAAAAGTAAACAAGGATGGAATAGGAGATAAAACGTGATGACCTAAAGCTTCAATAAAATCATAGTGCTTGGCTTTATTGCCACCACCTGTGGCTGTGACAAGGCGTTTACTTTCTATTAATTGCCCATCCTTTAAAGTGATCTTAAATAATCCCTCTTTCTCAACCTTAACAACCTCTGCTTGCTTCCACAATTTTATACCCTTTTCTTCTTGCTCTTTGATGAAGCAATCAATAATCGTTTGAGAGGAATCAGTGATTGGAAACATTCTGCCATCTTCCTCTATTTTTAGCTCTATTCCCCTTTCTGCAAACCATTCAATGGTATCTGAAGTATAGAAACGGTGAAAGGGACCAAGCAACTCTTTTTCGCCTCTAGGGTAATTGGCAGCCAGTTCTCTTGGTTCAAAACATGCATGAGTAACATTACACCTACCTCCACCACTGACTTTTACCTTGCTGAGCACTTTATTGCTCTTCTCTAAAATGAGGACTTTTTCTCCTGCTAGCGACAGATTTATAGCAGCAAAAAAACCTGCCGCTCCTCCCCCAATAATCACTACTTCGTAAATCATACCCTCAAAGCTAATTCAAATTGATTTATCCCTTTTATCTTTAAAGCATGAAATTAAAGGTAAGTATTGTAGGCTTTGGCTATACCGGAAAGCAGATCTGTTCTTTGTTGTTGCAGCATACTAGACATTCTTTGGAGATCAACATTCTTGATCCTGATTTACAGGTAAAAGGAGCCTTTAACGACCTTGAGCATGCAGCTGAATTGAATAATCTACATCAACTTACCTTTAATCAAAAAGAGGACTTTTACGAAGCTGATTTCATCTTCCATTGCGCCGGAGGTCGTGTTCCTAAAGGAGCTTCCAGACTAGAAATATGTGCAGAAAGTGCAAAGATCACAAAGGACATTTTCGAAGGCATAAACTTCAAAAAAGAGCCGTTTATTTTAATTGTGGCTAATCCTGTTGAGTTAATCACCTCTTTAACTCAAAGTATAACCCGGCTACCAAAAAACAAAGTTTTTGGCACCGGTACTATGCTAGACTCAGTTCGCATGAATCACCTAATAAATAAAGAGAATTCATCATTTGGCAAGGTAAATGCCATTCTTTTGGGCGAACATGGATCTACTTCTTTTGTCAGCCGCCAGCTTTCAAGTATAGATAATCAGCCCTTGGTAGAGAAGATTCAAGAAAATCGTTTAATTGAATTATTAGAAAAAGTAAAAAAGGCGGCTGATGAAATCAAACAAACTCAAGATGCTACGCTATATGGGGTGAGCTTTTGCGCGATCAAATTGTTTGAAGCGGTTTATTCAGAAGAAGTGGTTCAACTAGCAGTTAGCACTTTCACTCCTCCAATTTGGAGCTTCCTCAACAAAAAGAACTTGGCTTTAAGTTTATATGCTGATATCAGTCTGAACGGAGTTTTTGTAAGTGAAAACTATGAGCCCAATAAAGCTGAAAGAAGATTGATTCAAAAAAGTGCTGACCAACTTAGCTCATGCTTAAAAGCTCTTGACCACCATTAGAGAGGGTTTCTACGACTTTTAACTTACCATATAGGTGAATATTCGGCTTATTTCAAGCTAAGAAGCCTTGCACAACGCGTAAATGCAAAATAAATGGAAAGCTTTAATTAATGATTAAAAATCAGGTTTTTGAAAGTAATTAATCTAGAATTAAAAAATCTGCATTTACTGCAGCACGCAAAGAAAAAAGGTGTCAAGTATGGCACCTTTTTTTTAAACTTTGCAGAATACTAACGCTTAGTTAAATCAAACTCAACTTAAGTGCAGTTATTTTGTATCTATGTTTAGATTATCTGTTCTTTTAATACTTTTTCTTATCCTCTTCTACGGCAAAATTGATGCACAGCTTATTTCAGTCCAACAAAAAAAAGCCATACTACAAGAAAAATTACTCAAGCTTGATAGCTTGAAAAACATTTTGAACGACTCTCTAGAAAGTTTAGAGTTTGAACTCATTCAACATACTTTTGATAAAATTGGCTATCCGGTACACGAAACCGATCAGAAAGTTTACCGTTACTCGGCCATGGCTTTAGAATACGCCGAGGAGCATGAGCAAGCGAGATGGGTTATGCATCAAATTTCACCCAAAGTTGCAGATGGAGCAGTTGGCAGAAGTAATGATTTTAGAATTGATAGCAATATTGTCAGTGGTTCGGCAGTAGAAGCAGATTACTTTTTGACTTATGAAGAAAATGGAGAAACAAGATACGACGGTTTTGGTTACGATCGAGGTCACTTGGCACCAAGTGCCGATTTTAGATGGAGTAAAAAAGCCTTAAGTGAAAGCTTTTACTACAGCAACATGTCACCTCAACTAGCGGAGTTTAACCGTGAAATTTGGGCCAGTTTAGAAAGTTTGGTTCGTTCCTATGTAATTAGAACTTCTAATCCTCTGTTAGTCGTAACAGGTCCAATATTAGTTGATGATTTACCAAAAGTAGAAAGAAGTTTAAATAAGCTATCAATACCTAAACATTATTATAAAGTTATGCTCGATGTTAAAAAAAAGAGGGCAATCGGCTTCTTTCTTCCACATCAAAAATGCGAATCTGAACTCTCTTTCTACTCTTTAGCCGTTGACAGCGTGGAAAAGCTAAGCGGCCTTAACTTTTTTCCCTTGCTTGATTCAGCAATTCAAGAAAAAGTAGAACAACAAAATGAATTTTTTACTTTCTTTCCTTTAGAATCGGGTGATATTACTCCCATCCCTTTTTCTAGCTTAAATAAAAACCAATTTAATACGGAAGTTGCAAAGGAGTTTATTGGCATGAAGAAAGAGATTTGCGGTACTGTTGTGAGTGCTTACCGAAGTAGTAAAGGAAATGTTTTCTTAAACCTTGACAAACAGTTTCCAAGAACTGTTTTCTCCATTAATATTTGGAGTTCTAATCTCACTAACTTTAGTTATCAGCCTGATGTAGAGTTAGTAGACAAAAGGGTATGTGTTGTTGGCTATATCAAAGAACGTGATGGTGTGCCGAACGTTTCTATCAGTCACGAAAAAGCGATTCAAATAATACATTAAATTAGACCAAAGTAGTTTTACATCTCTTCTAGTTGATAACCTGAGCTCATTCTTTTCAAAGAGCCGTCAATATTCAATAGTTTTAAGGTCTAAAAGAATTTCAATGAAAGTTCATTTTATCGCTATAGGAGGAAGTGCGATGCACAATATGGCTATTGCGCTCCATAAAAAAGGCTACCAAGTAAGCGGTTCTGATGATGAAGTTTTTGAACCTTCAAAGAGTCGACTAGCACGCTATGGCTTACTTCCTGAAAAAATAGGATGGAATGCCGATCAGATCGATCAAAGTTATGATGCGATCATATTGGGGATGCATGCTAAACCTGATAACCCTGAGCTCAAAAGAGCCCAGGAACTTGGTTTAAAGATTTACTCCTACCCTGAATACATTTTTGAGCAATCGAAAGAGAAGAAAAGGTTGGTGATAGCAGGTAGCCATGGAAAAACATCCATTACTTCTATGGTCATGCATGTTTTGAAGCAAGCCAATATCGACTTTGACTACATGGTCGGTGCTCAGTTAGAGGGCTTTGATACCATGGTAAAATTGAGTGATGCCCCACTTATCATCATAGAAGGCGATGAATATTTATCATCTCCAATAGACAGGCGCCCCAAATTCTTTTGGTACAAACCCCAATACACTGTAATCAGTGGTATAGCTTGGGATCATATCAATGTTTTCCCAACTTTTAAGAATTACTTAGAGCAGTTTAAAGAATACATCAACAGTTTAGAAGATGGTGCTGAACTTATTTATTACCAAGACGATAAAGCATTAGTACAACTGGCAAATGAGGCCAAAAACTCACTTAAGCTAATCCCCTACAAAGAGCATCCTTCTAAATTAAAGAGTGAATCAACCTACCTTTTGCACGAAGCAGAAGAGTATCCGATTCACGTATTTGGTAAACATAATTTGCAAAATGTAGAAGCTGCTAAACACCTATGTCTTGCAGCAGGTGTTGATAAAAACACTTTTTACAAACACATACAATCCTTTAAAGGAGCAGCAAAGCGATTAGAGAAAATTGCTGAAGGTGAAAACTGTATCGTTTTCAAAGATTATGCCCACTCGCCCTCAAAACTAAAAGCCACTACTGAGGCGGTAAAAGCTCAATTCAAAGGGCGTAAGCTAATTGCCATTATGGAGCTACATACCTTTAGCAGCTTAAATGCCAAATTCCTCGACCAATACAGTGGATGCATGTCTGCTGCTGACAAAGCCTTAGTTTATTATAATCCGCAGGCGATTGAGCATAAAGGCTTAGCCATGATTCAAGAAAAGCAAGTTAAAGATGCTTTTAAACCCTCAAAGGTAGAAGTGTCAAATGCTTCAGCTCATGTAAAAAATTGGCTAGAAAATCAGGACTTGAAAGACTGCGTTATTCTACTAATGACCTCAGGTAATTTTGATGGAATTAAGCTAGACGATTGGGGAAAAGATCTAGTTAAACAAGCCTAATTGCGGGCAAACTTCCGCATCAGAAAACTTAAAATCCCAGAATAAAAACTACCAAGTAGCAAAAAACCAAGCAAGGTTACGGTGCTTTGAAAAAAGGGAGATAGCACGACCTCTCCTGTTTGCCTAACTTGGTTTAGATCAATCTTACCTTCTTCTCCTTCAAGCTTTAGGTTGTTTTCCTGTGCCAGCGCAATTTGGTTTTCAAGTTTAGTGTCGAAATAAGAAGCATCAATTACAGCATAGTAAGTATAGACAAAGGCCGTCATGGCAATTGCATAAAGCGCTGCAATGCGCATACCTGCCTTAAAATCTTGAGGAAAACTTGTCTGCGTATGCTTGACCTTAAACATCCTTATACCAAGAAACACGCCTGTCATTAGTACAAAAATGTTCCCAAAAATGGCAATTTGCTCATAAGAGGTAAACTGCCATGATTGGCTGTAGACAATCATTTTCAGCAAGACTGAAACAACCATCATCCAAACAACGATCGAAAAGGGTGATTTCATTTAGCCTTTAGCTCTAGCTATTCATGGAGATCAAGAACTCTTCATTGCTCTTGGTCTTACGCATGCGATCTCTTAAAAAGTCCATAGCTTCAACAGGATTCATATCAGCGATATGGTTTCTAAGCACCCACATACGCTGCGTCACTTCTTTTCCTAATAAAAGATCTTCTTTTCTGGTGGAAGAAGAAACAATGTCGATAGCAGGATAAATTCTGCGGTTAGAAATTCTACGATCCAACTGAAGCTCCATGTTACCTGTTCCCTTAAACTCTTCAAAGATTACCTCATCCATTTTAGAACCGGTATCTGTCAAAGCAGTAGAAAGAATGGTTAAAGAACCTCCATCTTCAATCTTACGCGCTGCACCAAAGAAACGCTTCGGTTTGTGCAAGGCATTAGCATCAACACCCCCTGAAAGCACTTTTCCTGATGCAGGGGAAACAGTATTGTAAGCCCTTGCTAAACGTGTAATAGAATCGAGTAAGATCACAACGTCATGACCACACTCAGTCATTCTTTTGGCTTTCTCAAGTACAATATTGGCAACTTTAACGTGACGGTCTGCTGGCTCATCAAAAGTTGAAGCGATAACCTCAGCATTTACGCTTCTAGCCATGTCAGTTACTTCCTCAGGTCTTTCGTCGATCAGTAAGATCAATAAATAAACTTCAGGATGATTAGCTGCAATAGCATTTGCTACCTCCTTAAGTAAGGTTGTTTTACCTGTTTTAGGTTGAGAAACGATCAAGCCTCTTTGACCTTTTCCAATTGGAGTAAATAGGTCTATCACTCTAGTGGAAAGACTTTCTTTTTCGTGACCTGTAAGTTTGAATTTTTCAAAGGGAAACAGTGGTGTCAGATAATCGAAAGGAACACGATCCCTTACAAATTCAGGATCACGTCCATTAATTTCTTCAACCTTGATCAAAGGAAAATACTTTTCTCCTTCTTTGGGTGGTCTCACCGTTCCTCTTACGGTATCACCTGTTTTCAATCCAAACAATTTCACTTGTGATTGTGACACATAAATGTCGTCAGGTGAATTCAAGTAATTGTAATCTGAAGATCGCAAAAATCCGTAACCGTCAGGCATCATTTCAAGCACCCCTTCTCCGGTAATAATACCATCAAAGTCATACTCTTTCTTATTTTCTTTGCGCTCAGCTGGTCGGTTGTCTTTCGACTGTTGATTATTACTTCTTGGTTTCCTGTTGGAGTCTTTCTGTTCTTTAGGACTCGCTTTAGCTGAAGGTGTTTTCTCCTTTTGCTCAGCTTTATCTGAATTACTTTTTTCAGCTGCTTTAGCTTCCCCTTTATTTTCTAATCTCGGCCTTACTTTTCGCTCAGAAGGAGCCTTTTTAGGATAGGCCACTTTCTTTGGTTTATCTTCAGAACTATCCGCTTTATTAGAATCTGTTTTAGTTTCTGTTTTAGCTTCTTTTTTATTGTCCTGAGTTGATTTGGCTCTACTTGGTTTATTTTGACGTCCTTCTCCTGATTTTTTATCAGTAGCAGCCTTTTCTGCTTGATGATCAAGAATGGTGTAGATTAAGTCTTCTTTTTTGAGCTTTTGGTATTTGCTAATTTCTAGTTCTTTAGCAATTTCCTTTAATTCAGCAACAGTTTTTTGATTCAGCTGGATAATATCGTACATGAAAGTATAAGAGTGAAATTAAGTGAATGTGATTCGGAAATTATTTTAAGTAACGTTTATTTGAGTTACGAGTTCTTTAGGGTAAAGAGAGTTCAAAGGGCTCTTTGAACAAAGCAATAATAGTAATAATATTTGAATCCTACTAATTTACTTGAGCTTGTATATATTTTCTATGATCTCAACCACCTTAAGCCCTTCAAGGCTATTGGTTGTTACAGTTTGATTACTGAGTAAAGTATCAACTACATTTTGGATCACAAATTGGTGATTTGCAGCGCTTCCTTTGTACTTTCCGTAATCATTCGGCGGAAGGGTTTCCTCTAATTCAGGCATTTCATAATCTTGAATATGGCAATGCTCGATCTCATTCATGTATTGTCCTCCAACTTTTACACTCCCTTTTTCTCCAATAATGGAAATACTACTCTCCATATTTTGATCATAGACTGCGGTAGAATAATTAATACTTCCTGCACCACCATTTACAAACTCAAACTGCACGGTACCTGAATCTTCAAACTCGGTTGTTTTTTGGTGATTGAAATCGAAAAAACTGGCCTTAATGTTTTTAATGTCTCCAAATAACCAAAACATGGTATCCAAAAAGTGGCTAAACTGAGTAAAAAGCGTACCGCCATCCTTCTCCAATTTCCCTTTCCAATAGTCAGGATTACCATCTTGGTAGTAGCCGCCATCCCTATTCCAAAAACAGTTAATGTTAACCATGTATACCTCTCCCAAAAGATTACTTCCAACCACTTGCTTGAGCCATTGAGCAGGTGGGCTGTAACGATTCTGCATGACACAAAAAACTCGCTTATTTACTTGCAGTGCGGTATGGATTACCCTTTCAGCATCCGTTTTAGTTAGCGCCATAGGTTTTTCAACCACTACATGCTTATTGGCTTCCAAGGCTTGAATGGATTGTTGGGCATGCAGGTAATTGGGTGTACAAATATTAACCACTTGAACTTCAGGATGAGCTTGCAACATTTCACCCACCTCTGTGTAAAAGGGCACGTCAAACTCTTCTTTAAGCCCATTTTCTAGAGCACTGTCAATGTCAACTAGAGCAATTAATTCCGCATTATCATTGATCTTCACCATGCTTGCGTGGCGCTTTCCAATTCGACCGCAGCCAACTATGGCAAACTTAACTTTATCCATTTTTGAGTTCTTTTTGTTGAAGGTATATTTGAGGCTTCAAAAATAAGCATGAAAGTATTAGTAACAGGCGGGGCAGGTTATATTGGCTCCCATACCATTTTGGCCTTACTGGAAAGAGGCTATGAAGAGATCTATTCCATAGACAATTACCTTAACTCTGATGAAAACACCTACAAGAGAATAGAAAAGATCAGTGGAAAAAAGATAGCCCATTTCAATCTTGACCTCGCAAACACTGAACAGCTCAATATTTTTTTCGATGAACATAAAGTAGATGGAATCATTCATTTCGGTGCCTTAAAGTCTGTTCCTGAATCAGTGGACTCTCCTCTTCTCTATTACCATAACAACTTAAATGGCTTACTCAATTTGGTAAGCGTAATAAAGCAAAGGCCTGAGATCATGTTGATCTTTTCAAGTTCCTGCTCTGTTTATGGCAACCCTGACGCTCTTCCTGTTACAGAGGAGACCCCCTTTGGGGTAGTTGAGTCCCCCTATGCTAACACCAAAAAGATTGGGGAAGAGATCCTAAAGGATTTTAGTGCTGCTCAGCAAGATAGTAAACTCATCTCTTTGAGGTACTTCAATCCTGCTGGAGCTCATCAATCCGGTTTGATTGGTGAAACCAAAACCAAAAGGCCTAACAACTTGGTTCCCATCATTGCCCAGCAAGCTATTGGCATGCGCGAATCGTTTACAGTTTTTGGAACAAATTATAACACCAAAGATGGCAGCTGTATTCGAGATTATGTGCACGTAAGTGATATTGCCAAAGCACATGTTTTGGCCTTGGAGTACCTAGCTGAAAGTCAACCAACGTATGAAGTCTTTAATCTAGGAAGTGGAACCGGATCGACAACTCTTGAAGTGGTTAAAGCCTTTGAAAGCGTGAATCAAGTTTCACTCAATTATGCATTAGGAGACAGGAGAGCAGGAGACGTTGAAAGCATTTATGCAAACAATGAAAAAGCTAAAAATCTACTCAAGTGGAAGCCTGAATTAGGATTAGAAGAGATTGTTGCCTCAGCTTGGAAGTGGCAACAAAATGCAGATCAATGATGGTATTTTTCACCTTTAAGGATTGTAAATGCTCGATAAAGCTGCTCCATGAAAATAAGACGAACCATTTGATGTGTGAAGGTCATTTTTGAAAGTGCTAGCTTAGTTGAAGCACGCTGATAAACCTCTTCTGAAAAACCATAGGCACCACCAATGCAAAAGACTAGTTCCTTTTGTCCACTTAGAAGCATTTTTTGTAATTGCTGAGAAAACCCAACTGAACTATACTGTTTACCAGCTTCATCCAATAAGATCAGAAAGCTTCCCGCGCTTAGTTCTTTCAAAATGAGCTCTCCCTCCTCTTGCACACTTTGCAATGCATTGATTTTTTTTCTACGCTTTTTATTTTCTATGATCTTAATGTCAATTTTAGCATAGTGCTGTAATCGACGATGGTAATCGTCAAAAAGTCTTACTACTTCAGCTTGATCTGTCTTACCTACTATTAAAATTTTTATTAGCATTGTCCAAAGAAAAGAATTGTCGGCCTTTTAATTTCAATTGTTTACTTTTAAATATGCGATATATTATACTCTTTTCCGCTCTTATTATTTTAGGTAATATCTCTGCTCAAAATAAGTCATTTCAATCGGCTCTTGAGCAAAATGACGCAAAGGGATTAAGTGAGTTTTTTGCGCTAAAAATTGATCTTAACCTTCCTGACGCTAAAGGCCTTTATAGCAAAAAGCAAGCAGCCTTGATCTTGGCAGATTTTTTTAAAAAGAACGAAGGCTTAGTTTACGCTGTTAAGCACCAAGGTGGAGCAAAATCGGCCACCAAATTTGATATTGGTGAGTTCAAAAACGATCTTCTCTCCTATCGAACATATATTCTTTATCAAGAGAAGGATGGTTCACTGCAAATTATCGAACTTCGCTTCGAGCCAACAAAATAAATAACTTACTGTATGAAAGCGCTAATTGCACAAGCTCTAAGGGAGGATTTGGGTGATGGAGACCACTCTGCAAACAGTTGTATTCCTAAAAATGCATTAGGAAAAGCTCAACTGCTTGTTAAATCAGACGGCATTCTAGCCGGAATTGCTGTTGCCGAAGAGGTATTTAAGCAAGTAGACCCTGAAATTCGATTTACCAAAATATTGAATGACGGAGAGCTGATCAAACAAGGAGACTGTGCGTTTGAAGTGAAGGGTAAATCCCGATCTATCTTAAAGGCTGAAAGGTTAGCCTTAAATTTTATGCAGCGCATGAGCGGCATTGCTACCCATACTGCAAGACTCATAAATTTAATTGAAGGAACAGGGACGAAAATCCTCGATACGCGTAAAACAACTCCAAACTTTAGGTTATTTGAGAAAGAAGCTGTAACGATAGGTGGAGGAGAAAATCACCGCATGGGCCTTTATGACATGATTATGATCAAAGATAACCACATTGATTATGCAGGAGGCATTAAGGAGGCCATTCACAAGGCAATTGAATACAGAAACAAACATCAATTAGACATAAAAATTGAAGTTGAAGCAAGAGATTTGAATGAGGTTGATGAAATTCTCAATGCTGAAAAAGTCGATCGGATCATGCTCGACAATTTCTCCTTTAAAGATTTAAAGGAAGCGGTGAAACGGATTGGTTCAACTTTAGAAACTGAGGCCTCCGGCGGTATTACGGAAGAGACCATTAGAAGCTATGCGGAGTGCGGTGTTGACTACATCAGTGTTGGAGCTTTAACTCATCAAATAAAAAGTCTTGACTTAAGCTTAAAGGCAGTAGCAGATGATTGATGCTTGGATCAAAAAGTTCATGAATTCAAAAGTAGTAGTTGAGTGCATTGAGCTCTCTAAAAAACTCATACTGCCTGGCTTCGATAAATTACCTGTTTATTACGTAGCCGTATTTTTCATACAAGGCATCAAAGAAGGGCTGCTTGCTACAAAAGCTTCTTCAATGGCTTTTAAGTTTTTTCTGGCGCTCTTCCCTTCTATTATCTTTCTTTTAACCTTAATCCCTTTCATCCCCATAGAAAACTTTAGGGACCTCTTGCTTGATATTTTGCAAGACATACTGCCAAGCACTGCTTATGCCTTCATGGAAGATTCCATTATCGACCTCGTTTCTGAACCCGATGGAGGCTTACTTTCTTTTGGTTTTATATTCGCGGTTTATTTAGCCACTAATGGAATAGATGGCATGCTAGAAGCATTTAAAGAAAGTTATAATATTTCGCTTAGCCGAAACTACTTTAAGCAAAAAGCGCTCTCAGTTGCCCTACTCTTCATCCTAACTATTCTAGTGGTTATTGCAATTGCCGCCATCATTATTTCAGAGTATTTGGTCAGTTTTATTTTTGACCCCGGCAGTATAAACTCTTTTCTAGTTGGCGCTGGAAAATGGATCATTATCGCTGCCTTAGGTTTCTTTGGAATAAGCTTCGTTTATTATTTGGGTGGTGACCGAACCCAGAGATGGCGTTTCTTTTCGGCAGGTTCAACTTTCTCTACTATTTTGGTCTTGATCGTCTCACTTGGTTTTGGGTTTTATGTCGATAACTTTGCCAATTACAACAAAATTTACGGTTCGATTGGTACCATCATCGTACTCATGCTGTGGATCTATTTTATCTCTTTTGTCCTCTTGATTGGCTTTGAGTTAAATGCGAGCATTCAACAGGCAGGTTCAATTAAAAAGGTAGAGCAGAAAATTGAAAGCAGTCAGAAGCTTAAGGCTTAATCAGCTTATTAAAATAGTGATTAAAATCTTCTGAAACCTTGGTGAAGTAAACCAATAAACCAAAGGATCCTCCAATAATCAGACTTCGGTAAATACCGTCTAAAATAATTGAATCCAACTCAGGTAAATATTGACCTAAAAAGAAAGCAAGTAGCAGCAGAGCAGCAGCTACTAATGTTTTGAATGAAAAGGGCTGTAGTTGAAGTTTATGATAAACAAAAGCAAAACGGACCACATTAAACAAAACG
Organism: uncultured Flavobacteriales bacterium; assembly: GCA_913056345.1. Classification (GTDB taxonomy): domain Bacteria; phylum Bacteroidota; class Bacteroidia; order Flavobacteriales_E; family Vicingaceae; genus CAJXMH01. Next base: position 153,549 of record CAJXMH010000002.1, on the reverse strand, counting down.
ATGGACACTGCTGTGGCAAGAGCTGCGCCGCTGATTCCATAAAGTGGGATAAAAATCAAATTGGTCACAATTGTAAGAATAGCTAACAGCACAGAAGTGGTGGTATCAAAACGGTAAAATTTGGACACATTGATAATTTGGCCATTTACCCCAAATAGCATGTTTATTACGCGAGCGAGCCCCAAGAACAAAAGTGCCATTCTACCTTCAGCATAAATTGGCTTTTGTAAGCTGTAAAAGTTATCGAGATTGCTCCAAAGTAACACAAACAAAATTCCGCCTATTAAAAACTGGTTTAAAGACGATTTTTTATAAAGTTCATCTATCTGATCAAAACGTTTTTCCTTCCAGCTTCTTGACAATAATGGAAAAGAAATCTTGCCTATCGCATCTGCAGGAATAAAAATCAAGATGCTCAGATAAACAGAAAGCGAATAGATCCCCGTTGGTGTTAGACCAATAATGAAACCGATCATCACTGCATCGATTTTATTGATTAACACCGAGGAGCTCCCTGAAAGTATGCCATAAAAACTGTAATTCAAATATACTTTTCGAAGCTTCTTTCGAAAGAATGATCTTGGTGGTTTAAAGTTTAGTTCTCCACGACTGTACAAATAGATTGTAAAAAGCAGAATGTTCAGCAAATAGGACAAGACGAAGCCCACAATGAAACCATAAAAATCAATCCAATCCAAATAGTAAAAGAACAGCAGCATAGAAGTAAGCAAGCGGTTCAATACACTCTTCAGAAAGGCAGAATAAGCGGTTACTGACCTCGCCTGCAGGTAACTTTCGAAAACATTATTGTAGAGCAGCAAAAAAGACAAGGGAAAAATGAACCAGAAGAATTGCTCAAACAAACTACTTCTATCGCTAAAGTGACCGATTAGAAAGTCCTTACCCAAGAACAAGGCCGCTGCAATCACTAAAAAACCTAAAAGTGGCACCAATAAGCCAATAAAGAGCAAACCATTATCTCCTTTACCTTGTCGGTTGAACAGCGGAAAGAATTTTACCAAACTTCGGTAAGTTCCTAAATGTGCGATTTGGGAATAAATCACAGCAATATCGAGCAAGATACTACGCAAGCCAAACTGGTCTGTGGAAAACCAATTGGTCATGAGAAGGGTAACATTGACAAAACCAATGAGTACACCTAAATAATTGAAAAATGTAGCTAAGCTAGCTTGTCTGGCAACAACCCCCAAAGGTTATTGATTTGATAGTTGATCGGTTAAATAATGCAGTAGCAAAGCATGGCCTATCTCAACTTGCCCATAATCCATGCTATCCACCCAAAGGTTGTAATCACCTAGCTGTCGGAGGTCATTATCGGTTTTAAAGCCAGAAAACGTTAAAATAAAAGCGCCTTTTTGTTTCGCCTCTTTGCAGGCATTTACAATATTTTTGGAAGTGCCTGAGCTACTCACCGCTACAACCACATCATTTGCCTGAATAAGGGTTTTAAAGGGTTGAGCAAAAACATTTTCATAACCATAGTCATTAGCCATGCAAGTCAGCATGCTGTTATCCGTTAAGGCTTGAGCACGATAGCCGCATGCATTCACAAAATCTACTGCAGAATGCGACACAATCCCACTGCTACCACCGTTACCTATTAAGTAAACGGTTTGCTGTTTCTTTCTACTTACAAATTCCTCAACAAGCTTTTGAAAAGCTTGATCCAAATCCATAGTCCTTTCTAAGTGGGAGGCTTTGGTTTGTTCAAGCACTCGAGTAAATGATTGTAAATAGGTTGAAAACATGGTTTTAAGCTAAGAGGGTTTTAATGTATTTTAAAAGATCAGTTCGTCTAATGTAAGATTTATTCCCGATGATCTTAACCGCCATTGCCCCAACAGCATTGCCTACAAAAGCTATTTCTTCTTTTGAACACTTATTTTTTGCTAAAAGTGAAGTGATCGAAAGATAGGCATCGCCGGCTCCAATGGTATCCACTACATCGGTATTGAAAATTGGTGCGCTAACGCGTTCCCCTAAAGACGTCATTACGGAGGTACCATTTACCCCAAGGGTGATCGAAGAAAGCTTACTATCTGTTAGCCTGTTAAGCTCCTGCTGAATCTGTTGAATATCGCCGAATTTATCATGTAAAGCTAAATGAGCTTCTGCCTTATCAATTGAGAAGTAATCGCAGGCCTTGTACTTGGTTAATAGATTATAACCAAGGTTTGCACTATTCGTTTGAGCATTTACTGCTAAGTAAGTGTCGTTTGATTCAAGCGTGTTCACCACTCCCGGACTTAAAACACCGTGCCCAAAATCTGCTACCAAGCAGAGATCAACACCATTTATATTTTCTTCTATACTTTGAACAAGCAACTTTTCAGTTTCTTCAGAGATGGGTTTGTCCTTAATTTCCATCACTTCAAAAAGCTTGTGCCGGAACACACGATCAACAATACGAGATTTCAAGACTGTTGGTCTGTTTGGTGTTTCCACAGGAATCCATTTGACTTTAGGATGCAGGTTGCTTTTGATAAATTCCTTGTAATCAGCTTGTCTATTCTTGCCATGCGTGGCAACAAGAATTACTTCATCTACGAAATCAGCTATATGATTAGCCACAGCCAATACTCCGCCAGCATACAGTTCAGTTTTACCTTGAATGGCAGTAATGGTAGGTGATTTCGAAGCCTTTCCGACCGGCTTCACGAACTGATATTCATCTAAAATGATATCCCCAACAACTAGAACCCTTTGTGAAGAGATCTTGTCAAAGATTTGAGTAAAATGTTCGTTAGAATATTTAGCCTTTACCCCATCCAAGAATTGTTTTGCATCCTCATCCTTTCGGTCAAAAAATTGATTGATCAGGTTTGAAGAACTAAACTGAATTTCCTCTGTGAAAGCAAGCTCACCTCCAACTTGCTCAACTGCTTCTTTCTCTTTGATAATTCCACCTGTAACATCTTGACTAGCTTCTTTATAATCTTGTCCCTTAATGTAAAAATTAGGCTGAATAGCTTCGATCGCAGGAATAGCAGTTGGAGCATAGTTAACTCCAACAAAATCTACGATTTCCAATGCTGCTAAATTGTGTGCCCTTACATCATGGTTGAAAAAAGGACGATCAGGGCCTTTATTTACATATTGGTCTTCAGTTACGGTAACCACTAGAATATCACCAAACTCCTTAGCAGCCTCAAAGTGCTTAATGTGTCCGTGGTGCAGCAAATCAAAGCAACCATGACAATGCACAATTCTTTTACCCTCATCCTTTAAGCCCTTTAAGTGTAATTGGGCTTCCTTCAAATTAATAATCTTATTCCGCACTAGGATCTAAATTTTAGTGAATGCGCAAAAGTCGTAAATCTAGCCTAAACAGCCTATTTCAAATATTTGAACCAGTCTTTGGTGGCATCTTTGATCGAATCAGAGTCCCATACGGGTGCCTCTTTCCAATAATCAATGTTATTCAGCATTTCTTGTACACCTTCTTCAAAGCTCACGCTTGGATTCCAGCCTAAAACTTCTTGAATCTTGGTAGTGTCTGCAAAGGTGCAATCGGGCTCACCTGGTCGTTTCGGAATATAGGTTTTCTCCCCTCCTAACAATTCCACCAAGCGATTCACTGAGTAGTGGTTGTTGCTTCCTACATTAAAGATCTCACCGATTGCTGCCTCAGACTCTGAAGCGGTAACACAGGCATCTACAACATCCGTTACAAAGGTAAAGTCACGTGTTTGAGTTCCATCACCCACTATGGTGTATGGCTTTCCTGCTAATTTTTGCGCTAAGAATACGCCAAAAACAGCGCCATAGGTTCCGCTTGTTCTTGAACGTGGACCATAGACATTAAAAAAGCGCATCGAAGTCACTCCCATATTGTAGATCTTGTGCCAATGCATCACATATTCTTCACCCAAGTACTTGGTTAAGGCATAAGGATACTGCGGATCAATTGGCGTGTCTTCAGGGGTGGGATATTGCTCAGGAATACCATAGCAAGAAGAAGAAGCTGCATAGATCAATCTCTTGATTCCATGTTTACGCGAAGCTTCTAATACGTTAATAGTTCCATCAACATTAGACCGGTGGTATTTTTGGGGCATTTGGATGGAAGGAACAATATCTGCTAGGGCTGCAATATGAAAAACACGTTCTACTCCTTCAAAATGTGCTTCGATCTCTTCGTATTCAGCAATGTCACAAACATGAACTGCTAACCGATCATTATCTTTTTGATGTGCGAGGTTTTCCAATCTTCCGGTAGAGCAATTATCAATCACTACTACTTCGTGTCCATCCTTTAATAAACGGTCTACCATATGACTTCCAATAAAGCCGCAACCTCCGGTAACTAATATTTTCATGCTTCTGTTTTAATAATTAATGCACTTCCAACCTTATCATACATAGGAATCATCAATGCGTTAGTTTCTGATAAAAATTCATCCACTGCTTTCTTTGTTCCTTCATATTCACCCCCATAATCGTGGACTAACAAATACCCACCCTTTACCAATCTTGGATAAAACTTTTCAAGACCAGCTTTTATAGGGTTATAAAGGTCAGCGTCTAAGTGAACGAATTTATAAGCTGTATTCTCCAAGCCTTCAAAGGTATCAGGAAAATAACCTTTTCGAGTTATGAGTCTTTCATCTCCTGCTTTTTTGCCGGTTATTTCTTGATTAACAAGCTCAATTCCTGTGTTCGAAAAATGGCCAGTTTTGGTGTCAACTCCAATGCCTTTCTCGGCTTGCACATCTTGGCTTGCAAAACCTTCAAAAGTGTCAAAGATGAAAAGCTTTTCATTTTGTTTTAAATAGCTGAAAAAAATTCTTGCTGCCTTCCCTTGGTAAGTCCCCAATTCAGCCATATCACCACTTAAGCTCTCTAGCTTTCGCATTAAGAGGTGAAACATGGCTATTCGGTTAGGGTCACTCAGAGTCCAGCTCAAAAACTTTCGATTTCGTTTAAAATCTTTTCGAAATTGAGCATAGTCATTTTCCAGCAACTTCTCAGGCAGTTCCTGAACATAACATTCACCAGGAAGCAAGACAGACAACAACCTCACCCTTAATGTATTGAAAATAAGAGCTGCAAACTTGAGGTTCTTCTTTAACCAATTCATGCTGCAAAGAAAGCCTTTACTTGCTGAATCACATAATCAACTTGCTCGTCGGTTAATTCAGGGTAAACCGGCAAGGTTAAAATCCGCTTAACTTGCTCATCGGTTTTTTTCAAGTCAGTTACTGGCTGATTTTTAGAAGTAAAAGCCTCTTGCTGATGAATGGCAATTGGATAGTGTATTTTCGAATCAATCCCCTTTTCTTTTAAAAAGGCTTGCAATTCATCTCTGCGATCTGTTTGAATAATGTAGGTATGAAAAACTGAATATTCGTTTTCTCCGTCTTCAGGCACTGTTACGAAATCTCTAAAAGCCTCATGGTATTTTGCTGCAATGGCTCTTCTTCTTTCTGTTTGCTCAGCTAAGCGTTTCACTTTTACATTTAAAATGGCAGCCTGCAAAGCATCTAAGCGTGAATTCATGCTCCAAAACTCACACTCATCACGGTTTTTATGTCCGTGCGTTCGTGCTTTTAGCAACCACTGATAGGTTTTTTCGTCATTGGTGGTCACCATTCCGGCATCACCTGCGGCTGCAAGGTTTTTTAGTGGATGCAGACTAAAACAACCTAGCATACCCCAGCTTCCTGTGCCCTTGCCTTTGTATTTAGCTCCTACAGCTTGCGCAGAATCTTCGATTACATAAATCCCATGCTGACAGGCGATTTCATTAATGGTATCCATTTCTGCAGGTCTACCGGTTAGGTGAACCGCAATAATGGCCTTGGTCTTATCGGTAATCTTAGCCTTGATTGACTCCGGGTCTAGGTTAAAATCGTCACGCACATCAGCAAAAACGATTTTTGCTCCTGCCAGTGCAATAGAAGAGGCAGATGCTAAATAAGAGTTGGCTGCGGTGATTACCTCATCTCCTGCTCCAACGCCAACAGACTTTAGCGCTAAAACTAGTGCATCGGTACCATTCGCAACACCCACAGCGTATTTAGCATCGCAGATCTTTGCAAATGTTTGCTCAAATTGAGACACCTCATCGCCCAATATGAACATGCCTGAGTCAATAACCGACTCTACCTTTTTTAAGATTTCTGATTTGTCTTTTTGGTACTGAAGTCCAAGATTTATGTAGGGTACTTTCATTAAGTCAATTCAATATTTTGCATCAATTTTACATTGAAGTATTTTTCATTTTCAAAAGAGTCCTTGATCACCCCTTTGTCAAAAGCTTCCTTCAAGTCTCTAACAGCATCTTCTATGCTATGTTGCGGGACAAAGCCCAATTCTTGCTTGATCTTTTCAGATGAAACATGGTAGGAACGGTTGTCATTTGTAGGTTCCGTTTTGATATCAACCTGATCACCAATGACATTTTTCACCATTTGGGCAATTTCTTTGACTTTAAAATTTTCATAACCTGCATTGAAAATCTTACCATGAATCTTTTCATGTGGCATTACTAGCAGCTCACAATAAAGATCTGTCATGTCTTGAATGTGGATATTTGGCCGCTTTTGCTCTCCACCAAAAACTTTAATGAACCCTTTGTTCACTGCAAAATTGGTCAAAATGTTAACCGTAAGGTCTAGCCTTAAGCGTGGAGAGTAGCCACAAACCGTAGCCGGACGAATAGTTAAGCAAGTAAAGTCGTCAGACTCATACTTTTTTAAGATCTGTTCGCATTCTGCTTTAAACTTTGAATAGTCTGTTAATGGCTCAAGCTTCATATCTTCCGTTACCTGAGGCTCATCTTTAATACCATAAACAGAAGATGATGAGGCGTAAATAAAACGCTGCACACCATTTTCTTTAGCAATTTGAACCATAGGCTCAAAAGGGTCTAGGTTGATCGACTTACCCAAATCAGGGTTTAATTCAAAACTAGGATCGTTGGAAATACAAGCTAAGTGAACTACCGCATCATGACCAGGAATAAGCTTTTTCATCAATTCTAGGTCACGGATATCTCCTTTCACTGCATTCAAATTCTCGTGTTGTGGAAGCACGTCCTCTCCGTAGATCATTAAATCGATGACAGTTACATGATACCCTTTATCTAATAATTTAGGTACTAAAATAGCACCTACGTATCCGGCTCCTCCGGTGATGAAAATGTTTTTCATGGGTTTATTTTTTTAAGTCTAATCGTTTAGCAGGAATTCCAACTAGGGTTAAATTAGGCTCACAATCTTTATTCACAAAAGCCATAGATCCAACTGTCACGTTGTCCCCTATATTTATTCCATATTGTAACACTGAATGAGTTCCAATAAAGCAGTTTTTACCAATCTTAGCACCTCCAACAGACTTTTGAGAGTCATCAAGATTATTGGTCATAACTCTTGGGCACAAATACGAACCTTCCCCGACCCTAACTCCTCTAGCCAGAATAGTTCCATATCGTAAAACAACATTATTCTCAACTTCACACTGCCCAGAACTAGCTACTCTTGAATCTACGTAGCACTTCTCACCAATAATAGTATTCTCTCTTAGCTCTACATAGCTTTTAACAAGCGTTCCTTTTTTAATTACCACGCCTTTATTGAATACACAATGGTGTTCTATAACGACATCATCCTCTATTACTACTCCAGCTTCAATAACGCAGAAATGTCCTATTTTAACATTTTTACCAATTTTTGCATCTTCTGATATATAACTATTGCTCATAATATTCAATCTTTAAATGGGGTTGGTGTACCTCTTCCCTTTTTGTTGTAGTTTTCTTTGTATAATATTTTTGCAGGAACACCAACCAAAGTACAATACTCTTCTTGATAATTTTTGGTCACCATGGCGCTGGCTCCTACAATTGTATTTCTTGGTAAAGTAATATTAGAAGGAATAACGCTTCCACTTCCTAAATAGCATCGGTCTCCAATTTTAGTATTACCTGCAAGACTAACATTATTTGCCATATGAACTTCCTTGCCAATATTTGCACCATGACCAATTTTTGTACCATGAGCTAAGACTGAACCTCTTCCAACTCTTGTATATTCAGAAAGCGAACCTCTAACTATTGTAACATCAGTGCTTAAATGAACATCTTCTTCTATAATCACACCTCCTAATTGGGGCTGATTGATACGCTTACCATCTTTATCCCATATCCAAACAAGTCCTTTTTGTCCTAGACAGGAATTACTGTCAATAAAGGATCCTTGCTTAATAATTACTTTACTTTCTAAAATAACGTGCTTTTGTATATTGACATTATCTTCAATTACACAATCTCCAATTACTGAATACGCTCCAATATTTACATTTTTACCTATAATAGCATTCTTGTCAATTATTGCAGTGGGATGAATTTCATGTGGAATGTTTTCTTCGAATAAGCTCAACACTTTGTAATGGGTCAGCTGGGCTTGCTCTACTAAAATTTCAACATTTTCTGTATCGAGCCACTTCTCAGTAATGATTACGCTATTGTTAATACCGTTTAAAGAACCATTATATCCTGAAGAGACATGGTAAAACCCGTGCTCGATTTTATTTAAAAAGTTAGCAGGCTTAAGGTCTTCAAGGTGACGAGGATTCCTTAATTCATATTGAATGGATGCTCTGTTTAAAAACTCTTCTATTTGATGTAAACTGACTCTCACTATTGATGATTGCAAAAGATAAAATTACACTTAAGAAGCAAATTGCATGCTTTAAATGTAGTTTGATTTAAATCAATCAAAATAAAAATTAACCAAACTGGAAATATGAGTTTGTAAGCTCAGTTCTTCCCTTCTTTTTTTAATTTCTTCGGTCATATTTTGGTAATTTATATTACTCAAAACCTCTTTTAAATTAGCAAGATCTTTTTCAGATACTTTAATCGAAGCATTATACTTACGTGCTAAAAATTCTTGAAAAAGGACATCTTCACTTACTATTATGGGCAATCCTGATTCAATAAAATTAAAGAGTTTTAGTGTAGTTGAATACTTCCGTTTGTCAATAATTCTTTTTGTTTTGGAGTTAAAGAAAGGTAGAATACCAAAATCATACTTTGCAAGAGTTGATCCCAATTCTTTTTGTGAAACTGATTTATGAAAATGGAAATATTCACATTCTTCGTCTAGTATAAAATAATCCACTAATTCTTCTTGATTATTAACGGGCGAAGGATAAATATGAAAATGGATTTTTTGTTTTTCAAATAGCTCTATCAACCAATGCAATTGACTACTACCGAAATAATCAGAATTTCTGAAAGCAGAATAAACACTTCCTGCATAAACTATATGAATATTGTCTTGATCAAATTTATTCTTAGGTACGATAAAAGCATCATTATCAGCATAGTTTGGAAAATAAAGTGAAGGGGTTGAGAAATTCCCAAAATGATTTTTTGCAGACTGTAACTCTAAACTGTGGCAAATGATGCCTCTTACAGAACTTATAACTTGTTGCTCAACTTTTAAGCCTTCCCTCATGTAATCAAATGGAGGATTTAAACCAAAATTACTGACTAGCAAATCTTGGTAATCAAAAAAAGCCTTACTTAAGTTAATATGTTTCAGCGCAATTTTAATCGCATCATAAGGAGGACCGAATAGATGGTATACAGAATTATTAGATTTAGTTTTCTTTAATTGATATCGCAAAGAAATTTGATTTGTGTACAAATGCACCTCATCAAATAAATCCCCTGTTAATTTGTTAGAATAGCGATAATGGTCACAGATTAGTATAAATTTATAGTCGCTTAGCTTGTTATGTCTTTTTAGCCATTTTGCTATCCTAGCAATACGCGCATGCATAACAGTTCCAACAAATATCAATTGCTTTTCTTGACTATCGGGCTTTTCTGCAAAAAACAACCGAAGCAAGTCTAAAGGAGTTCCAGAAGCACGTTTTAATTTAAGAGAAAGTTTCTTGAACAATAAACGATACCTACTTACATTCATAGGTGCGTAAAAGTCTTATTTTATCTTGAAATTACGACCTTCTTGGTAAGTAACTTATCTGCACTATTTAAAACGAAAAAGTAGACACCCGCTTCTAAACTTGATAAGTCAAACAAATGGCCTGATCTAATTTCCCCTGAAAAAACAGTTTTCCCTAATAAATCTCTCAACTCATAGGGAGCAAATCCAGATTCTTCAAAATGTACAGTTAAATTTTGGTTCGCTGGATTAGGATAGATTTGGAGAGTCCTATGGTTTGAAAGATTTTCTTGTGCTCCTGTTGAAATAAAATCTACTTGCCATAAATCTGAATAAGAACCACCTGTAGGATTACGACCTCCAAATACAAATCCTGAGCCATTGTGGTTAAAATACGAAGGGAAAGATCTTCGAGGAATCAAATTATTTGCTAAGGTTGTCCACTGGTTTGTTGAAGGATCATATTCGTAAAAATCACTTAAAACAACTCCTACTCCATATTGCTGACCACCTCCAACAATAGCTTTTCCGTCAGCTGCTACAACTAATGGGGACATTCTAGATGAACCAGGGAAAGCAGGTAATTGAGTCCAGATGTTCGTGATTGGATTATAAGACCAAACGTCACTCTTATTTGTTGTAAAATCATGACCAAATCCAAAATAGATCAAACTATCAATGGTAAAGGATTTTGCATTAGATCTGCTTCCAAGTGGATTGTTTGTGATTTGTGTCCAACTATTATTTGTAGGATCATACTCCCAAAACTCAGAAGAAATAGATCCACTTCCCGATGCTCCACCCAATATGTAACCCTTTCCAAGACAAGAGCCATATGCTGCATTTCTAGTCTGTGATCCTGGAAATAAAGCCCTTGTTGACCAACTATTTGTTGAAGGGAAATACTCATAGAAATCCTTTACTGAAGAAGTACCCGACCAACCTAATCCAAAAAAGAAACTAGAATCAATGGCAAATCCTACTGCTCCAGTCCTAGGTGCACCAGGACAGTCTGCTCTATTGGCCCAAGAATCTGTAGATGGAAAATACTCCCATAAATCTTTATATATAGTCCCTCCTTGTGAAGCACGACCTCCAAAAAGAAACACCTTATTCTCATCAGCTATAGTTGAAGCATTAAGCCTTGAATTTCCGACAAAACTAGCTTTCTGAGTCCAAACTTGGGCTTCAAGGGCAGTTGACAAAAAACAAAGAAAAGAAAGTGTGACGAGTAGTCGATTCATAATTTGGGTATTTAATTTAAACAAAATTAACAATTATACAGTAGACACTAAAGTTGTGCAAGAAGTTGCTCTATTTCAGCAATCTGCTCTTTATTCCTTTCCCTAAAACTTTCCAAAATATTTTGCTCTTCTTGAGTTAGGTACTTCTTCCACTTCTCTAAAGGATTGCCTGAGGTTGTCGTATTTTGAACTTTTCGCTTTTTCTGACAGATCTGCTGCACCTTACCTTGGTGCTTTGAATCAAGTTCTAAGAAATCAAATATCCTAGAAAGGGAATCTGACTGGTTTTCAACTAATTGTTCATAGGTTAAAACCAAACGTTGGGCTTTGGACACCTCTTGCAGTTGGGTTAACATAAGCTTGTTGAGCCTCAACCATGCTTCTGCAAGCAGTTCAAAATTTCCTGGAAACAAACGATCTTTCGGAATCTCTTTTGGTACCTCTCCCTGATAATTGGTCCAACAGCTTCCTTGCTCCTTAGGCAGATAAAAAGTCCAGTCGCCATCCTTTTGGTAGCTCATAAAATGCATTTTCATACTAGCAACTTGCCCTTCTAAAGAACGAACAAGGGTTACGAACTTTGATTTAGGAAACATGGCGTTTACATAAGAAACTTTATTTGACAAATGAGGCGACTTGTTCATAGGATGAACTTGTTCCCAATCATAAAAAATACCGCCAGAACCATAATAACGCTTTGCTGACCAGCGAGCTAAATGCCGCTTAAATGATTTGGAATCTTCAATGTATGATTGAAAATAGGCTGTCATGTTGTTGGCATACTCTTGCTTCAGATCTCCTGCAGTTCTTAATTCACAATTTACTGAACAAGGTGCTCCACCTATTTCTGTCCATACTTTATTTAATTCGAATCCGACTTTTAATAACTGCGGATGCTCTGATAAAGTGTTCATGAGCAAGGTAGTACCACTGCGCATTAAACCAAGCAAAAAAACTGGCTCTCTAAATGGCTTTGCTTCAACTTCTGTAGGGGTATTTAGCAAGGAAGATAGTTTAGCGCACATGGTTTAAGCAGTAAGTTGGTTTAAGGTTTCACTGAGCTTTTGAGTTAGCTTTCTTCTCGAATATTGGCTTACATCAATTGCGGGCTGGTCTAACTGACCGCTTTGCCACTTTTCAAAGCAATCCAAAAGTGTTCGCTTCAATTTAGATACAGTAGCTTCACCGTAATTGAAGTAAATTCCATTTTTTGTTTTGGCTACAATCTCTGCTGCATCACCCTTGGAAGAACCAAACGCTAAGATTGTTTTCTTGCTAGCTAAATACTCAAATAATTTACCTGGTATATTTCCCCTCCCGCTTTTTGAGTTAAAAAGCAGTAACAATAATAGGGAAGACTTTCGGTACTCTGCTACCACTTCCCTATGACTTAAATAAGGAAAAACTTTTAGCTTTTCGGCCAAGTTGGGATAGCGCTTGATCTGATCGAGTATTCTTGGGTCTAGCGTACCTCCTAAATGAAGCCTAAACTGTTCTGAGAAAGCTTGGTTTTCCTCAATCAATTCAGACAGGGCTTGCCAAAGTTGCTCCGGGTTGCGTAAGTGGTTCAACAGTCCAAAATGAGAGACAACAAATTCATCATATGGCTTTACTTCTCCCTTAAAGTCTTCCTCATCATAACCATTGGTAATGGCCATGGTTTTCCTAGCACCTAAGCGTTTAAAATCGTCTGCCCAAACCTTACTGGTGGTTAAGCTTAGGTCTGCAGCTTGTAGCACCTTCTTTTCTAGCTTCCGGTAACGCTTCATCCTAAGGGGTAAAATGTGGTAGCTCTCTAGCATATCTAGCTCAGTCCAAGGGTCACGAAAATCAGTAATCCAAGGTACTGTGGGAAAACTTTGCTTAAGATCTAAAGCGATTAAATGCATGGAATGTGGTGTACCACTGCTAATTATAGCCTCTACGGGATTCTCTTGCAAATAACTTTTCAAAAACTTAACTGATGGTTTTCGCCAAAATACTTTTGGGTCAGGCACAAAGACATTGCCTCTGATCCAATTCGACCAATAAGATTTATTAGTGTCTACAACACCTGCTGTTTTACTACTCTCACTTTGCTTTCCACTAATTAGCTTATGCAGCTGGTAAGGTTCCCAAATGGGCTGCTTTATTACTTCTACCTCAGGATTAATGGAAGCAAGTAAACTTTCATCCTGCAGCTCAAAATCAGGGTTTTCAGGGGTATAAACTACCGGCTGCCAATCAAATTTTGTGAGGTATTTGCTAAAGTTTAACCAACGTTGCACTCCGGAACCTGCACTAGGTGGCCAGTAGTATACGATGATCAGAACCCGCTTCAACCTAAGCAGTTTTTGGAGATTTGAACTTTTGGTAAATCACCATTCCAAATAGCAAGACCAAAATGATAGAGCTCGCCCAACTTACTTTTTCCCCGAGGGCATAGCTGCTTGGCTCGAATTTAAACACCAACTCACCTTCTCCTGAGGGTAATGGCATTCCTCTCAAAATATAATTTACCTTATAGAAAGGTAGTTTTTCTCCATTCAAATAAGCGTTCCATCCTTTGTCATAATAGATCTCAGAGAAAACAACAAAGCTTTCTGCAGAAGCCTTGTATTCATATACAAGTTTATTTGGAAGGTAAGATTTCAAGCGAATTTGATCTCCATTACTTTTGCTGTAATTCTTTTGCAACTGATCAAGATCTTCTTTACGAACTACAACCGTTTTGGAGGGATCAATTTTGGCTAAGGCCTTAATTTCTTGATTGGCGTCATCTACAACCTTTAACTGGTTAACGAACCAGGCATTACCCAAACGATTAGGGTTTTCCACCAAAGCCAATCTACTTCCTTCTTGAGCAGGCACTGCTCCGATGATGTATTTTGCATTCAACATATTGGCGGTGTTCATACGCGGCAGTAATTGCTGAACCGCTCGCTCCCCTCCTTGCTGAAAAGCCTGTTTCAATTGAAAATGCTCAATACCCAACTCAAAATCAATCAGCTCTTGGTATTTCTTCATTTTAGCACCGTGGTAGCCACCTAGTGTTTTATGGAAGAAAGCAGTTTCAGCATCCTCATCCATTTTTTTATTGGTATTCAAAACACGGTAATGTGTTGCCCGCATCAACTCAGTGAATTGAATTGCTTCGACCTCTAGCGCGGTAGGTCTAGGGTTATCTTGTTTCAATTCATTTACTTCTTGCTGTATAGTTTGAGCCAAGGCAGGATTTTGTTGCACCTCTTTCTGCAAGATCTGTTTATCAACCGGATTTGCCTGATAGGGAACCTGATTACGAATAGGTAATTGATAAGCCAAGAAGCGATCTGGCGCTTTACTACTTGCTCCAGGTTTCTCTTGGTTATTTAAATAATTCTTATCTAAAGTCCACAAGTCTACCACAGTTAATAAACCTACTCCTGCCAACATGATCTTAGCATTCAACTTGCCCATTACATAGACTATAATTAAAATCGAGGCTAGCAAAATATACTTTAATACATTCATAATATCCGACTGAAAAACCTCAACTCGGTAATCTTCAACTGCTTGAAAACCCGCATAGATAGGCTGAGAGTTTTGCTGACTCTGCTGAAGTTGAGTATTCATGGTGCCTATTTCGCTATCGCTTAAGAAGCTAAAAAATGTGGTGGGGCTTAGCCAGAATAAAAGCAGAACCCCGATAAAGCTTCCCATGGTAATAAAGAGTTTCTTTTGCTTTTGCTTAAAGTCTTCAGGGTTTTGATAAAGCCGGTATAAAAACAAGACTGCTAAGAGCGGAAGAATCAACTCTACTACCACCAAGATCATAGAAACTGCCCTGAACTTGTTATACATCGGCACATAGTCGATAAAGAAATCAGTCAAGCCCATCAAATTCTTACCCCAAGAGAGCAAAATAGTAAGCAATGCCGCCACACCCAAAGCAATAATTAAACGATCTTTCACAAAAAAGAAGGCTAAAAAGGCTAAAAAACAAATCACCGCTCCGGCGTATACAGGTCCTGAGGTAAATGGCTGGTTTCCCCAATAAGTGTTGACAATGAATCCATTGTTTTGATACTGAGAAACCATGAAATTAAAGAACTGAGGGTCCTCTCTTCGTAAACGTTCTATTTCTTCTTGATCGGCTAAAATAGCTCCAGATTTTCCGCCCTTCATGTTGGGAAGTAGCAAGGTAAATGTTTCTTCTAAGCCGTAACTCCAGCGGGTTATGTAGTCTTTGTCAAGTCCTGTGCTTCTGTTCAACTCATTTGAACTGCCATCTGGGTTGATGGTCAACTCAGATGGACTTCTGGTTGAAGCTTTAGAATATTCGTAAGTGGTTAAAATGTTACCTAAGTTGGGTAATAAACCGATTAGAACTGCAACAACCACCAGTGAAGCTCTTTTCCAAAATTGAGCTGCTTGCCCCTTTTTATGCTGACCAATAAGCTCAACTAAGCCTACTGCTACTAAAGGTAATATTAGGTAATAGGTGATTTGTAAGTGATTGGCATAGAGCTGCAGCCCCATGAATAGCGCCGTAACAAACATTCCAATCCAAATTCTTCCCCTTAGCAGTGAGATCACACCTCCTAAAACGGGTGCCATGTATGCAATAGCAAAACCTTTGGAAGTATGGCCGGCTTCCATGATTACTATAAAATAAGAAGAAAAGGCAAAAGCAACTGCACCAATGATCGACACCCACGGATCGATCTTTAAGGACTGGAGCAGTATGTAAAAACCGATCATGTAAAGAATCAAAAGACTAATAGGGTAAGCTAATCCGAAGGTCAGGATTTGCTGAACAAATCCAAGAATGTTTCCGCTATAGCGCACTGAAGAAACCTGATATGCGGGCATACCGGCAAACATATTTCCGATCCACAAAGGCTCTTCATTAAACTCTTCCTTATGGTCTCTCAATTCTTGAGACATGCCTTTATGCTGCTTAATATCAGCTTGCTTTAGACGATATCCTTGTAAAACAGGATAAAAATAAGTGGCAGAAAGACCTGCAAATAGCAGCAAAGCAACTAAATGGGGCACTAATTTCTTAAAGTCGATATTTTTCATTTTTTCTCTTCGGATTCTTCTATTTCTTCATAGTCAACATAGTCTCCAAGCGACTCATTCTGTTTCTGGCTTTTTCTCTTGCCTCTTATATGCACCTCACCATCTTCTGAAGGTTCTTGATGAGAACTGCTAGTGTTTTCATAAGCTTTACGTTGCTTATTTATAAACATTTTGAGGAGAATAGGAGCCAGATAGCGTAACACCAACCTAATCCCATAAAATATAAGAAGGATTATCGCTAAAGTGCGCAGAAAGGAAATTAAACCCGCTTCTTGAACCATAATTACTTACTAAGGTAAAGGTTTCTTTCAGAATAGACTTCTCTAAAGAATTTATCCTTCAAGTCGGCAATAAAACGAATCGCTTCTCCAGTTGATTTCATTTCAGGTCCTAATTCCTTATTCACTTTAGGGAATTTATCAAATGAGAAAACAGGGATTTTTATGGCATAACCTTCTTGATGTGGTTTAAAATCGAAATCCTTAACCTTTTTCTCACCCAACATCACTTTAGTTGCATAATTAACATAAGGCTCGCGATAGGCTTTAGCAATAAAGGGTACGGTGCGTGATGCCCTTGGATTAGCTTCTATGATGTAAACTTGGTCATCTTTAATGGCAAACTGCACATTTAAAAGGCCTTTGGTTTCAAGGGCCACAGCAATTTTCTTGGTGTAATCGCGAATTTGAGCCATTACTTTCTCACTAAGGTCAAAGGGAGGTAATACCGCATACGAATCTCCTGAGTGGATCCCCGCAGGCTCAATGTGTTCCATAATTCCGATGATATAAGCTTCTTCACCATCACAAATAGCATCAGCCTCAGCCTCTATTGCTCCTGATAAAAAGTGGTCCAACAAGATCTTATTACCTGGCAAGTCTCTTAAAATATTAATCACATGCTGCTCAAGTTCCTTCTCGTTGATGACAATTTTCATACTCTGTCCGCCCAATACATAAGAAGGTCTCACCAACAGAGGAAAGCCAATTTCGCGGCTCAACTCAATTGCCTCATCTGCTGTTTCAATTGAACCGTATTTAGGATAAGGGATGTTATTTTCTTTAAGCAGATCAGAAAAACTACCTCTATCCTCAGCTAGATCTAATGCTGCATAACTTGTACCCAATATCTTGATCCCATAGCGTTCAAGTTTCTCAGCAAGTTTCAAGGCTGTTTGACCACCCAATTGTACAATAACACCTTCAGGTTTTTCATGCAAGATGATGTCATAAATATGTTCCCAGAAAACAGGCTCAAAGTAGAGCTTGTCAGCCGTATCAAAGTCTGTAGAAACTGTTTCAGGATTACAATTGATCATAATGGTTTCATAACCACACTCTTTTGCAGCAAGAATACCATGTACGCAACAGTAGTCAAATTCAATGCCTTGCCCAATCCGGTTTGGACCTGATCCTAAAACAATGATTTTTTTCTTATCGCTTACTATAGACTCATTTTCTTCTTCAAAAGTACTGTAGTAGTATGGTGTTTGCGCCTCAAACTCAGCAGCGCAGGTATCAACTAATTTGTAAACACGCTTAAGACCATACTCTTCTCTCTTAGCAAAGACGTCACTTTCTAAACAATTCAGCAAATGAGCAATCTGCCGATCTGCATAGCCCTTTTGCTTGGCCTCTAATAAAATATCTTTGGGTAGGGTTTTAAGGTTGAATTTTTCAATCTCCTGCTCTATTCCAATCAATTCATCAATTTGCCTCAAAAACCATTTATCGATCAAAGTGGCTTCGTAAATAGTGGAGAGTGGAATTCCCAATTTTATAGCATCATATAAGTGGAACAAACGGTTCCAACTTGGATTTTTGAGGCTATGCAATATTTTTGCTTGATCGGTCAATTCCTTGCCATCAGCGCCTAGTCCATTACGTTTGATTTCAAGTGACTGACAAGCTTTTTGCAGTGCCTCTTGAAAAGAGCGTCCTATACCCATAACCTCTCCTACTGACTTCATCTGCAAACCAAGTTCTTTCTCAGGACTATCAAATTTGTCAAAGTTCCAACGTGGAATTTTAACTATAACATAGTCAAGAGTTGGCTCAAAAAAGGCGGAGGTAGTTCCTGTAATTTGGTTTTTCAGTTCATCCAAGTGGTAGCCAATTGCAAGCTTAGCAGCAATTTTAGCAATAGGGTAACCCGTAGCTTTAGATGCTAATGCAGATGACCTTGATACACGGGGATTAATCTCAATTGCAATGATATCTTCGTTTTCGTCATTGCTTACTGCAAACTGCACATTACAGCCACCGGCAAAATCACCAATCGAGCGCATCATTTTGATGGCCATGTCGCGCATTTTTTGATAGGTAGTATCAGATAAGGTCATAGCAGGAGCAACAGTAATCGAGTCTCCAGTATGAATTCCCATAGGGTCCATGTTCTCAATGGAACAAATGATGATTACATTATCATTGGCATCCCGCAACAATTCCAATTCATATTCCTTCCAACCCAACACAGCTTTGTCGATCATCACTTCATGGATAGGTGATGCATGGAGTCCGCGCGTAAGTTTCTCATCAAATTCCTCTTGAGTGTGTACAAAGGAAGCTCCTGATCCTCCTAAGGTATAAGAAGGACGAATGACCAATGGAAAACCAATTTCTTGCGCAAAATTCTTGCCCTCTAAAAATGAGTTTGCAATTTTAGAAGGTGCTACCCCTACTCCAATTTTCTGCATTAGGGTCCTGAATTCATCTCGATCTTCGGTGATGTTGATTGCATCAATGTCTACACCGATCATTTTAACCGCATATTTTTCCCATAAGCCAACTTCATCGCATTGAATGGCAAGGTTTAAAGCAGTTTGCCCACCCATAGTAGGCAAGACTGTATCAATATCAGGATGCTCGCTGAGAATCTTTTCAATAGACTCTAGCTCTAAAGGCTCCAAATAAACATGATCAGCCATAACTGGGTCTGTCATGATTGTAGCGGGATTGGAGTTGATTAGCGTAACGGTAATCCCTTCTTCTCTAAGAGATCGGGCAGCTTGAGATCCTGAGTAATCAAACTCGCAAGCTTGACCAATAACAATTGGACCACTACCGATAATGAGGGTGTGCTTGATTGCTTTATTTCTTGGCATGAATGGTTTATTTGAAGAACGAAATTAGTTTACTCTAGCTTAAGATAGAAAAAGTTAAAATAGAAGTTATACAAAAAAAGGACTGTTTTTCAACAGTCCTTTTTGTTTGATAAGCCTATACCTATTGTTTTATAAATTTAGTGGAAACCATTTCGTCGGCTTGTATCGCTCTCAAAATGTATGTTCCATGGTCTAAGTCTTCCACATTCAAAGTAAATTGATTCTCTCCTCTACTAAGGTTATTGAAACTTAGTTCGCGCACTAATTGTCCTTTTATGCTGTAAACCTGAACTCTCAATGGGTCTCTTGTTTCTTCAATATTCAATTTCAAATTAGCTGTGTTACGAGCAGGATTTGGGAATAATTGTAGCGACTCCTTCAAGCTAGCTTTTTCATCTTCTCTGCTTAGTTCACTTATGCTTACTAAACCGTCAGATTTGTAAATACCTCGACCGTGAGTTCCGATATAAATAACACCTTCATTCTCCACTGGAATTAACCCTTCTGAAAGGTGATTCCTAACTGAATCAATCACATTCTGATCTGTCACCGCTTGACCATTCATTACAAGGTTGCCGTTGTTAATAGACTCTAGGGTATCTAGTAAGGTAGCATTAATGTCTGCATAATCGTAAACCATTTGTCTGATTTCGAAAACAGGAACTCTTCCTAAGCCTACATTCTCTTCTGACCACTCTACATTATTAGCATCTGAAGCAAATGCGCTATCAGTAGAGAATACGCCTAACTCATTTCCAACTAACACTCTATTCCGATCATCTTTATCAATCATAACCGAATAAGCTGGTGCCAGGGGTAAGGCAGTATTTCCACTTCCTTGAATGAATTCAAAGGTACCTGTTGGATCTACTGCTGTGGTAGCAATTGTAGTTCTTGCAATATGTGAATGGTTTCCATAATTACCAAGGGTCACAATCAGATTGTCATCGTTATTGGGGTCGATAGCAATAGAAGTTACTGATCTTCCCGCGAATCGACCAATTTGCTGACACTTGCCCGCTAAAGGACCGTTCACAATGTCATAAATTTGGTTTCCTGAAGCAGAGTGTGGTAAATCTGTATCCACAGAATCCAGATCAGAAACTCTAAACAAAGCTCCGCTTGTAGTTCCAATAAACATATGATTACCATCGCTGCTGAATTCCATATCGATTACCGTTCCGGTGATTGGATCAGGAGTTGAACGAGTACCTGCAACATGATGCCACACAATGTCAGACTGACCTTTCAAGAGGTCTCTTGTGATGAAAATGTTACGCTCATTATAGTTTGCAGCAACTCCAGGCCAGTTTGCAGAAGCTAATATATTTTGTACTTTATCCTGCACCGCATAACGATATCTAAATACGATTTCTGCATTTTCTAGTCTCAAGATTTGAGTCTGTGCATCCAATGAATCAACAACAAAAGAAACTTCTCTTTCTAAAGAACCAGTTAAACCAGCTCTTTTATTGATTGTATCTAAAAATAGATTGTTGTATGAATCACGCACTCCATATTGGAAAGGAATGTTCAATGTTGTGTTACCGTATTTATTTACTGTAAGGGTTTTAGTGCTTAGATCAACACTTACAGTGTCAAAGTTTAGGATAGCAGCATTGCCTCCATTAATTAAATCAGCAACATTGAAATCAATTAGTCTTTCTGAAGTTGCTGAAACGGTATCAAATGGAAATATATCATTCTCTAAAACTGCAATTTGCTTTGCATCATTGTTATTACCGTCAAATTCTACACGCGTGCCTGCAGCTATTGGAGGAAGAGTCTTTCTCTCTTCTACAATATCAACTGAGTCTGTAGAACCTTCATGATCAAATGACTCCCACATTTCAAGGCAGTTGTAAAACACATTCGAACAGCCTTCAGGAGTTTGACATAGACCACCTAAAAGTCGATTTGAGTTTACAATATTTGCAGTTGAAATATTTGAAGCTCCGATTTGTGGATTAATCCCTTGAATCCTTCTGATTACATTAAACTGACTAGAAGCAACACCAATTGAAGGATCGATTACGGATAAAGCAGCATCAAACCCATCGCCACCTAACACCTGGATACCGCCTAGGTTATTGTTAAATTCTACACCAATCAAATGCGAACCATTATCTTGGGTTCCACCCATGGCAACATCATTAGCATTTATATCTATACCATAATATTGGGTAACACCATATTTATAATTATGTACCCGATAAGTAGGTTGTGCATCATTAAAGTTAGTTGTTTTGGTTATCCCCCCATCTGTTGCAATGTAAGCTACATCAGAATCACGTGGATCGAACACCATATTATGTTTATCAGCATGCACGTAAAATGGCACTAAATCACCTGATGCGGTAAAATCGAACAACACATCTATTCTATTCCAAGAGCCATTTGCCGGAGCCGGATCTACTGAACTTTGTTCCCACCTAAATAAAGTAACACCACCAACAGTCAATTTTCCAGGATCATCAGGAGAAACTTCAACCATGTTATCCCAATTACCTTGACAGTTCACTCCAGGGTTCGCATAAGGGTCAAATAATCCTCCAGCACCTCCACTTAAAATAGACTCCCAAGTCAAGCCACCATCTTTAGAGCGGTAGATTGCTCTTAAACAACTATTTGTTGCAGTAGCTCCTGCATAAACAATATTTTTATCTGAAGGTGCTATATCACATTCAATTCTTCGGAAGTTACCAGAAGGGGTCGTATTGGTAAAAGTTTGCCCTCCATCCTGTGAAACATGAATTTCACCTACAAAAGAAACCACAATCGTCTGACCATCATCGCTAATGTCAATATCATTACATCTTCTAGTTGTGTTAATAGGGGTAGAAGTTGACCAGCTATTCGCACCTGGATTATATGTTAGAACACGATACCCTCTATTCATAGCAACGTGCAATACATTAGCATCTGTTGGATCAGCTTCAATTTCACCAATAGTTGCATAGTCTAAGTTAGCATCCTGTCTGTTAGTCGGACCAACCACCAATTCAAAAGTACCATTGCCTGTTAATTTGTGAATTCCTGTTCCTATAAAGAAATAGCCTCTGTTAGTTGTATTGAAAGGGTTTTCGAAATGTCCACCTGTACCAACATATACAGAGCCATCAATGGCTTGGGTCATACAAGATATGTTGTTCACCTTAAAATCAGGATCGTAAGGTTGCCAATTAACAGCACCGTCAAAGGTCTCAAAAACCCCTCCTGCTACACCACCTGCGTATAAGTGATCAGCATCATTACGGTCAACAATTAAAGCCCTTGTCCGTCCACCAATATTATCAGGACCTTTAAACTGCCATGCTAAATTGAGCGAGGACTTACCTTTTGGCAATACATCAACTTGCTTTCTTGCAGCCATCACTAAATCAGGATCAATTGTTCCCGTCTGTTGATCTGCCTTAATCGTTTGCATAAACTCTATAAAACCCTGAGCAGACGAGACTCTGTTTTTTTCAAGACTTTTTGGAAAATATTTGGCTTCTTTTGAACCAAACCAAGAAAATGAACTTAAAACAACTGCGAAAGTTGCTAAACTCAAAAGTGTAAACCTTTTGATTTTCATATAATTAAATGTTTAAATTAAACTACAGTATAGAAACACAATTTACGAATAAATTTTAATCGCAAAATGAATTTTAAATTATTCTTTTATCAACTTAAAGACAGTTAATGTAGCCCTTTTGTTGCCTATGGTTGAATAAATTTATTCAACCTCTCTAGAACCGAAATGAAGGGAGACATATAAATTAATGAATGCTTGTCGATTTTCAGTAAAAGCCATTATGGGTACTTCTTCTAAAAAGACATCAACAGTGAGACCCGTCTCTATAGAACGAAGCATGGAGCGATCATTGGCGTAATCGAAATGAAGACCACTTTTGAAGAAAAGTCCGGGATACAGACGCGTTTCACTTATTCCATTGAAAAAGGATGCTCTACCAAATATCTCATCTTGGTCATGCTCATCAGGATCATAGCGCCTTCTAACAATAATGGTGTTGTTATCTTGATCTTCAACTTGAACATTTAAATAAATGGGTTTTGCCAAACCCAAAGAAACCCCAAAATTAGTTAGCCAAGCAATAGAAACTCCTTTAACTGATTGCTTAGGAACAAAGACCTTTTGAATACCAATGCTTGGTCTGATGGCATACAAATTATTCAGTTTTCCAAAAACATAACCTTTAACATCATCTTGAAATGGGTTAATGCTTCTGATTTCTTGGGGGTGTCTTAAATTGGCTATTTCAATTTCATAAATGCGTTTTTTGAATCCACTAAGGTACTTTGCATACCTAAAGTTAGCCATAAAGCCATTGGTATGCATGCCGATTCCACCGCTCATCTCAGTGGCATAAATGGTTGTCTTTTCCTCTTCAAAAACCGTTTCTTGGGCTTTTAAAAAGAAACTAAAACTTAAAAGAGAACAAAAAAGGATTATTCTATTCAAGATAATATCTTTAGCAACAAATTTAACCATTCAAACCTTAAAATGTTATGACCCACCTTTCAGGCAATTACTTAGGTAATCTAAGATGCCAAAGCACGCACGAGGATTCAGGAAAAAAATTGATCACTGATGCTCCAAAAGACAATGAAGGAAAAGGGGAAAGTTTTTCTCCCACCGACCTTGTTGCTGCAAGCTTAGCGAACTGTATGCTAACCATAATGGCTATTCGAGCGAAGAACAAAAAGATTAAACTAGGAGAAGTAAAATATACCGTTGAAAAAATTATGGCTTCTAACCCCAGACGAATCAGTGAGGTCAAAATAAATTTCAGGCTAGAAAAGGCTATTAATGAAGAGGACCGCACTTATTTAGAGCAAGAGGCGAAAGCCTGCCCAGTTGCGCTTAGTTTAAGCAAGGAGCTTAAACAGTCGGTAAGTTTTCAATATGCTTGAGGACTTTGTCAGCCGAAATAGAGGTATGCGAACTATGGTGTAAAACCGCTTTTTGATGCACCAATATTAATTGAGGTGACTGGTGAATCACCTCCAAGTCAGCGGCTACTTTGTTACTTACGTCACGGTACTCGATCAAATCTAGGTAATAAGCAGGAATTGTTCTTGCCTGCTTGAACCAATCCGCCTCAAAACGTCTTTTTGCTGCGCTGCTTACAGGACAACGCGTGGAATGTTTAAAAATCAGAAAAGTTTCGTTAGAAGCTAGTAAATTATCTAACTTATCAATGGATTCTATGGCCTGCCAATTCAACTTATTAAGAAGGGTTTTGAGTATTTTCTACAGGAGCTTTGCTGTAGGCCGCACATCTTTGGTGAGATTTGCAAGAAGAAAACACCAAACCGATGGTAAAAACTATTAAAAGTGTGTAGCTAACTTTTTTCATATCAAATACTTTATGGAAGCAAAAATACCGAATTCAACAGCCTTTTTCATCATCTTTATCAATTTTGTTAACAATTCAACTTTGATTTCTTAAGTATTCTTCATGACCCAAATTAATCCATTGAAAGACCAACTAAATCAAAGCTGGGAGGCCAATTTAAAAAGAGAATTGACTGCTAGATACTTCCTGCAATTGCAAGAATTCCTCCTTCAAGAATACAACAAGTTTGAAGTCTACCCACCCCAAAAAGAAATATTCGCTGCCTTTCATCACACGCCTTTTGAAAAAGTTAAGGTGGTAATTATTGGACAAGATCCCTATCATGGACCAGATCAGGCCAATGGGTTGAGCTTTTCCGTAAATAGCGGTGTAAAACTCCCACCCTCGCTTCAAAACATTTTCAAAGAGATTGAAAAAGATCTAGGGATCAAGATGCCTGAGGATGGAGACCTTAGTAAATGGGCTAAGCAAGGCGTATTGCTGCTTAACACCACTCTAACGGTTAGAAGAGGGGAAGCAGAATCCCATCAGAAACATGGTTGGGAGCGGTTTACTGATGCAGTGATCGCACAATTGAATGCTAAAAAAGAAGGTGTAGTCTATTTATTATGGGGAAGACAGGCACAAGCAAAAGAAAGAATACTGTCAGACAAACAATTTATTTTAAAAGCGCCGCACCCCTCACCTCTTTCTGCTTACAGAGGCTTTTTTGGTTGTCAGCATTTTTCTAAAACCAATCAAATTCTAGCATCGCTTGGTAAAAAGCCGATTGATTGGCAAATAAGCTGAGCTATTTTACGTTAATTCGAGCCAAGAAATGCCTTTAAAACTGCTTACCATATTGCTTTTTATAACCAGCCTTGGCTTTGGGCAAAAAAAGAAAGTAAGTGTTTTAGGAATCGAAAAAGTCAAGCTTGACTATCCCAACTTTGTGTCAACCAAAAGCGAATTGAATCAACTGCAAAATGAGCTTTTAGGCCAACTGTATGCCGAGGGCTATTTAGCAGCAAGCATCGATTCTACAGTTGAAAAAGAACAGACTGTCTTACTCTATTTTAACCAAGGAGCAGTTTATAAATGGTCTTACCTCGAAACCTCAGGTTTAAAGGAAGCAGAAGTGAAAGAAATTGATGTGAATGGCCGACTATACCTCAATCGAAAATTCAGTCCCAAGCAATTGCAGCGCTTATTCGAACGCACCATTCATTACCTCGAAAACCATGGCTACCCTTTTGCGGAAGTTCGGCTTGACAGTATTCGCATAGATTCAGCTCGAGAGATCAGTGCAAAGCTAAAAGTGGCAAAAAACCGCTTTTACCGACTTGATAGTGTTGAAGTAAATGGAGATTCTGACATCAGCACCAATTACCTACTCAAACACCTTGGCATAAAGCCTGGAAGCCCTTATCAAGAAGAACTTTTTGACCAATTGAGCTTACGTTTAAAAGAATTGCCTTTTGTTGCTTTAGAGCGTGAAAAGGAAATACAGTTTTTTGAAGATTACGTCAAGCTGATCTTATGGCTTAAAAAGAAAAAAGCAAGCCGCTTTGATGGTGTTTTGGGCTTACTTACCGACGAAACAGACGGTAGCATTGAATTGACCGGGGATGTCGACCTTGCTCTAGTCAATGCTTTTAATCGTGGGGAACAAATTGGCTTGAACTGGCGGAAGCTAAAAGGAAACTCACAAGACCTACGTATTGATTTTGGGCTACCTTATTTTTTAAATTCTCCTTTTGGTTTGGAAGCAAACTTTAAACTCTTTAGAAGAGATACTACCTTCATTGATCTGATTGGTAGAATTGGCGTTAATTATACCCTAAGAAGGGGAGAAAGCTTTAGTCTCTTTTTAGAAAGCAAATCATCTAACCTGCTTAGTCGCGACCGCTTTCTGAACCAAAGCAATACGGCCTTGCCTCCCTTTGGAGATGTGAGCATGAACTTATTCGGAGTTGGCTATCAATTAAGACGTCTAGACTACCTTTATAATCCCCGAAAGGGTTTTGCCTTGCAAACCAATTTTGCAGTTGGAAGAAAACGCTTAGAAAAAATTGCAGCCTTAGAAGAACTTCAGCCAGATCTTTACAATGATATTTCGCTAAATACCATTCAATACAATGGTGAGTTAAACCTTTCTTTTTTCGTACCCCTAGCAAATCGGTCTACCTTGCTTTTTAGAAATCAATCCGCTACAACTTACTCCGAAAACCTTTATCAAAATGAGTTGATGCGCATCGGGGGGCTGCGTTTGCTAAGAGGTTTCGACGAAGAGTCTATTAATGTTTCCACCTATTCTATTTTTACTTTTGAATACCGTTTTTTATTGGACCGCAATTCATTCTTTTCCCTTTTTGCTGATGGTGGGTATTATGAAAGCAATTCGATCGGCGAATATGTAAGTGATACGCCGCTTGGACTTGGAGCGGGAATTAGCTTTGAAACGGCTGCCGGGATATTCACTTTTAATTATGCAGTGGGAAGGCAATTTGGAAACCCGATTGACCTTAGGGCTGCAAAAATCCACTTTGGATTTATCAACTTCTTTTAGCACAAGAGACGATTGTTTAATTTAGCCTTCGCGCTTATCAAAATACCATGGAAAACTTCTTATTCATTCTAATTGCCGTACTGCTTTTGATCATAGTTTTTGGTGTATTTAAATTGCTCAAAAAAGAGGGTGGTAGCAGCATCGATGAGTCTGAATTGAGGGAATTGAGCGATGAGAACATTCGGCTGAAGGTAGAAAAGACCAACCTAAATGAGCGGATCGAAAAATCAATTGAAGAATTTAGGAAACAAGAGCTAAGAGAAAAAGAGGCTTTAGAGGAAAACAAGCGCTTGCATGCTGAACTTGAAGTAGCTAAGGCAGATTACAAAAATTTACAGGCAAAACTAAGTGAGCAACAAGCTGAACTAGAAAAGCTTAATGAACGCTTCACTAAAGAATTCAAATTGGTCGCGAATCAACTACTTCGAGATAATTCTAGTCAGATCTCAGAAAAGCACCATGAGGCCTTAGACCAGTTGCTTTCCCCTTTTAAGGAGAAATTAAAATCCTTTGAAAACAAGGTAGAAGAACGTTTTTCTAAAAACCGAGATGAACAGATCTCGCTTAAAGAGCAGATTAAGCAGCTTACAAGTTTGAATACTGAACTTAATGAACAAGCTCAAAACTTGACCAATGCTTTAAAAGGCGACAATAAGACCCAAGGAAATTGGGGAGAATTGGTCTTGGAGCGGATTTTAGAAAGCAGTGGCTTGATTAAAGGCAAAGAATATGAAACCGAGGTTGTCGATAAAAACGCAAACAATCAAACCATCAGGCCTGATGTGATCGTGCACTTACCCGACGATCGACATATTGTGGTTGATTCGAAGGTTTCGCTTTCTGCCTACGAGCGCTTTAGCTCTGCTGAAGATGAAATTGAAAAAATCAAACTCCTCAAACAGCACCTTACTAGTGTTAGAGGACACGTTAAAATTTTGAGCGAAAAAAATTACCAGAGTGCACTTGGAGTAAACACCCCTGACTTTGTGCTTTTATTCATTCCCATTGAATCCTCTTTTAGCATTGCCATTCAAAACGACCCTGAACTTTATGCTTACGCATGGGATCGAAAAGTAGTAATCGTTAGTCCGACTACCCTGCTCGCTACCCTCCGAACCATTGCTTCTGTTTGGAAACATGAACGACAAGCACAAAATGCCAAAGACATAGCCGACAGAGCAGGTAGTTTATATGATAAGTTTGCCAATTTTGTAGAGGACTTAAAAAAGGTTGGCGGACGTCTGGATCAGGCTCAAGAATCTTACCAAGGAGCTTTAAATAAACTCAGTACAGGCAACGGTAACTTAATGCGACAAGCAGAGTTACTGAAAGACTTAGGAGCCAACACACAAAAAACCTTACCACCAGAACTATAGGCAGAAAAGCAATGAGTAACTACCGCCTACTTTGGGGAATCATCCCGCTTATTTTTCTTTTTGCTTGCAGCTCAAGCGGAAGTTTGAGCCGTTATGATTACAGTTACTTATACCAAGAGGAGCAGCGCTTAATCAAACCAAAATTTAAGGTCTTTCACCAAGATGCTGACACTTCGCTCCTTTATTTTCAAATCGAAAGCAATGATATATTGTATGGTAAATTGGGGCAGGATAGCATTTCAAAAGCACGTATTTTATGCAAGTACAAGCTATACGGCAAAAAAGGTGAGCGCGATATATTAGACAGTGCTACTACTCCGATGATCTCTACCGGTGAAAACCAAAGCAACAGCATATTGCAAGGCTATGTAAAGGTCAAAGCCAAGGCAGGAGAATTATACCCTTTGGAGATTCGTTTTCGAGACGTTTACCGCGATTTGAATGTGGTGTATTACCATTGGATCGACAAGCGGGATAACGGTAACGATCAATATTACCTCATGAGTCAAGGTGAGCAAGTATTGGTTGAACCCCATTTGAAGAAAGGCAAGGCTTACAACCTAAAGAAAAGCCAACTGGTTGAAGCAAATGAATTTGACAAGTCGATGAGCGCTATGGAATACGAGATGACTCCGCCGCCATTTGCCACAAAAATTGGGGAGTTGAAGTATCCTGAAATTGATAACCTTAGCCCCATTCGTTTTGAAGGTCAGGAAGTTTACATTGACTCTATTCAAGACATTAACCTAATCACAACGGCTGAAGATACTAGCCTAAGACCGTTCTTCTTTTACCACTTCAGCAACCATTATCCTGAAGTAATCGAATACGAAGAAATGGTTGGCCCGATTCGCTACATCAGCACCTCAGCAGAATACAAAAAACTACAACAGGCAGTAAACCTGAAGAAAGAGCTCGACCTTTTTTGGCTTAAGATTGGCAAAGATGCCAGTCGAACCAAGCAAATCATTCGGGAATATTATCGAAGAGTGGAATTGGCTAATCAATATTTTACAGATTACCGTGAAGGTTGGAAAACTGACCGCGGCATTTTACTGATCGTTTACGGAGAACCTAACAACATTTATAAAGACTTAAATCGTGAGGTTTGGACCTATGGAGAGGAAAATCAGATCCTTTCCATTCGGTTTGAATTTCGATTGATCGACAACCCTTTAAGTAGAAACGATTTCCGCCTGGTGCGCAAAGAGGAATATAAAAACAATTGGTACCGAGCGGTGGATAATTGGAGACAAGGAAAAATATTTTAAGATGGCAAAAGAGAATTACCTATTTGGAATGCATTCTGTAATGGAAGCAATTAAAGCAGAGAAGCAGATCGAGAAAGTGCTGATCCAATCAGACTTGAGGGGACCAAACATCACTGAACTGCGTAAGTTGATCAAAACCTATAAAATTAGCAGTCAGAACCTACCGCAGGAAAAGCTAAACCACTACTACAAGAAAAACCATCAAGGAGTGGTAGCGCTAATCTCTCCTATCGAATTCCAGCCTTACCAAGAGGTTTTGAATTTAGCCTATGAGCAAGGAAGGGTGCCCTTAGTTTTGGTTTTAGATCGCATTAGCGATGTGGGAAACTTTGGAGCCATTTGTCGCACCGCTGAATGTAGTGGTGTTGATGCGGTAATCATTCCCGTAAAGGGATCAGCGCAAGTAAATGCAGAAGCGATCAAACGCTCTGCTGGTGCTTTGGTAAACGTTAACATTGCCAGAGAAAGAGACTTGGCACAAGTGGTTGAGGACCTTCAAGCCATTGGTTTACAAGTAGTGGCCTGTACTGAAAAAGCCGAAACAGAATTGTATGCTTGCGACTTCAGTCTGCCTACCGCCATCGTGATGGGATCGGAAGAAGATGGGGTCAATTCAGAGATTATGAAACGGGTAGATCATCAAGCTAAAATTCCAATGCAAGGAGAAACAGCTTCGCTTAATGTTTCGGTTGCCACTGGTGTGATCTTGTATGAAGCTATTAGACAAAGGAGGTGAAAGCGAATCGCTTTGCTACAATTACCCCGCTTGAATGGGGCTTAACGCTGCTAGCACTAGTGCTTTGCTTTTGGAATTATGGTGGCTGGTCGATCACCAATGATGAGCTTAGCGCTTTAAACCGCTTGCAATATGATTCGCTTGGTGAGCTGATCCAAAAAGGCATTATGCCCGATGGACATCCAGCTCTAATGCAGCTTTTTCTCTACGGTTGGACCGCAATATTCGGAGAAAATACCTGGCTACTTCGTTTGCCTTCAGTGCTTTTTACCTTAGCGGGACTTTTCTTTTTTTACCGCTTTGCACATAAGTGGTTCTCCTACCCTGCTGCTCTTTTGGCTACAAGCACTTTGGTATTTTCTCAATTCTTTTTGAACTATGGGCAACTGGCAAGACCCTATGCGCTTGGCTTTATGGCGTGTATGCTGGTCGTTTACAGCATCAGTCATTTTGAAGCAGAAAAGCACAAAAAAAGAGCTCAATGGGGTTTAGTTATCGGACTCATCCTCAGTTTTACTGCCCATTATTTTGCAGCCTTTACTGCTCTTTTGAGTTTGTTATTGGGCTTCACTCAACTAAAAAATAAGCAAAGCAAAAAACGCTATTTTGGGCTTAGTCTTTTAGCTGCAGGGTTCTTAACACTTCACCTTCCTATAACCTTAAAGCATCTAAAAATTGGCGGCCTTAGTTGGCTGCCGGTCGCGGAAGACGATTTTCTATTTAGTTTCTTGCTCAATGCTTTTAATCATCAGTTGATTTTCCTAGCCCTGCCTTTGATTTTAGGGTTTATGTTCCTCTTCTTTAAAAAGCCAAACTTCAACATCAAAGGGAGCTTGATCTTGCTCATACTTTTCATCACTCCCTATGCAGTTGGGCATTATTATTCCCTGCATTATCAGCCTATTTTGCAATATTCAGTCTTGCTTTTTAGCTTACCCTTTGGCATTCTCTTTTTCTATGCCTTTGTTCCAAAAGGAGTTTCAATCAAAAAAGTGCGGCTTGGTATGCTCTTAGTATCAGCACTCGGTTTAGTTAGCTTATATCAAAGTGCACGTTTTTTTCGTAGCCGGCCTTTTGCTAATTTCAAGGAAGTGATCGCCTCGAGCATTAATTACCCCAAAGTAAACGAAGAGCAGAAATTAGTGGCTTTTGCCAACAATAACGATTCAACTTATTTTGACTATTACTACCGCCAATTTGGAGAAAAAGCAGCCTTTGATGTTCCGCAATTTAGAGGCACAAAAGAGCTGAATATAGCCAGCAAATTGCTCAAAAAGCAGGATGCCGATCAAGTCATGTTGGCTTTTGCAGGAGTTGCTATACCTCTAGAAATATACGAATTGGCAAAAACGAGGTATCCTAATGTTGAAATACAGAAACGTTTCTTCAATTCTGAATTTCTCGTATTAAGTGAGAGTGAGCAAGAAAGAGCCACTTACTTTAGCGAAAGTTGGGGAGCGAGTGAACGCTGGGAGTTTGATGAAAGCCTTTGGCTAGACACAAGCATTCAAGGCTTAGCACGGCCTTATAAAATAGAAAGCAATAGCCTCTATTCCTTTACCTACAAGAACAAATTGGGTAAGCTCAGTTCTGAGCAGCACCCATGGCTTGTTATTAGCCTAAAGGCGAAAAGTGCGATAGAAAGTAACTTTAAAATTGTGGTTGACGTAAGCCGTGAAGGTGAAACAATCTTCTGGCGCAGTTTTGATAGTCAGACTTTTTACAAAGAAAACGAATGGTACCAAGTGCTGTACGTTTGGACCAGAGACAAAGCATTAAAAGATGAAGATGAGATCAAAATCTACTTGTGGAATCCTGATAAATCCGAATTTTACCTGCATGATCTTAAAGTTGTCAATTACTTGGATAGCGACTACCGCTTTTATGAAATCAATTAAACTTTGATCTACCGCTTACTGCATTTTCTGTTACAAAAAAGCCTTAACCGTCATTTTGATGAGATCAAAAGCTTTAACCATGCTGCAATTCCTGCTCAAGGTCCGCTGATCGTTGCTGCTACTCATCCCAACTCTTTTTTAGATGCCATTATTATTGCCGCGAGTGTAAAGAGACCAATGCACTTTTTGGCTCGGTCTGATGTCTTCAAATCGCCCTTGGTAGCTGCCCTGCTGAAAAAAATGAATTTAATTCCCATTTATCGGCAGCGTGATGGCAGGCATAAATTGATTGAGAATCACCAGAGTTTTGAAGCCTGTTACGACATTTTAGCCTCGGGTGGAGCAATCTTGATCTTCGCTGAAGGAATCAGCGTAGGCGATAAAAAAATTAGACCCCTCAAAAAGGGTTTAGCGAAGATTCTTTTTCGCTTTATGGCAAAACATCCTGAGGCTGCTCAACCACAGCTAATGGCTTGTGGTATCAATTATGAAAAGATCAATTCTTTTGGTAGTCGGGTTTTATTGGGCTACAGCGACTTGATCGATTATAGTGATTTAGTTGAAGATGCTCCCATCAATCAGGGAAAAGCGATACAAGCCTTGAACCTGCGTTTGGAAGAAATGCTTCGGGAACACTCCATATTGGTGGAGCCTGAAGATGAGCGCTTTCATCAAGCTTTAGTGGAACTTGACCCTTGCTATGAGCAAAATTCACTGATCAGAAAATCATTGATCGCAAAGAAAATTGAGAACCTAAAGCAGCGAAAAAGTGATAAGTACCGCGAGCTGAAAAAGGAAGTAGCCCAAATGGAAGAGCTGTTAATCCCCTATCACCTCGATTTTGAAAGCTTAAAACATAAGGTAGCGGTAAGCAGTAAGGACTTTTTACTTTTTTTCTTGAGCTTACCCTTAAGTATTTTAGGCTATCTCGGCAATGCAATCCCTTTTGGTATGGCTTATCTGATCGCCAAATCAACTACCAAAAAGGCGCCTGAATTTTACCTTTCTGTTCGCTTTGCAGCAGGCACTTTGCTCTGGTTGGCTTGGGCAGCGGTAATCAGCATTTACTTGAGTACTGCATTTTCAGCTTGGTTCGTTTTGAGTCCGCTAGTTTTGCTTTACACCTACAAGGTCTTTCGGCAAAATCATAAAAGGTGGAAAAAAATCAGAACGCTTTTGTGGATCAAGAAAATGAAAGCAAACCAAAGCGACTCTTCTTATGTTCAAGAAGAGATAAGAAAGATCATTAAGTTGAGAGCTGCCTTGGGCCTTTCGGCTGAAGCCTAATTTTGGTCTACCAATTGCATTAAAAGTATTTATGAGCAAGCCTTTTCAAACTTTAGTACGCAAACCTCTCACCTTGTTTTGTTTATTCCTTATAATAGTTTCTGCGCAAGCACAAAAAGGAGAAGACAATTACCATACCTTGCTTTCAGCGCAATTAATGGAAGCTGTTAAAGCGCAAAAAAAAACTGCTAGCCTGCAGGCAGAACTAGCGGAAGTTGAGGCTGCCCGTTTAAACCAAGCCTTGCAGACTGATGCGCAAAAAAAGGCTTTTTGGATCAATGTGTACAATGCTTACATCCAGCTTATTTTAAGGGAAGAACCAAACCTATATGAAGATCGGAGTGACTTCTTTTCAGAGCCACGTTTCACTGTAGCCGGCAAAAAGCTAAGCTTTGATGATGTGGAACACGGCATAATAAGAAGTTCTGAGCTTAAATTGGCTTTAGGCCTGATCAAAAATCCCTTTGCCGATGATTTCGAAAAGCAATTTCGCACGGTAAAAACTGACGCACGGATTCACTTTGCTTTAAATTGTGGAGCAGCCTCCTGTCCTCCTGTGGCTATTTTGTATGCGGCAAGCATTGATGAGCAATTGGATGGATTGAGCAAAAGCTTTCTTGAGCAAAGCAGTACTTACTTTCCTAAGAAAAACCAAGTTGAAGTAAGCAAACTGTTCAGTTGGTTTAGAGGTGATTTCGACGGAAGCGATGGAACCTTAGCTTTCTTGAAAAAATATGGCATTATCGCTGAAACTGATCATCCTTCCATCAGCTATGCAGATTATGATTGGAACCTTAAATTAGACTATTATGCGCAAGACCAATAGCCTAGTATTTTTACTTTTAATCCAGAGCTTTCTTATGGCACAAAAGGTTGAGAATAAAGCATACGATCTCCTTTTAAAAGGACTTTTAGATCATGATAGCCTTTTTATTTCGGTAAACGAAGCTGCCAAAATGCAAGAAGCCGTTTTTGTAGATAGCCGAGAAAAAGGAGAATTTGAAGTCAGTCACATTGAAGATGCAGTTTGGGTTGGATATGAATCGGTAAATCTTTCAGCTTTGGAAAAAGTAGATCGGTCGAAGCCCATGGTTGTTTACTGTTCTGTTGGCTACAGGAGTGAGCGAATTGCACTAAAAATAAAGGAAATGGGATTTAATGAAGTCTATAACCTTTACGGTGGTATCTTTGAATGGAAAAACCAAGGAAAAGCAGTAGTTAACGCTCAAATGGAAGAAACGGAAAAAGTTCATGCCTATAATCGGATTTGGGGAGTTTGGCTTTCGAAAGGAGAAAAAGTATACAAATGAAAAAAGCACTTAGCCTAATTAGCTGCTTGAGCCTTTTTGCTCTAGTTGCCTCAGCCCAGCAATGGATGGATCAAATGAGTGATCCGAATGTCAATTTTTACGAATTGCAGGAAACCTTTTATGAAGAAATGGGCGACCTTAAAGATGCAAAAGGCAGGGGTTACAAGCAGTTTAAGCGCTATGAATGGTTTATGGAACCGAGGGTATACCCAAGTGGAGACCGCAGCCGCAGCATTAACCCCATGGAAGAAGCTCGGGCTTTTGAGAAAATTTACGGCAAAGGAAATCAGTTGGCCAAAACTGCTTCATGGCGACCGCTAGGGCCTGATGATTGGCAAAATTACAGCTACAGTCCCGGCTTGGGAAGGATCAACAACATCCGGGTAGACCCGAAAGACTCCTTGACCATTTACATAGGCACCCCTTCAGGAGGGTGTTGGAAAACTACAGATGGTGGGCAAAATTGGATGCCTTTGGCCGATAATCTTGCCATTATCGGGGTGAGTGACATCGCCATCAGTCCGCTTAATTCGAACCACTTGTACATTGCAACCGGTGATGGCTTTGGAGCCGACACTTACAGCATTGGGATCTTAAAATCAACCGATGGCGGACAAACTTGGGTCAATACGGCTTTAAGCTTAATCAGGTCGCAAAATGTAAGCATGCGAAGAATGTTGATTCATCCTCAAAATCCTGATACGCTTTGGGTGGCCACTAACATTGGCTTGTACCGCACCAACGATGGAGGAAGCACTTGGACCAACGTTTTGAATGATAACATAAGAAGCGTTAAAATGCATCCAACTGATACGAACATCGTTTATGCCACCACCGATCAGTTTTACCGCTCTACCGACGGAGGCACCACTTTTACTGCTTCTAACAATGGAACTGGCATGAATTCACCCGCACAGATCAACCGCATGGAGATTGCCGTTTCACCCGACAGCGCAGATGTGGTTTATGCCGTTTGTGGTAAACAATCAGATCAGGGTTTTTATGCCCTTTACCGTTCAAATGATGCGGGATTAAATTGGCAGCGCATGTCGACCACCCCCAACATTTTGAGCCATGACATTAATGGTTTAAATAATGGTGGACAAAGTGGTTATGATCTAGCCATTGCCGTCAATCCACAAGATGCCAATGATGTATTTGTAGGTGGGATAAACGTTTGGCGTTCTATCGATGGGGGAAGTAATTGGAGCATTAAAAGCCATTGGGTAATCAACAACAATGCAGGCTATACTCATGCTGACATCCACGCTTTAGACTTTTACAACAATGTGCTTTATTGTGGCTCTGATGGGGGAATTTTCACCACAAGTGACTTAGGAAATAGCTGGAACGACCTGAGCGATGGCCTGGAAATCACGCAATTTTACCGCTTTTCGCAGACGGAACAAAGCGACACCATCTTAATTGGCGGAGCGCAAGACAATGGGAGTTTACTGCGCACCGACAGCATGACTTGGGCGCATGTATACGGAGCAGATGGGATGGACAATGCCATTGATCCGCAAGATCCAAGGGTGATGTACTTTACCTCTCAATTTGGAAACATTCAACGCTCTTTTGATGGCGGTGTGACCAAAGGTGGCGTTTCTGGAAGCATAAGAAGTCAGGAGAATGGCGCGTGGGTTACGCCTTTCCAAATTGATCCGAATAATCGTTTTGCCCTGGTAGCAGCCTATGAGAATGTTTGGTACAGCCCTAATCGCGGAAGCAGTTGGGTTCAGTTGTCTAGTTGGGGTTGGAACAACACCCTGCGGACTTTAAAAGTAGCCCCAAGCAATTCAAATATCATTTATACGGCACCAAATAACAATTCCATTCGGAAAACTACTGACCGCGGACAAAACTGGACGGTAATCAACAGCCGCTTACCTAGCCTTGCTATCTCTGATATTGAAGTCCACCCTACTGACCCTGATTCGGTTTGGATTACCTTTAGTGGCTTCAATACCAACCGAAAAGCGTACGTGAGTGGCAATGGTGGCTCTACTTGGCAAAATATTTCAGCCAATTTGCCCAATCTCCCGGCTAACACCATTGCCATTGATACGGCTACGGGAATTGAATATGTGGGCACCGATGTGGGAGTTTATTACCGCAACCGAAATGTGAGTCCCTTTTGGCAAAGCTATATGACAGGACTTCCCAATGTGATCGTAACAGAATTGGAAATCCACTACCGTTCAGGCATGCTGCGAGCATCTACTTATGGCAGGGGAATTTGGGAAAGTCCATTGATGCGGCCAACTATTACTTCTGTTAAGGAAACAAAACAACTCAGCAAAAAATCTGGCTTTTTAGTGTACCCGAATCCCAATAAAGGCCTTTTTGCTTTGCAAGATGAAGCTGCCCAAGCAAGGTTGGTAAGCGTTTTTGACCTAAAAGGGAAAAAAGTGCAGCAAATAGCCTTAAATCAGCAAACAGTGCACCAAGTTGACCTAAGCCGTTTACCACAAGGGCTTTACCTATTAAGAATTATGAAGCAAAACGGAGAAATAGAACAACTCAAAGTCCAGCTTCAGCCCTAAGGCTAATAATTTGGCATGGGGTTTTCATACTGTGAACAATCCGTTATTTTTGAAAACTTAAATTTTAATAAGAAAAGATGAAGAAAATTTTAATTGTACTAGCAGGATTAATGCTAGCTACCACTACGGTTAAAGCCGATGAGGGAATGTGGCTTCCACTATTTGTGAAGCGCTTGAATTATGTAGACATGCAAAAACAAGGTCTGCAGCTTACCCCAGAAGAGATCTATGATGTGAACAACGCTTCTTTGAAAGATGCCATTGTAAGGCTAGGAAGAGGTTTTTGTACAGGCGAAATCATTTCTGATCAAGGACTGATGTTAACCAACCACCACTGTGGTTATGGTGTAATTCAAGAAAAAAGTACAGAAGAAAACAACTACTTAGACGATGGCTTTTGGGCCATGAAAAAATCGGATGAGTTACCAGCGGGTTTTTCAGTTTCCTTTTTAGTGCGTATGGAAGATGTGAGTGAGGCGGTTAATGCAGCACTAAATGAAGAAATGACGCTTGAAGAGCGTAATAAAGCCATTAAAATGGTGGCTGATTCTTTGGAAGAGGATGCCAAAGGCGATAGCGATTATGATGTAAACGTGAGAAGCTTTTACGAAGGCAATGAGTTTTACCTATTCGTTTATGAAACTTTTCCTGATGTACGTTTAGTTGGTGCTCCTCCTTCTTCAGTAGGGAAATATGGTGGAGATACCGATAACTGGATGTGGCCGCGCCATACGGGTGATTTTACTCTTTTCCGCGTTTACGCAGACAAAGACAATAATCCAGCTGAATATTCTGAAGAGAATGTGCCTTACACACCAAAGCACTACCTCCCTATTTCGTTGAAAGGCGTTGAAGAGGGTGATTTCTCTATGATCTTTGGTTACCCAGGTTCTACTGACCGTTATTTAACTTCAGCAGGAATTCAATATGAATTGGAAACACGTCAGCCTTCTTACGTTAAGTTAAGAAGACAAGTGCTTGATATTTATGAAGCTGAAATGGCTGAGAGCGATAAAGTAAGGTTGCAGTACGCTTCTAAACATGCTAGCATTAGTAACTATTGGAAGTATTTTAAAGGTCAGTCAGCCGGTTTAAAAAGGCTAAAAGTTTATGATAAGAAGAAAGCTACTGAAGACCAATTAGCGGCCTGGATCGAAGAAGATGCTAAGCGAAAAGAATTGTATACTGGGGTGTTAGATGGTTTTGAAAAAGGCTACGCTAACCTAACGGAAGTGAATAAGATTGCCATTTACTTGAATGAGGCCATTTTTAGAACAGAAGCGATCCGTTATTCTCGGGCTTTTTCTAACTTAAAGAAACTGCTTGAAGGTGATGATGAAGAGGCAATAAAAGCTGAAGTTGAGCGCTTGAAGGCAGGATTAGACGCCCACTACAAAGATTACAGTAAGGTGATTGACGAACAGGTTTTTGCCACAATGTTGATGAACTACCATGACGACATTGACGAGAGCATGCAACCCAAAGAAGTTAAAGACATGATTGCGAAGTACAAAGGCAATTATGAAAAACTAGCAGCTGATGCTTTTGAGAAAACGATTTTCGCCGATAAGGAAAAAACCGCCGCTTTCTTAGAAAAGCCAAAGGCTAAAACAATCGAGAAAGATCCAATTTACCAAGTAATGCGTGCAGTGTTTAACCACTACATGTCGGAAGTGAGGCCTACCATTGTGGCTGAGAACGAAGGTTTGAGCAGATCGAAGCGTCTGTTTGTAAAAGGCTTACGCGCTATGAATGCTGACAAAACCTACGCACCTGACGCCAACTCTACCATGCGCTTTACGTATGGGCAGGTAAAATCTTACCACCCTAGAGATGCAGTAAAGTATGATTTTGTAACTACAGCAGAGGGAATTTTAGAGAAGGAAGATCCAAGTGATTTTGAATTTATTGTACCTGAAAAGCTGAAAACGCTGATTAAGAATAAAGACTACGGACAGTATGCGGATGAGAATGGCGATTTGATCGTGAATTTTATCTCGAATAATGACATTACCGGTGGTAATTCTGGTTCACCAATGATTAACGGAAATGGCGAATTGATCGGAACAGCTTTTGATGGCAATTGGGAAGCCATGAGTGGTGACATTGCCTTTGAAACGGAATTGCAGCGTACCATTGGGGTAGACATTCGTTACACCCTCTTTATTATTGATAAGTATGCTGGTGCAAGCCACTTGATTGAAGAGATGAAGTTAGTGAAGTAGTCACTTCGACTCCGCTCAGAGAACCTACTTCGGCTAAGCTCAGCAAGCTTGAAGGAGGATTTGATTGAGGAAGAGAAGTAGATTAAAATAAGAAGGCCCTAAGCGTATAGCTTGGGGCTTTTTTGAGAATTTCAATAATCTAAAATCAAGGTATAACAATTTTTTGAGTAACGGAACCACCCTCCTCATCAGTTAATCGAATTAAATAAATACCTTTTGAAAGGTTTTCAGTAACTAAACTAAACAGCTGATTCCCATCACTAATTAGTCTAACATAAACTTCTTGAGCCTTCATGTTCAACAACTGAAGATTGGACCAAGATTTATTTGTCTTTCTTAGGTCAACCCAAATACGTTGATTAGCTTGATAGACATTTATATTTCCTTCAATATCAGCTTCAATGAAAGAATTTGATACAATTGATCCCAATGAATAAACTCTAGTGTGACCGGAATAGGTGCCATTATCATCATTCCCTATGGCTCCAATAGCTATGGTATTCGCATCAGGCATGCTTACAGAACCACCAGAAACATCAGTCCTATCTTCACCATCTATATCACTACCTCTTTGTATCCATGAACTACCATCCCATGAATAAACTCGAACGTGACCAGACCGAAATCCATTTCCATTGTTGCCCGTAGCTCCAATGGCGATAGAATTAGGATCAGGCATGCTTACGGAAATGCCTGAATAATCACTTGCAGCTTCACCGTCTATGTCATGTCCCTTTTGAATCCACGCTGTTCCATTCCAATAATAAATTCTAACATGTCCTGAATTAGACCCATTACCATCATTAGAATAAGCACCTATCGCTACTGTATTAGGGCTAGGCATAGATACTGAAATACCCGAATTGTCACCAGCTGATTCTCCATCTATATCAAATCCTTTCTGAATCCATCTATTGATCCTCCATTCGTAAACTCTTACATGACCTGCTTGGCTTCCACTGCCATCATTGTAAGGGGCCCCTATTGCAATTGTATTTGCATTAGGCATATTTGTAGACCAACCGAAATTGTCTAGGGTTGACTCTCCATCTAAATCTTGTCCTTTCTGAACCCAAGCAGTTCCATTCCATTCAAAAACTCGTACATGTCCCGAAGAACTAGCTACTCCACTATTATTTGGTGCACCTATTGCTACTGTATTTGCATCTGGCATATCAACAGACCAACCACAATTATCCCATGCTGATTCAGCATCAATGTCTATTCCTTTTTGAACCCAAGCATTTCCATTCCATGCAAAAATGCGAACATGGCCTGCATCCCATCCACTTCCATCATTTCCATATGCTCCAATAGCAACAGTATTAGAATCAGGCATGCTAACTGAAAAGCCTGATTCATCATTACTGGCTTCACCATCAATATCAGAGCCTTTTTGAACCCATACTGAGCCATTGAAAGTAAATATTCGGACATGACCAGAAAATGATCCACTCGCATTATTCCCGGGAGCACCAATGGCAAGGGTATTATTATCGGGCATGCTTACAGATTTTCCTGAATCATCCCACATAGCCTCACCATCAATGTCCTGTCCAATCTGAATTTGAGCATTCAAAAAAATTGAAATTAGAAAAAAAACAAGAAATGAAATTATTGCGATTTTCGACATCTTTAAAAGATATAGTTATTGATTATTGCATAGTAGACGCAATAAAAATCAACGATGACGCATGCGTTTAATGTAAATTTACCATTAATTATATAAACCTTTTAAAAGCAATTTTAATCAAAAAGTCGAAAGCGATTAAAAGAGGAAAACGAGAAGAGAGAAAGTGATGAAAGAGTAAAGATTAAGAAACATAGAACAAGTCCGAACGGGACAACCGGGCGGGCAATCAATGAGGTTAGAGACTAATTTAGTTTAATGCATGTATCTATAACTTCTCTAAAGAATGTATCTTGACTAGCATTAAAAAAACGAGCAACTTGAAAATCAAACGACTGATAATTTTCTTTTTAGTCCTTCTACAAATTAGTGGATTTGGACAATCAATTGACGATTCTTTTTCGCAGAAGAAAATGAAGAAAGATTTAGCCGTTTTTAAAGAAATAAGGCAGAAAGTAAATTCCGGACTTTATAAATACAGAACCAAAGAACAAATAGACAGCACTTACAATTGGGCGGAAGAAAAAATCAATAGCCTCTCGACTTATCGGGACTTCTTCAATTTAATTGCTAAACTAACTGACTACGAAGGCAGCTTGCATAATGAAACCAATATGCCACATAAAAGATGGCAAAAAGTTCGGAAGGAAGAGAATGGCTATTTCCCTTTGCCGGTTAAATGCATTCAAGACAAATGGATTATTAATTATGCGGATGGGCCAATCCCTTTAGGAACTGAATTAGTCGAAATAAATGACACTCCAATAGCTGAATTGGTGGCTAAATTAGACATGTATTATACTACAGATGGCAACAACCTAAGCGGTAAAAAACTAGGTGTAAGCACCCATTTTGCGCGTTACTATAGATTGGCATTTGGTCTTCAAGACAGTTTTAGGATTCGGTTGAAACGAAAAGGGCAAAAAGCAAGTGAAGAAGTAGTATTGAAAAGCGTGAGTTATGCGAAATACTATGAACGATTCAACCAAAGGCATTCCCGACCCTTTGACCAAATCAACTATGCAAAGCTTGATGATGATCAAAAGTATTCATTTAAAAGAATTGACTCTGTAAGTGGACTACTTAGCATTCATTCCTTTGGTATGGGAAATGAATCAACCAAAGAACATAAGGCATACGCAAAGTTCTTAGACAGTATTTTTACTAGCATCCAAAGCAATCAGCTAAAAAACTTGATTGTAGATGTGCGCTATAATGGCGGAGGCGATGACCCCAATGATCTCATTACTTATTCCTATTTAAGCCAGAGGGAATTTCAAGAAAATAAGCAGGCGTGGATCGCTTTTAAAAAGATTCCTTTAATAAGGTATTATAACATTAATATCCCAAAATTCATTAGGCCGCTAGTCGTGGGAAAATACAATCGAAAACTTCAAGAAATTTTTCCTTTAGAAAAAAATGGCAAGTATTTTCAAGATAGTAACAGTAAAGACCACACCATAAGGTATCCTAGTGATAAAGCCTTTAATGGAAAAGTCTACTTACTTATTGGACCTGCGGTTGCCTCAGCTGGCAGCTTATTTGCAGCTATGTTAGCAGGAAATGAAAACACCACAGTAATTGGAGAGGAGTCTGCAGGTGGCTACTATGGACATAATGGACATACGAGTATGGAGTACAAATTACCTGAATCGAAGCTAGTAACTCAATTTTCAATTGTTAACCTAACTCAGGATGTAGCTGAAAGACCAAACCAAATTGACGCAAGAGGTATTATTCCTGATATTGAAGTTGAGCAAAGCTATCAGGACTTTTTAAGCAATCAAGACACACAATTGAACTTTACCTTAGATTTGATTAGGAAGGAATAAAATAGTTTTGAATTGAATTAGTTCTAGCACTTACAAATGCTTTCGAAGTTTAATAAGCTTATGATACTTTTAATTTTTTCCTGTCTTAACTGCAGGAACGATAAAACCATCAGAGCACGAAACGCCAAATCAATTTAGCGAGTAAAGTACTACGTTGGTTATCAAATTGGCCTGATTGAGTATCTACAATTTGGTTGTAGATGAGAAAAAAATCTGTTCCAATCTTAGGAATTAACTGCAATCTAAAATTTACATTTAGTTCTTGTTGAGCCGAATTCCATTGACCTAGCAAAGAACCAAAAGCTTGGGGATGGAAAGCATACTCAATGCGAGATCCAAATAAGTCAGTATCAAAGCTCCCCTGCGGTAGGTCAACTATGTTCTTCTCATAGTTGGCATTGATGTTGAAATTTTTAGTGGCACGCCAGAGTAGAGTACCTTGGGCCGAAAAACTACTTCCTCCAAAAAACTCACCGAAATTCCCTTGAGTATTAAAAGAAAACGCTCGGGCTTCAAAGGTTTCAAAGAAGAAAGTATACCGATTCCACCAATATTCCCCTTTCGGAATCACGATTCCAGGAAAGATTTCAAAATCTTCTCGCAAGCCTTCCGCTACGCGCTCAACATCAAAGTAAAAGCCTTCCCCTGATCGAGTTTCAAAGCCCAAAGGGCGGATGCGGTAAGAAAAAGACTGCAAATCTCTCGTATCTTCAAATTGCACGTAAGTAAGTGCAACAGGCGAAAAATAAAATTGCCGGATCCACTTGAAATTATTCTTAGGCCTTGGTTGAAAAAAGACCTGACCAAAACTCTCTTGAAAGTTTCTTCGGCGCATTAAACCAACCTCTGGATCAAAGGATGCGGGGGCTCTTTGGGTTGAGGCAAATACCCTTAAAAAGTCATTTGGGAGACTTATAAAAGCACGGTAAGCGTTGGCGTCTGAAGCATAGCCATCATCGGTATTGTATGTTTGAATAAAAGCCCCTCCAACATCAAGGTTACTTTTTCCTAAGAAGTTTGCTGTGCTGTAGCGTCCGTTGGCTCCTGTGGTAGTGTGCCAACGACCATTGGTGATCTTATTGGTCGTCATAGCACCAATCACACTCTGTTTGCCCACATCCTGCCTCCAACTCAAGGTTGAGAAATTAGTAGATGGATCTCCCTCTGCCTCGGCTGTTTGTATACTCATGGCGCCAAGGGTGGTTTTCTCTTCTTTGCCTAATATTCGAGCACCAGCAATAATTGGAACAGTCTCTCGAGATTCACTCAATCCAATTCTCCTTGAATAAAAAGGTATGATTCGATTTCCACCTAGTCCAAAGTCAAAAAAGTCTTCTCCTTCAAGAAAGAACTCTCTCAATTCAGGAAAAAAGAGTGGAAAGCGCGTCAGGTTGATCTGCTGCCGATCTGCTTCCACCTGAGCGAAATCAGTATTGAAAGTGAGATTCAAGCGGTAAGTAGGTCCCAACAAAGCATTGATGTCTCCACCAACATTTCCAACTCCTTCTGTGTCTCCATTGATATTCTCTCCCCCACCCAAAGCATAGGGCTTTACCTCAATAAATCGTTTGTCTCTTAGATCTTTTAAACCCTTTAGTAAACCAGCTTGACTAACATCCGAGATGTCGTAATTCCGCTGCCAAC
Source organism: uncultured Flavobacteriales bacterium (assembly GCA_913056345.1). GTDB lineage: Bacteria > Bacteroidota > Bacteroidia > Flavobacteriales_E > Vicingaceae > CAJXMH01. Next base: position 108,552 of record CAJXMH010000002.1, on the reverse strand, counting down.
CTTTCCATCGCGCTTGCTGTCGATTTCTTCTAATGTTTCGCTCAAAATTTATTCCCCATATTTGCTCCTCTTCACCCGGTCGATACTTTAGGGTGTAGAATGGAATTCGAATTTCAGCAAACCAACCTTCTTTCGTGATTTGTGTCCTTACATCCCACACCCCATTCCAAAACTGATTAGAAGACCCTCCATTATTAAAGGTTTGCAGGTCGGCCCGAGCTCCATTGGGATTGATCACGAATTGAAAACCATTACGACGGTCTAAATAGGTGTCGATGATTACCATGAAATTATCTTCAAGGTTAAAACTAAAATCTCGACGCATCTCTTTAGCAATGATTTTCTCTGGCTCTCGGTCATAGCACCACACCCCAATGTACATGAATTCATCATCGATCAAAATGGCTACTTCGGTCTTTTCAGTGATGGGTTCTCCGAGATCAAGCTCCCTTTGCGTAAAGTCAGAAATTCTTTGTGCTGTCTGCCATTCTGCTTCATTCAATATTCCATCAAAAACAAAATTGCTTTCTAAGGGTGAAGCCTCAATAGATTCTACGGGTAAAACTCCTAAGTTAGGATCAAGCGCTTGTCCATAAGCTCTTGAATAAACAAGCAACAATAGCAAGAAAGGCCATATTAGAAAAAGCTTTTTCACGGGGGCGAAATTACCAAAAGCCCTTTCTTACTTGACTGCCTTTTACAAGTTGAATTGAACGCTTAAAATAGCGTAAAATCTCAAAATGTCTTAAGGTAATCAAGCTCTACTGCTTTACAACAATCAATTACCGCAGTCTTGTACGAATAAATCTACTTATGCTAGAAAGTTACCGTAATGGCATGCCTTTAACATAAGGAGCCTTTGCCTCGATCAAACGCTCTTCCAATGCAGGTATCTCCTCTTCAACTATGTTCTTTAATTCAATTCGTAATTGCTGAAGCTGCCGATTGGCAATACTAAGCGTCTTTTGGTGATTAGGAGTTGGTCCATAAGTGCTGTAGGCTGTCCCTGTTGTTGCCGCTGACAAGCGACTCCCAATGGTGGGCTTCGACTTCTCCCCTACTTCGTTCCTGAGCGGATCGCCACTAAATTGTTTTTTCATGAGCTCTAATTTGATACCCATCGCGTGTAAATCATCATCTAATTTACCTGGCTCACTCTGACTGCGGCTCAAAGCTACCATCATGCGTTTAAGCTTCTCGAGCTGATCATTCAAGGCTTGTTGGGTAGCACTTAAAAGTAAATTGGTTTCCTCCAATTCTCTCCAAAATGAAGCAGTTGCCGCATCTTCACTTCTTTTTAAAGCTCCGTTGCGCAGCCTTTTAACCTCAAAGCTTTGTGCTTCAGATAAAGTGACTGCTTTGCCTTCTTCCATTTTCATTAAAGTGGCTGAATACTTTCCCGGAGCAACCATAAATCCCTTAGGCTCCTGATCTGCATTCTTAGGCAGTTTTCCACTTTTTACGAGATTGGTGGAAGGATAGCGGAGATCCCAAGCCAAACGATGAACTCCTTTTTTTGTAGCGGCTCTAAGACGGCGAATCACTTTTCCTGATTCATCTTTAATTAAAAGGTAAACTTTCGGCATCGCTTCAAGGCGTTCCTTTTCTAATGCTTCCCAGCCGGGGAAGGGTATTCCATTCTCTTTTTGCTTTTTCTCTGCTGCTTTTCGTTCTTGCTTTAATGTTTGATAGTCTTCTTTTAAATAATAAGTCATGATGGCCCCAAAGTCAGGATTAGGTGCCACATAATGTGCTGCTCCTTGTGAGCCCTTGCCTCCAAAACCTAGCTTTGGACGAGGAATGAACCACCATGCATCTTTAATGGGAAATAAATGCCCCTCTTTCTTTAAGTTTTCGTCTGTCATTTCACGAAGTGGACTATAATCATCTAATACGTAAAACCCTCTACCAAAAGAGGCAGCAACCAGATCGTTTTCTCTTTTTTGAATGGCCAAATCGCGGAAAGAAATGGTTGGCAAGCCACCTTTCATTTGATGCCATTTTTGCCCTCCATTAAAAGAGGCATAGATGCCGAATTCAGTTGCTAAAAAAAGCAACTTATCTTGTTTATGGTCTTGCACCATGCGCCAAACTAAAGTCTTTTCAGGAAGTCCTTCTGTCAACTTTTTCCAACTCTTGCCCTGATCAGTGCTCTTGTAGAAGTAAGGTTTATAATCTCCAAACTTATGGTTGTCTAAGCTTACATAAACGGTATTGGCGTCATACAAATCAGCTTTGATATCGTTTACAAAAGCTGTGGCAGGAGCTCCGAGTTTTGCTACCGGTATTTCACGCCAATTTGCTCCATCGTCGGCAGAGACTTGGATCAAACCATCATCTGTACCAGCATAAACCAAGCCCTCTTGAATTGGAGATTCCGCCAAAGAAGTAATGGTACTGTAGTTTGACATAGCATAAATATCCCATGGATTGTCCCAACTTTGTTGTTTACCCATAATGGGAAGTTCAATGCGTTCAAGGTCTTTGGTTAAGTCTCCCGAAATTTCTTTCCAACTGTCTCCGCGATCAGTAGACTTCCAAACTCTTTGTGAGGCAAAATACAAGGTTTTAGGATCGTGAGCGCTTACCAAGATTGGAGCATCCCAATTGAAGCGCTCAACCGGATCTCCCTCTTCTGGCTGCGGCTGAATGTAAACTAACTCCCCGGTAGTTTTATCTACTCGAGCTAAATTACCTTGCTGCCATTCAGCATAAACAATATCAGGGTTGCCAGGCTCGGTAGCTGGTTGATGTCCATCTCCAAACAACACCACGTACCAATCAGAATTCATAATACCGTGGACATTATCCGTGCGAGAAGGGCCTCCCTGAGTATTATTATCCTGAGTTCCGCCATAAATGTTGTAGAAAGGTTCAGCATCATCTACCGCTACTTTGTAGTATTGTGTTAGCGGCAAATTTGCAATAAAGCGCCAGTTTTCTGCTAGATCAAAAGACTCGTACAAGCCACCATCGGTTCCGAATAAAAGGTAATTGGGATCATCTTTGCGAAAAGCCATTGCATGATTATCACTGTGTTTGTGTTTTTCAGGCATTCGCTTAAATGTCTTACCACCATCTTCACTGACTTGAGCCCTTACATCCATTAAATAAAGTCGGTCAAATTGATGAGGAGAAGCATACAACTCTTGATAGTAATGTGGTCCTGTTGCTCCGGAAACGGTATTGGACATTTTTTTCCAGCTGGCACCATGGTCTTCACTGCGGTAAACTGCCCCGCTTCTTCGATCCAATTCAATGGCCGCATAAACCACATTTGGTTTTTGCGGACTAACTGCTAAACCTATTTTTCCAAGGTTTCCTTTAGGTAATCCTTGCTTGAGTTTTCTCCATGTTTTGCCACCATCAGTGCTTTTGTGCAGTGCAGTCCCGGGGCCTCCACCCATATAGGCTGCAACCGTGCGGTGCCTGTCCCAAGTGGCAGCATAAATTACTTCAGGATTTGTCGGATCAATTTCAATATCAGTAACTCCTGTCCATTCATCATTGCCTAAAGTTTTCTCCCAGCTTTTACCTCCATCACTGCTGCGGTAGAAACCTCGCTCTCCTCCTTTGCTCCATAGTGGGCCTTGAGCAGCAACGTAAATGATGGCTGAATTTTTAGGGTGAACAATAATTTTTGAAATGTGCTCAGTTTTTTTCAACCCCATGTTTTTCCAACTATTACCTCCATCTAAACTGCGGTAGATCCCATCGCCAAAACTAACATGTCGTCCTCCAACATTTTCTCCCGTTCCTACCCAAATGGTAGAGGGTTGTTGTGGATCAATTGTCAAGCATCCTGTACTGTAAACTTTCTGCTTGTCAAAAAGTGGTTTCCAGCTTACTCCACTATTCTCGGTACGCCAAACTCCACCTGATCCTACAGCAATGTACCAGATATTATCATTCTTCGGATGTATGGCAATGTCGGCGATTCTGCCTGACATAAAAGCAGGCCCAATGCTGCGAAACTTCATTCCACTTAGAGTGGAGTCTGCCACTCGATTATATTGACTGTATGCTCCAAATGATAGGAGTAGTAGAAAAAGACCTAAAAAACGTTTTAGCATGAGGTTTAATTTAATTGTTCAATACAAGAATAAGGAAAAGCCAATAATAGTTCATTTTAAAATATAGGAGCGGTAGTAGTTTGTGGAAATTGAAGAAGACCTAGGCAAAATTAAAAGATTCAATTTCCCTTTGATCAAAAGTTAGCAAACAGCTTACTTCCATTTCTATCTTTTAAATAATCGTATTAGGCTAAAAAGGATTGAACGCCTCAATTATTTTTATAGGATTGCCAGATTTTGTAAAACACCATTAGTTTAGAGTCCTTATCTTTAGCAGATGAGACTAGGTGCCCTATTGACGATTGTAGTTTGTGAAATCTTAATTACGGCTGTCTTGATTTTAAAAATGAGTGCCGATACTCTCATCTTGATTAGCACCTTAGTTGTCGCACTCTCTGCAATTTTTAGCGCTTCTGCCCTGTTGGGAAATTTTAAGTCCCTTAGACTCAGAAGGAATTATCTAATCAGTGGAATTGTAGGAGTTATTCTTGCTCTTTTATATTATCTATGGGCTAGTGAAAACTTAGATGCCGTAATTGATTGGCTTCAAAACTCAGGCATCTACCTTCTCATGGCACTGATCTTTTTGTTAGCACTCCTTTTATATTTCACCCCTCCGAAATCAAAAAAGGCTAAAAATCAATCTGGAATAAAATCAAAAGAAACTGAAACATGAGTCCCATTTTTAACTTAAAACGCAATGAGCTTATGAAAAGCGGGAATATTGGGTCGTATTTAAGGTATGCGCTTGGAGAAATCATCTTGGTGGTGATCGGCATTTTAATAGCACTTTTCATAAAGGGAGCATACACAGAAAAGCAAGAATTAAAGCACATTCAACGAACAGGATTACAAGTATTACAAGATCTAAAAAAAGACACACTACATAGCTCCGCAATCATTCGAGCAGAAAACGAAAGAAAGTCTATGTTTCTTGCGATCATGAGTGATACTGTTGAACAAAACTTTTACGATACCTGCAGTCTTTGCCCTTACTTAATCTCTCGATTTCAGACTTTTGAACCAAGCGTTAATGGATTTTCCATATTGAAAAATCAGGATACCGATCTAAAGACTAATTTGGACAGTTTGATTCATGATACAAAGCAATTCTACACTAAACATGTCCCACTTTTTGAAATTGTAACAGGTCTTTTAGAAAATGAGGTAATTGACGGCCTGCATCATTGGAAAAATAATTACCCATGGTTTGCCGATTGGGTGGTAGGTGAAATTCCTAGAGAATTTGATTTATACATGTATCAGAACCCAGATTTTCGAAACAGAGTTGCCGCTTTTTGGCTGGTTAATTATGGAAATTTTATTCCTACTCTAGATGCTTACAATAAAGAAGCGAGCGATCTTGCAAAAAGATGGGAAGCTGCTTTGAAGGCTGAATCTCCATAGATTCAAAATCTTTTCCTCATAGCTTTAGGTTCAATCTGCCTTTCAACATTGAGTTCAAAAAAAAGCCCCACTAAAAGTGAGGCCTCTCAATTGAATTAAGGTCTAATCTTGAATTGTTACACTCAACTGTTTCACGGTTTCGGTCAAGAAATAAACCTTTTTGGAGTTAATGGTTTTATTATCTATGTCAAAAGCAGCTACTTGCGCAATGCTAGTGCCATTAGCTAAACTCCCTAGTTCTGCGCTGCTAAAAGTGTATGAGGTAGTGCTACCACCCAATGTTTTACTAACATCTCCCACAAAAAACATTACTGAGTCTGCTCCTGAAACGTTTGGAACACTTAAAGTATAGCCATCGCTTTTATCAACCGTAGCAGCAGAGTTCACATCGCCCACAGTGGGGAAAGTCTGTGTTCTGTTTTCTGAAAAAGCTGTTACATCAGATGAACCAGAGATACTCCATGCAATAGGTTGGCTAAAACTAATGCCCTGAGGAGCAGTTTGACTAGCGGTGTAAGTATAACTGTTATTTGAGTTTTTCGTCATGGTCTCTCCCTCTACCATTACAGTTCCTGCATCAACTAAAGTGCCACTGCCGTCGTTAAAGGTGGCAACAGCAGTTCCAATCGTGATAGATAACCCCACGGTTTTTGTTACTGATTCAACAGCTATTAATGCAGCATCTGCATCACTAAATTGTGGACTGCTTGCACTTGAATTATTATTGGAACCACCTCCTCCATTGTTGTTGGTTGTTGTAGGGGTTGGGTCTTCATCTTCATCCTCCTCACTGCAGCTAAATAAGCCTATGCTAAGTGGGATCATCAAGAGCGCTAAAAAACGTGATTTTTTCATTGGTATGATTTTTAAAATTCAAGTCAAATGAAAGCACTCTCTAGACTAATTAAAATAAGGTAATCAACGTATTAGCATCCGCAAATGACCCTAATTTTAACTAAAGGTTCCCGTAAATGGCAGATGCAGTAGTTTTCCTACATTTAAAGCATAAAATTTAATCTATGCATGGAACCCATAATGCTCAAGAAGATCCAAGAAATGAAAAAGTAAAAATCTTTATCAATGGAGATTTCTATGACCGTCATGAAGCAAAAATATCGGTATTTGACAGTGCTTACTTGGTAGGAGACGGGGTTTGGGAAGGCATTCGTTTACACCATGGGAAGTTGGTTTTCTGGAAAGATCATAGTAGCAGACTGTGGCAGAGTGCCAAGGTGGTGGGCATTAACCTACCGTTTAGTAAAGCTGAATTAAAAGAATGGGTAATGCAAACGGTAGAGGCGAATAAGATGCATGATCAGGTTCACATTCGAATTATGGTCAGCAGGGGAATTAAGAAAACCCCTTCTCAAGATCCGCGCCTTACAATTGGGAAAGCCAATGTAGTGATTATTGCAGAGCATAAAGCTGCCTCTTTAGAAACCAAAGAAAAAGGCATTAGCTTATTTACTTCAACTTTTAGAAGAGGGCGTCCTGACTACCTAGATCCGCGATTGAACTGCCACAGTAAACTCCACGAAGTACAAGCCCTTATGCAAGCTCTAGAAGCAGGAGCAGATGAAGCATTAATGCTCGACCCCCACGGCTTTGTCTCAACTTGTAACGCGACCAACTTTTTTATTGTTGTAGAGGATGAGGTATGGACTTCTACCGGGCAGTATTGCATGAATGGTATTACAAGGGGCAAAGTGATCGAATTGTGTAAGGAAAAGGGTGTTAGCTGTCATGAAAAAAACTTTTCGCTATTTGATGTTTATGGAGCGGAAGAAGCTTTTGTGACAGGATCATTTGGAGGATTAACTCCTGTGCATACCATTGATGGTAAATCAATTGGGGATGGCAGCTTTAAGCAGACTAAAAAACTTAGCGAATGGTACAAAGAAAAGATCCAGCATGAAATCGACTAAACGCATTTGCCTCTGGTCGGGGCCAAGAAATATCAGTACTGCTCTAATGTACTCCTTTGGAAACAGAGCAGATACTGCTGTGATTGATGAACCATTTTACGGTTATTATTTAAAAAATTCTGATGCAGCAAGCTATCATCCTTCAGCTGAAGAAATAATGGAAAGCATGGAATGTGATGCCGAGGTAATAATAGATAAACTGCTTGCCTTTGATAAGAAGCCAATCTATTTCATAAAGAATATGCCTCATCATATTCCCAAAGCGCCTGTGAGTTTTTTGAAGTCATTTGAACACATTATTCTACTGCGCAGGCCTGAGGCTATGGTTCGCTCGTTTAGTAAGGTAATACAGAAGCCAAACATTCGTGACTTTGGCTACCTAGATCAGTTAAAATTGGTCGAAGAATTACACCTAAACAAAATACCCTTTGTTCTCTTGGAGTCCGAATCAGTGATTCATGAACCTAAGGAGCGGTTAAACTTACTGTGTTCAGACTTAAACATTCCCTTTTCTGAAAAGATGCTTTCTTGGCCTAAAGGAGCGAGAGAGGAAGATGGTATATGGGCCAAACATTGGTATACCAACGTTCATCAATCAACTGGTTTTAAACCCTCAACAAAAAATACACAAGGTAAACTTGAGCAAGAAAAAAGAAAATTGGTTGATGAACTCAACAAAATCTATGGGAAGATAAAAGCCCTCAGCTGCTAAATAATTTTTACCTTAGGGAAACTCTTAGTTTGCGCAACCATTGTATAAAATTAATTTTGCTTTTTGAAGTTTAGTAAACCACTTAATCACCTAAAGAATGCTTTCTCCTCTCAATACACTTAACGAATTAGACCGTTTAAAAGATCTTGAATCTTACCGGATCATGGACACCGAAGAGGAGGAAGATTTTGATCGACTTACCGAATTGGCCTCCGAGATCTGTGGGACCAAGATTTCATTGGTAAGCCTTTTAGATGACAAAAGACAGTGGTTTAAATCGCGTAAAGGTTTGGCGGCAACCGAAACACCCAAAGAAATCTCATTTTGTGGACATGCGATTCACCGCGCAGATAGACCTTTTATCGTAGAAAATGCAAAAGAAGACGAACGATTTCACGACAATCCTTTAGTAACTGATGATCCAAACATAGCCTTTTATGCAGGCATGCCTTTGGTATCAGAATCAGGTAATCCACTTGGCACCCTATGTGTGATTCATGATCAGCCTAAGAAATTATCAGACAAGCAAATAAGGTCGCTTGAAACACTAGCAAAGCAGACCATGAAATTGATTGAGCTACGCAAAAAGTCTCGTGAACTTGAAAGAACCAATGAGCTATTACTTGAACAAAATGAAAAGGTAGCATTATTCTCTACTATGGCAGCTCATGACTTAAAATCACCTTTAGGCAATATTGCATCCTTAGTTGAATTGGTGCTAGAAGATAAATCCCTTGATGAAGAAACCTTAGAGTACATTGAGTTGATTCAAGAATCAAGTAATCAAATGCTCAAATTGATCAAAGACCTGCTAGCTTACAGTCAAGCTGAAAAAGTTGACCCTACGCAGCAAGAAAATTTTTTATTGGAGGAGCTGACCACAGAATTAAATAGTTTACTACCAAACCATCATCCCTACGATCTCCAGATTGAAGGAGAATTAAATGATCTAGAAACAAACCGAGCAGCTCTCAAAATGATCTTACTGAACCTTTTAAGCAATTCAATCAAGTATAACGATAAAGAAAAAGCTGAAATCATTCTTAGAGCAACTTTGGAGAAAGGCTACTACCAATTTGAAGTAGAAGACAATGGACCTGGAATAGAATTAAATTACCATAAAGAGTTATTTCAGCCATTTACCACTTTAAATTCAAAAGATAATAAGGGAGAAAAAGGAAGTGGTCTAGGCCTTGCAGCAGTTCAAAAAACCCTAAAAGCATTGGACGGTGATATCAAACTAGACCCGCTAAAACTGTCAGGCGCAAAGTTTATTTTTAAGATTCCATCACAAGCAAGTTTGTAATTCCTATTTCTCTGAGCTTTACAGTTTAAATCCTTAAAACTTAAAGTGACTTTTCGTTCACTACTTGTACACACACTGTAAAATAGCTTTAGCTACAGACCATTAGCACTGAACATAAGACCTTATAAACAAGCTAATTACCGCCAGTCCAATTGGTGTAAAGTTCCCATTTCTTGTCTTTAACTTAGCGTGAAAATCTCACCTATGATCAAGAAAATTCTCATTATCGGAGGCATTTTATTTGGCCTTTTAATAATATCCGGGGCTGTCGGGGTCTATTACTTTTTACCGGATGAAAACAAAGTCTTGGAATTCATAGAAGAACATCCTGCTCAGACTGCCCTCCATTTAGTTTATAACGATGAAGTTTTAGCAAGCCAAAATGCCAATAAAATGATGCCTTTGGCGAGTACCGTAAAAACTGTAATAGCCATAGAATATGCGCATCAGGCCGCTAGCGGTCAGCTTGATCCTGATCGAAAAGTTTCTCTTGCTGAACTTGATCGGTACTACGTTCCTATGACCGATGGTGGAGCGCATCAAGCTTGGTTGACAAATTCAAAAAAAGAAATTGAAAACGATAGTATACCGCTGCGACTTGTGGCCAAAGGCATGATTCAATTTAGCTCAAATGCCAATACTGAATGGCTGCTCGAGAAACTGGGAATTGAGCACGTAAATCAGAGGCTTGATAGCTTAGGAGTTAAGCAACACACTCCTTTATACTATTTCGTTTCTGCCCTTTTTGTTGGTAAAGAGCTTTTCCCTGAGCAAGAAGGTGATGATCTTGTAAAAGCACTACGAGCACTCTCAGATTCAGAATATCGGTCAGCTACCGAAAAAATTCACCAAAAACTGAAACAGGATACCACTTACAAAAAGGAATTTGGGGATTTAAGCATGGCAGTTCAAAAGGTCTGGTCAGATCGATTACCGGCCTCTACCGTGAAGGAATATGCCTCCATGATGCAAAAACTAAATTCTCGAGCATACTTTAGCAAAGAGGTTCAACTCTACCTTAATGAGGTAATGGAAACCATCATGGAAAACCCGGCCAATCAAAACTGGCTAAAGCACAGCGGGATGAAAGGCGGGTCCACCCCTTTTGTGTTGACAAAAGCCCTTTACGCTACTGATCTAGAAGGCAACCGCTTAGAAATGGTTTATTTTTTAAATGAATTGAATTTGATGCAGATGAGTAGTTTACAGCTGTCGATGAATCAATTTGAGCTAAATTGCATTCAGTCGGATGACTTTAGAGAAGTAGTTGCCAAGCGTATTTCTAAATAAGAAAGACATTATCTCTATTTTTATTGCAGCATGGAATTAAGATGGAAAGAAGGTTTCTTTAGTAGCAAGTATCACTTATTGAGGGAAGATGAAGAAGTGGGAGAAATGAACTTCAAGCTATTTTCTTCTACTGAAGATGGCCTATTAAATTCCGAACGATACCTTTTTAAGCGAAAAGGTGTGTTCAACAACAAAGTGGAAATTATAGAGTCAGAAAGCCAAGAAGTAGTAGGAGAGATTATCTACCATTCTCTAAAAAGTGAAGCAGAGGTAGAATTAGGAGAGAAGCGTTATCTGTGGAAATTCGATAATCTGTGGTCGAGTAAATGGAGCCTCAATGATGGTGAGGAAGCGCTCATCAATTACCGTAGCAAGTTTATGAAAGGGCAGTTGAATAGCAGCACAGAAAACAATATTTTGATTTTAAGTGGCTTACACATATACAGCTACTACCTCAGAGTTTTTGTGAGCTTGACCGTAATGGTAATTATAATTTGCTCAAATTAAGCAGTTTGTAAAATTAGTCTAGTGCTTATTGCCAGCCAGATAAATTCTTTAATTTGGATTATTATTTCTAAGCTATGAAACGATCAATCCAACTAATTACCATTTTTTTCATTCTAACTTTTGTTTTCGCCTGTCAGGCAGAAATAAAAGAAGCCGAAAAACAAGAGCAGCAAGGAAAGGTAAAAACAAAGCGACCTTTAAACCCAAATGGGGATAGTGAATTAGCTCTCATGATGCGCTCTATGTACGATGAAGCAGACCGCATCAAAAAGCAAATTGCTGCGGGAGAAGCGGTAGAACTTAAACTTGATCACGGAAAAATCCTCACCGCTCATGCTACGGAACCTGAAAAAGCAGCATCTGCCGAGTATAAAGGTTTTGCAAAGGTTTATCTGAATCACTTGCAAAAGCTTGAAAATGCTAAAGGAGATGAAGCCCAAAAGCATTTCAATACGCTAGTAGAAAACTGTTTAAGCTGTCATCAAGCACTTTGTCCCGGTCCTGTAGTTAGAATAAAAAAGCTGCAAAGACCGATACAACAGAAATCAATATAAACGCACTGAAACCTAACCCTCTTGAGTAAAGTACAGCAATACGAGGTGATTATTTTAGGCGCAAGTCCCGCAGCTTTAGTCGATCCTTTTACCGGAAAAGGAATTGGTAATACTATGCGAAGCGCTCGTAGCGAAACGGTTGAAAATGTAGACCTCAGTAAGCAATTCAAATTTCCTTCCTTCTGCTTTAAATTGCTATTTAACTAAAGGTGAAAAAACAACTGATCTTAAAGCATTGGTATTTGCTGATCATACCTAGCCTGTTTGTTTTTATTGCTGCCTTTTTCCATGCAAATTATGGAGCCTTTTACCAAAATTCCACCGACCCTGAATATACGCTACTTTATAATGGCATTGTAGTAAGTACCGGTAGTTTTGCTATCAATTTCATTCACCATCCTGCTACCCCTACCATCTTTATAGCTGGTTTGAGTAGTTTATTACTTCGGCCTTTTGCTGAATATTCTCCCTTTGTTTTAGACTTTATTAAACGGCCTGAATTTTACCTTACAGCGGCTAACTTGATGCAATTACTAATCATAGGAGCTGCTTCTTTCTTGGCTGCTTTGAAAGTGAGATCTTCCAGTAGAAAGATTACCTACAGCTTTTTCTTGCTCCTCGGTCTTTTTAGCCATCACCATCTGTTGAGCATTGCTTCACGTTTTTTGGCAGAAACCACTCTGATCATTCCACTTGTTTTACTCGTTGCCTTGATCAGCTCTTATATTTTCGAAGAAGGCAATCAAGCCGTGGAGAAAAAGTTGAGATGGCAAATTCCTTTATTGATTGGCTTTGGGATTGCTTGCAAGTTGTCTTTTGCTCCCTTTATTTTAGTTCCCTATGTTTTGTTAGTCAATTCTTGGCGAAACTTTTGGGTGGTTTCAAGAAATACCTTCTTAGCTATTTTACTTTTTGCTTATCCGCTTTTCACCAATTTCGAGGAGTCTTTTAAATGGATCAGCAATATGCTCACCCATAGTGGTATGCATGGAAGTGGGCAGGCAGGATTGATCAAGCTAACGGATATACCAACTAATGCGCTTACCTTATTTCAAGATTTTCCCTTGTATTGGATGCTTTTCGGCTTGAATTGTATGTTACTGATTTATTTAATAGCCAAGCCAGCAACATCAGCTACGGTAAAAAGACTAAGAAGGAGTCTTTTATCGATTGTACTAGCAATGCTACTGCTTCTATTTTTAACGCTTAAGCATTTTGCCCTGCATTATTTTATGCCCTTTTATGTTTTAAGTGCGCTGTGGTTTATTTTTCCTTATGTGTTTTGGAGTAAACTCCACGGATTAAGGAAGAAAGTTTTGAATTTAGCCTGTGTGCTAATTGGAGTATTTGTGATCAGCGGTACTTCTACAGCGTCAAGAAATCATTTCAAAACCCAACAAACCGTGGCTGAAAAGCGGGCAATGGAAGCTAAAACCATAAACGCTTTGCTTGATCAAGATGAAGGAGCTTCTTTAATTGTAGACGCCCCCTACTGGGGTACTCCCTTTCCGGCCTATGCTCACGCCTTTGGTTTTATGCATACCTATCGCAGAAAGACTTATTTTAAAGAACAACTTAGGGAAGATTTCCCCAATTTTTACCTGCATGTTGGCTGGACAGAAAAATTTAATCACTGGGATAATTTCGTAGAAATTAATCGACTTTTCAATAAAAGCAAACAGCTTTATGTATACACTGGTCCCGAAACCAAAGGTTGGCCATCCATTAAGCAACGGATACTAGCTTTTCAAGCTGAAGGAAAAAAGCTTGAAGAAATTGAGCTATGGAAAAACGAAGAAGGAGCGAAATTGATAAAATGGGAAGTGAAGCCGTAAAAAAAGCCATCCACTGAGGGCAGATGGCTTTTTTGAGTCCACTAGGGTTGTTAAAGGCTTATGATCCGAAAAAACTCCCGATCGAAGATCTTGAAATAATCCTCTGCCGAATAATCTTCAAAAGCAGGTAAAAAAAAGTTTATTTTCTTTTTTTCCTCTTCATTGTAAGACCTTAAGTAGTTCATTTTAAGCTCAGCTACTTCGCTTATCTTAATCTGCACATTTGGTTCAGGCATGCCGTCAACTTGATAGGCTTCTTTAGCCTTTTCCCAATCATCGCCTGGAAAACCCCAACTTTTCATCCGTGCCGAGTGTCTTGCCATAATTGTCTCTTCCATATGATCGGTAAAAACTGACTGATAAATATGATCAACATCAATCTTTCCTTCCTTGGCAAGATCCAAAACCAGCTGACTTACTAACACATGTTCGGGATGACCATATCCTCCAAATTGATTGTCGAGGGTGAAGATTACAGTGGGCTTAAAATCAAGGATAGGTTTAATGTACTCCTTTTCAAGCCTCTCCCGGTGAAACGCATCCTCAAACTGATCTCTTGGGAATGCTTGATAGGGTTTTTCCACCCCTGCATAATCTTTCCAGATCTGCAGGGGAGTTAAATTGACAAAAAGAACCGAATCCAAGATAGGCCGGCAGGCCTTTCGTTGTGCCTCATTGCGTTCTCTTCCCTTTGTCATGCTGAGCACCGCAATCTCCCACCCATTCTTATTCAAAAGGGCTATGGTTCCGCTAGTAGCACACATGTCATCGTCATGTGCCACTACGATCATGGCTCGTTTGTTCTTGACAGTCTGCAGGATGGTGTCCTCAGGATAGATTTCGGTTGCAGCGTACTGTTTAACTTCTTCTCTTTGGCACGCAAACAAAAAGGCAAGAGAGACCATCAACGTCCCAAGTAGGACGAATTCATTTAACTTTTTCATGATTTCTATTTTAGATTGAAGTTTGGACTATTGGGCGCTCATTTCCATTAATACTCGGGCATGCTCAGCCATGCGGTAGGAAGCCCAAATTGTGACTACTCCTGCCATAATCAACATAGATTTTGCTAAGGCGAAAATCTTATTCTCATTGGTCTTGTAGTTCCTGAAGGTATAAAGTGGCAGGAATAATCCTACAAGAATCGCCAGACCACTATAGTATAAAAGGTAAAAGCCTGGCCAATGCATAAATTTAAATAAGGTGGCTAAACTGAGTAAGATACCGGCCACATAGCCACAAATGGTAGCTGTTTTTTGCAAAGCATTCGATTGGTTTTTCAAATCGATGTACATCATAGCGGGAAAAACCACTACCGCTGCAAGGCTAAAGCCACTAAAGATTAATAATCCTGCACCTAAAGAATGGTACAATTTCAAGACAATTCCGAGCATTACAAAGGCTGCGGTAAGTATGGCAATAACGCCGATTACTTTTTTCATTTTGTTTAATTTTAGGGTTAATAAATGGAATGTGGCCTCTTGGATTTCTGATAGTTTTGAGAGACCAAATTCTTGAGTGGACAATGAAAGGGATTCGTCAAATTCCAAACCATTGTCCATTTTTTGTTCAACCATACAACAAATATGGTCGAGCAAGTCTAACTGAAGAGATTCATAGCTTACCCCATGGGTTAACAATAAATCATAAATTGAATCTACCTGATGTTGCTTAAGCTGTGCCATATCCTGGCTGAAGATTGGGTTCAAATATATGTTTCATCGTCGCCATAAAGTCAACGAACTCTTCAATTAATTCCTGAGTTTTCTCTTTTCCGCTTGGGGTAAGAGCATAATATTTTCGGACTCGCTTTCCGATGCTTTCCTTTTCAGTAAACACCACCCCTTCTGCCTCTAATTTATGGAGCAAAGGATAAAGCGCACCTTCGGTTATTTTGATCTTATCTGCTGTTAGGTCTTTCACTGCTTGAGTGATCTCATAGCCGTACATGCGATTATTCTCTTGTAGCAGTTTAAGAATAATAGGCTTGAGGGTTCCTTTTATAATTTCTTTTGAATACATAAGGCAAATATACATTTAATTCCTATACATAAAAGTCTTATGTATAGATTATTTTATTTTTTATCTTTAGAAATATGAAAAAAGTCTTCCCCTTATTAATTGGTATTGGCAGTTTGGGCATATTCGTAGCCATACTTCAACTAGCCCGAGGAAAAGAATTGCACGAGGTCTATTATCCTCTATTTATTGGTGTGGTGTTGATAGGTAGCGCACTAATAGAGCGCAAAAGGCATGTAAAAAAGTAAGTTTCCTGTCGGTTGAATGAAAGGCTAATGCCTTTTTTGGCTAATCTTGTTTTCGCAAAATGCAGCGTAATATGGAGAATTTTAGTTATCAGGATATAGAAGATTATTATGACCAAACCGAAGTTCACTATCGCATGTGGTGGAAAATGGAAAAGTCTTTGGGACTTCATTATGGTGTTTGGGACGCTACTACCAAAACCACGGCTGATGCCATCTTGAACTTAAACCGAGTTTTAATGGAATTGGGAGAGGTAAAAGAAGGTGATCGAGTACTTGATGCTGGTTGCGGGGTTGGAGGATCGAGTTTTTATTTGGCTTCGCACAAAAAGTGCAAAACGGTTGGAGTAACCTTAAGTCAGCAACAAGTAGAAACTGCAACAAAGTTTGCTAAAGAAAAAGGCTTGTCGGAGCACTGTGAATTTATGAAATGTAGTTACACCGAAACCCCTTTTGAAAAGGAGAGCTTTGACATTAGTTGGGCTATTGAGAGTTTAGGGTCTGCTCAAAACAAAGGCGATTTTTTTAAAGAAATGAGTAGAGTGCTGAAGCCTGGTGGACGGATCTTAGTAGCTGACACCCTTAAACCGAAACCGGCAGACATTTCTGATAATAAGTATATGAAGATGATGCTAAACGGTTGGGCAATTAGCGATATTCTTTCCGTTGAAGAGATTAAAGAAGTAGCCGCAGCTCATGGCTTTTCAACTAAAGTAGAGTATGATGCAAGCCCTCAAATCCAAAAATCGGTAGATAAAATCTATAAAGCATATCTGATTGGTCGTTTTGGATCCAAGATCTATAATTTCTTATTTGGAGCCAGAAGATTTGCAGCCATCCACTATAAGACCTGCTTAGCCCAAAAGAAAACCTTTGAAAAAGGAGAATGGAAATACATGTTGATGGTATTTGAGAAAGCGTAAACTGCCTGTAAATCTATTCCCAATAATTTTCAGTACAAAAAGTAAAAGAAGGTTACTTTAGTTGCCTGATTCTATGGGCTGACTTTGAGCAACCCACCTCATAAAACGTAAACGGATGAACCTTTTCTCGAAGTTGATCAAATCAGTTTTTAACATCCAAAAGTTTAATCACACCAATTCAAAGTACCACCGTGAGGCCAAAAAACTACTGCAAGAATACACTTCTGACTTTGACTTAAGCAAAGACCCAAAGCTGCCCTTTAATGCCCTTTCAAAAATGCAGTGGTACATGGCAGAATTCATTTACTCTGCCGAAATGTTGAACGAAGTGATGGGCATAAAGTCGAGTCCCGCTCAACGGAGAGGTTATCTTCTTAGCGGTGCTGTGGTAGTAATTTGTGACCTCATTATCGATGATCTAGATTTGGGAATAGCAGAGATCAGAGCATTGAAAAGACCTGCAAAAAATAGCTCAACGGAAGGGGATATTTTTAAGCTCTACAGTTTACTCTACCATACTTTTTTTGATTCTTTAGGAAAATCTGCAGAAGTAGTTCGAAATTATTACGAGCTACTTTATGAGGCTCAGATCGAAAGCAAGCGACAATTTGATCCAAATCTTTCCAAAGCAGAAGTAGATCAGATTTGCATTAAAAAATGCGGCTACACCTTACTCTTTATCCGAGCTATGCTGGAGGGAGAGATAAATGAATTAGAAGAAAGGACATGGTATGAGGTAGGTGGCTATATTCAATTTTGTAATGATGCTCAAGATCTGCATAAAGACTTAAAAGCCAATATGAGAACATTCGGTACTTGCCGGAAAAGCTTAAGCCAAATTGCAAGCGATCTTGACCAACAAAGGGTGATTGCCTTTTCTTTGCTCAAAAAATGCCCTTTTGAAACTCGCCGAAAAGACTTTTTGCTCTTTACCCTATACAGCATGGGAATCGGTATTATTGCCAAATTATACCGGTATCATTTACTTTGTCAGAAAGAATTTTCGCAGGAAAAATTGGCTACTTTGCCAAAGGCTGGTGTACAACCTCAGTTACAAGCTAAAAAGTTAGTTGGTTATTGGTTTCCTCGGGTCCTTAATTACCGCTATAAGAACTGTCATAAATCCTATAACTTTGACTTTAGGTTGAATAATAATCCCTCTTAGAACTACTATGCAGAAACAATTCATGGCCGCAAGCTATTTATCCACTGTTTTCTCAATTACAGATTTTTAAACCTCTATTATTCATGAAGGCAGGTCAAATAAGCGAGAAACAAAGTGAAAGTTTAATTGCTTTTATTTAGCACTTTTAAAGAACATTGTTTGGAAGAAAAAAAACAATTTGATGTAATAATTGTCGGGGCTGGTCCCGCCGGTTGTGTTGCCGCCTACCAATTAGGCAAAAGCAAGCTAAAAGTTGCGCTGATCGAAAAAGGGACATTCCCACGCGATAAAATTTGCGGCGATGCGCTGAGCCCAGACGTAACAAACCAGTTACGCTTAATTGATGAAAAGCTAATCGCCGACTTTCAAAAACTAAGCGAAAAAAGGCCTGCGAAAAAGATTCACTTCTTTGCCCCTAACCACGAACGATTAGACCTAGACTTTAAAAAAAAATTAGACAGCTACGTAGCAAAGCGAATAGATTTTGACAATTTCTTATTTCAACAATTGAAGAAGACCGAGCATCTAGATATCTTAGAAGGTGTACAAACCCAAGCCTTGAGTATAAGCGAGCAAGGGGTTAGCATGAAAACTGATCAGGGTACTTTTCATGCACCAATAATCTTGGGTGCAGACGGGGCCAATTCATTTGTAAAACGGAATTTGCAAGGCAAGCAGCTTGATAAAGACCATTATTGTGCAGGCTTAAGACAGTATTACCAAGGCGTGGAAGGCATAACTCCCGATTCGGGAATAGAATTGCATTTTTACAAAGAAGCCTTGCCAGGCTACTTGTGGATCTTTCCCCTCCCCAACGATCAAGCCAATGTAGGGATAGGCATGCTTTCTTCTGCCATCAGCAAGCATAAGATTGATTTAAAAAAGATGATGCAAGAGCTAATCACCACTCACCCTAAGCTAAAAGATCGCTTTAAGAATGCTCGAGCCATAGAAAAAGTAAAAGGATTTGGCTTACCCATAGGATCTAGAAAAGTAAAATGCTCCGGAAATCGTTATTTGCTTTTAGGTGATGCTGCTAGTTTGATCGACCCTTTTACTGGAGAAGGAATTGGCAACGCCATTCGGAGTGGTCGTGTTGCCGCCGACCATATCTTGGACGCCTTCAAGGTTAAACGTTTTGATGCAGCTTTTCACCGCGCTTACGACCATGAACTTTATCGACGGATGTGGTCTGAATTGAGAATTAGTAGATTTCTGCAGAAAATGCTCAAATATCCTTGGCTCTTCAATTACGTGGTAAAAAAAGCTAATAAAAACGAAGCATTTAGAACCTTGATCACCGCATCATTAGAAGATGTAGACCTGCGGAAACAGTTTAGGTCACCAGCTTTCTATTTTAAGTTATTTTTCAAATAGATAATTAGAAAAGCATCCTCAAGCTAGTCAGAAGAAGAATGTTTGCAAGGATTGTTCGTAATCCAAAAGAATTAAGTTGCACAATTCCATTGCTTCGTAGTATCTTTTACCCCCTATGGACAAACTTTTTCTCGCACTTGATTGGACTCCTAACATCAACCACATTGGTTTCTTTGTAGCTGAATCTCTTGGATTCTACAATGATGTAGGAATAGAAATAAAAATTAGCGATCCCGCTGAAGATGATTACAAGATAACTCCTGCTAAAAAGGTAGAAATTGGTCAGGCTGATCTAGCCCTCTGCCCAACAGAAAGTTTAATTGCTTATCGAACCAAAAGCAGTCCGTTCGACTTAAAAGCTATCGCAGCAATCTTTCAAAAGGACTTGAGTGCAATCGCGGTATCAAAAAACTCAAACATCCACTCGCCCGAGAATTTAAGCGGAAAACATTATGCTTCTTACCAAGCAAAATATGAAGATAAGATCGTGGAGCAGATGATCAAAAACGATGGAGGTGCAGCTAATTTAGAGATCAGTTACCCCAAGAAACTTGGTATTTGGGATACGCTCTTAGAAGGAAAAGCTGACGCTACTTGGATCTTCTTGAATTGGGAAGGAGTTGAAGCTAAACAGAAAGGGGCTGAGCTACGGTATTTTAAGTTAGAAGATTATGGGATTCCGTATTCTTACTCACCGGTGATTGCTGCTTCAGAATCTACCATAAAGAAAAAAGCTGATGCTCTTCATAGTTTTACCAAAGCCACTAAAAAAGGGTTCCTCTACGCTCAAAACAATCCGGAAGAATCAATCGCCATTTTAAAAGCAGCTATACCTGCTAAAGATGCTGATATTGACTTGAATCAGGCTTTAAAAGCGAGCGTAGATGCTTTTCAAAGTGAAGGTGCATGGGGGAAGATGCAGCCTGGCCGCTTCAAAAAATTTGTAGAATGGCTGAAAGAAAAGGGTATGGAGAAGCAAGATATTGAGGCTGAATCGCTCTACACCAATCAATTTCTAGAATAAACTCTCAATTAGCGTTTATCACCGGTGTTATAAAGAGATTCTTTAAAACCCAAGTTTTCCACGCGCTGTTCCCGCTTATCAAATTGTAGCACTTTACTGTAGTAGTCATGCTTATTTTTGAGGAAACTATTTTTAAAACAAGATGAATAAAAGAGTATTCAGCATAACACTTCTAACTGCAGTTTTGAGTTTAAGTTTACTTGCATGTGAGCAAGCCAAAGAAAAGAATCAAACTGAAACAAATACCGAAAAAACAGCAATGCAGAACCAATTATTAACCGAATGGGAAGGTCCTTTCGGGGGTGTTCCTGCTTTTGATCAAATGCGGCTAAGCGATCTAGAACCTGCTATGCTTAAAGGCATGGAAATGCACTTAGCGGAAATTCAAACCATTGCAAACAATACGGAAAGTCCAACCTTTGAAAATACTATAGAAGCTATGGAACTAGCCGGGAAAGAGATTGACCGTGCTTTTACCTATTACGGAATCTGGAGCAGCAACCTTTCCTCTCCTGAGTTTCGTAAAATACAGCAGAAACTCTCTCCCATGTTCTCTGACTACCAATCAAAGATTACTCAAAACACAAAGCTTTTCAAGCGAATCAAGGCACTTTATGACGAATCTCAAATTAATCCCCATGAGGCTGAAAAACAACGGGTACTTGATTTGATCTATAAAAGATTTGAAATGAATGGAGCAGGGCTTGACTCTGCCAAAAAAACGCGCTATGCAGCCATTAACAAAGAACTTTCGAGCCTGTACACCAAATTCTCTAATAATGTATTGCACGATGAAGAGAATTATGTAACCTATCTAAATCAAGATCAATTGGGAGGCTTGCCAGATGATTTCGTAAAAGCTGCTGCAGCCATAGCTAAAAACAAAGGAAAAGAGGGGCAGTATGCTATAGTAAATACCCGTTCTTCTATGGACCCCTTCCTTACCTACTCTACCGAAAGAGCATTGAGAAAGCAAGTATGGGAAAATTATTATGCTAGAGGAGATAATAATGACGAATACGACAATAAATCGATCATTGAAGAAATCCTAAAGCTTCGAAGAGAACGAGTAGAGTTGTTGGGTTATAAAAATTATGCTGAATGGCGCTTGCAAGACCGGATGGCAAAAAATCCTGAGAATGCCATGGAACTGATGGAAGCTGTTTGGCCTGCTGCTATTGCCCGAGTAGCTGAAGAGGTGGAAGACATGCAAGCCTTGGCCGATGAACAAGGAGATGACATTACCATCAAGCCGTGGGATTATCGCTTTTATGCTGAAAAGGTGCGCAAAGCTAAATACGACCTTAATTCTGACGAAGTAAAGCAATACTTGCAGTTAGATCAATTAAGAGAAGCCATGTTTTACGTGGCCGGTAAATTATTCAACTATGAGTTTAAAGCTTTAGAAAAAGGCAAAGTACCAGTATTTCATGAGGATGTTGAAGTTTGGGAAGTAAATGAAAAGTCGAGCGGAAAAAACATTGGCCTCTGGTACCTAGACCCTTATGCTAGAGAAGGTAAACGCTCGGGTGCTTGGGCTACAACATACAGAAGTTATCAGGAATTAGGCGGTCAAACCAATGTATTGGCTTCTAACAATTCCAATTTTGTTGAACCAGCAGAAGGAGAAGCCTTGCTAATCTCCTGGGATGATGCAACGACCTTTTTCCATGAATTCGGTCATGCCCTGCACTTTTTTGCAGCAGACGTCACCTACCCGACTTTAAATAGTGGAGTTAGGGATTACACTGAATTTCAATCTCAACTATTAGAAAGATGGTTATCAACCGACTCGGTGATCAATAACTTTTTGGTACATCATGAAACTGGGGAACCCATGCCAAAAGCCTTAGTGGCTAAGATCAAGAAGGCTGCCACTTTTAATCAAGGCTTTTCAACCACCGAATATTTGGCTTCCGCCTTAATGGATATGAAGTTACACTTGGCAGATCCGGAAGAGCTTGATGTGGCCACATTTGAAAAGGAAACTTTAGCTGCCATGAAGATGCCTGAGGAGCTACCCATGCGTCATCGCACGCCTCAATTTGGCCATGTTTTCTCAGGCGAAGGTTATGCCACTGCCTATTACGGTTACATGTGGGCCGATGTATTAACTTCTGATGCCTCCGAAGCTTTTGCTGAAGCTCCCGGTGGTTTTTACGATAAAGATTTGGCAAAAAAGTTGGTAGAGCACCTATTTGCTCCTCGAAATGCCATTGACCCGGCAGAAGCTTATCGCAATTTTAGAGGCCGTGATGCTAGCATTGAAGCTTTGATGCGTGATCGTGGATTTCCTGTACCGAAGAAAGAGTAATCGAGCAAAAGTATGAACTTCGAAGCGCTGAGTTACTGGGAAAAGCGAACTTTTACCGAAGGAATCGATTTTTTGATCATTGGAGCCGGAATAAGTGGGATTTCCACCGCGATCGAAATCAAAGAAAAGCAACCCAAAGCCAAGGTAGTAGTGCTAGAAAGAAGCTATTTACCCAATGGTGCATCTACCAAGAACGCCGGTTTTGCTTGCATCGGCAGTCCTTCAGAATTATTAGATGATTTAGAACACCAAAGTGAAGCAGAAGTATTTGCTACGGTAGAAAAACGCTATCGGGGCTTGCAAAAACTCAGAGAACGTTTAGGCGATGAGGCGCTTCACTATAAAGCTTTGGGCGCCCATGAGATCTTTTCTCAAAAAGAAAAACATACTTACGAGAACTGCTTGGATCAGTTGACTTATTTGAACCAACAGCTTGAGCCGATCTGCGGGATGAAGCAGACTTTTAAAACACAGGCTGCTTATTGTGAGGACAGTGGTTTCATAGGCTTTACAAAGGCTATCTCCCATGCAGCGGAAGCACAGTTAGAACCTGATCGAATGATGCAGGCGCTTCAGTCGAAGGCCCAAAACATGGGAGTTAAACTACTTTTTGGGATTGAAGTAAAGCAAATCGAAGTCAATCAGGTGAAAACTCAATTCGGAGCTTTAAAAGCAGAAAAGATCGGACTTTGCACCAACGGCTTGGCAGCTCGTTTTCTGAAAGAAGAGGTAAAGCCAGCCAGGACGCAAGTAGTGGTCACCTCTCTCCTGCCCAATCTCAAATGGCAAGGCATACATCACTTTGAACAGGGCTATTATTACTTCCGAAATGTGGGAGAGCGGGTTTTGTTAGGTGGCGGCCGAAATTTAGACTTTGAAGCAGAACAAACCGAACAGATGGAAACCACTAGCTTGATCCAAAATGAGTTAAACCGACTTTTAGAAGAACAGCTCCTGCCAGGGCAAAATTTTACTATTGATTACCGATGGGCTGGTACGATGGGAGTGGGTAGCGCTAAATATCCGCTAATTAAAGCCCTTGGTCCCACACTTTTTTGTGGGGTTCGTTTGGGCGGCATGGGGGTAGCAATCGGCAGTTTGGTGGGAGAAGAATTAGCAGAATTGATGTTGAGATAATCTCTCTTTAAATGCTGCGCTTCTCCTTCTTGAAACTTACTTTTGAATTTCAAATCATTTACCTATGAAATCAACTACCCTGATCAAACAAGCTACCCTAGTAAATGAAGGAAAAAGCTTTGTTGCCGACCTTCTGATCGAAGGCGAAACGATTGCTAAAATAGCACCTCAAATTAAGGTTCAGGCCGATCGGACCATTGAGGCTAAAGGAAAACTGCTATTGCCCGGAATAATTGATGGACAGGTGCATTTTCGGGAACCCGGTTTTACCCATAAAGCAGACCTAAATAGTGAAAGTAAGGCAGCTTTAGCCGGAGGGGTTACTTCTTTTATTGACATGCCAAATACAAATCCCAATGTGCTGAGCATGGAAGTTTTAGAAGAAAAGTACCGTTTGGCGGCAGACAAGTCATTAGCCAATTACGGTTTCTTTTTAGGAGTAAATGAGCGTAATATGGATGAGGTTTTAAAACTGGATACCTCTGGTCTTTTAGCCGTTTCTGATGATGGACTCTACTTCAGCGATCGGGGAAACATTTTAGCCGACAAGCCGGAAATGCTGGAAAAACTACTAGCGAATTGCGAAGCCATAGTGGCCATTCACTCTGAACAAGAAAGTGAAGTAGTGAAAAATGAGGAGATCTACCGAGAAAAATACGGTGAAGATGTACCGGTCAAGTATCATCCTATCATTCGCTCTGAAAAGGCCTGTTATGAAGCTACTAAGAATGCAGTAGCACTAGCTAAGAAGCACAATGCCCGTTTACACATTCTTCACCTTACTACAGCTGCTGAAACTGAATTCTTTCGCAACGACATTCCGCTGAAAGACAAAAAAATCACTACTGAAGTTTCAGTGCATCATTTGTGGTTTACCGATGCGGACTATGAACGATTGGGCAAACGAATAAAATGGAATCCGGCTATTAAAACTCAAAAAGACAAAGAGGGCTTGTTAGCAGCCCTTTTAGATGACCGCATTGACTTGATCACTACCGACCATGCTCCCCATGCTTGGGAAGAAAAAGACAAACCTTATTTTGAGAGTATGTCTGGAGCACCTTTAGTGCAACACAGTTTGAACTGCCTGTTGGAGTTTCACCGGGAAGGAAAAATAAGCTTGGAAAAAATGGTAGAAAAAATGTGCCACAATCCGGCGATACTTTATAGCATTAAAAATCGAGGTTTTCTGCGGGAAGGTTATCAGGCAGACCTATGTTTGGTAGACTTGGATCAGGAATGGACTGTGGGTTCGGAGAACATTTTATACAAATGTGGTTGGTCACCTTTAGAAGGAACGACATTTCACAGTAAAGTGAGCCATACTTTTGTGAACGGGCATTTAGCCTTTGCCGATGGAACCTTTGATAAAAGCAAAAAAGGTCAAGCCTTAGAAAAAGTTATTGATAAAAAGCCCTAATTTACCGATTGTAGGCAACAAAAAGATTAACCTTTCGTACTGCTTTTGATTTTAAGCAATACCAAACATAGTATCTATGACGATTGACGACTTAAGGATTGAATTGGCAGCCTTAAAAAAGGAACTCGCAGAAAAAGAAAATTTAATAAATAAAGCAGAGCGATTATCAAATCAAGGTTCTTGGAAGTGGGATATTAAAAAGGATATTTGGACTTTTTCAAAGAACTGGCACATTGTACATGGAGTTGAGCACCTATCGGTAAACAAAGAGACCTTGATGGAATTAGCACACCCTGATGACATCCCTTTGATCAATGAAGCGATACGGAAAGCAATTGAAAAAAAGCTTCCTTACGATATAGAACATCGAATCATAAGACAGAAGGACGGTGAAGTAAGATGGGTAAAAGTTGATGGCGAGGTGACATTTGATGAAAAAGGAGAACCATCCTATATGTTTGGGCTTGGTCAAGATATCACCGAAGAAAAGTTAATCAAAGAAGTTTTAAAAGAGAATGAAACCCTTTTAAACAAGACAGGTGAGATTGCAAAAGTTGGTGGATGGGAGATTAAAAAAGACATGAAACATACTTCATGGACTAAAGAAATGTATCATATTCATGAAGTGCCTTATGATTTCGTTTCTACTGTTGATAATGGGATAGAGTTCTATCATCCTGATGACCGTGAAATGGTTAAAAAAGCAGTAAACGCTGCTATTAATCATGGTAGTCCTTTCGAGTTTGAAGCAAGAATAATCACCGCAAAGGGAAATCAAAAATGGGTCTACGCAAAAGGTGAAGTAAAATTAAACCATGGTAAATTTCATTCTCTTTCAGGGGTATTTCAAGACATTTCTGAGCGAAAAGCAATTGAAAGGGAAAAACGTGAGACTCAAGAGCAACTTCAGCAAATCACGGATGCAATTCCGGGAATGATATATCAATTTGTATTCCACAAAGACGGCTCTTTTAGTATTCCATATGCCAATGATAGAACTAGTAACCTATTAGGTTTTAGTAAATCAAAAATGAAGAGCCCCGACTTTCTATTCTCAAGAATACACCCAGATGATTATGAAAGCACTATGAGATCGATCTTGAAAGCAAAACAAGACAAAGCTGTATGGTCAAAGGAATTAAGAGCATTAAATAAGCGCGGTAAAGTTGTTTGGCTAAAGGGCCAATCTTATGGTAACCTAGATAAATATGGCAATGTCATTCACAATGGAGTTTTACTAAACATAACAAAACAGAAGGAAGCTGAAGAGAAATTGCAGAAAAGTCAGCAACAATATCAAAACATAGCCGAGAATCTTCCGGGCGCTGTCATAAGGTATCAACTATTTCCTGACGGAACTGATGAATTGCTTTACATCAGTAAGGGTATAGAAGAAATTTATGAAGTGTCAGCTAAAGATGCGATGAAAGACAATTCGCTGCTTTGGGATAACGTATATGATGATGACCTTGGAGGTTTCTTAAAATCAATTCAAAAATCTGCTGAAGAACTTTCCATATGGAGCTATGAATATAGAATAAAGCTGCCAGGTAATAGAATGAAATGGATTTCATCTAAAGGAAGCCCGAAAAAGCAAAGAGATGGGAGCGTTATTTGGGATAGTATTGCTATTGATATTACAAAACAAAAAGAAGCGGAGCAAGCATTAAAAGAATTGACAGCTCACTTAGAAGATCGAGTGGAAGAGAGAACCAAAGATATTTTGAAAGTTTCTGAAGAACTCAACCTATATTGGGAAGCCGCCAATCACGCAAATTCAGGTGTGTGGAAATTGGACTTGATAAACGATGTATTATATTGGGATGATATTATGTATCGTCTTTACGGTATAGACAAGTCCAGATTTTCGGGAGCTTATAATGCTTGGGAAACAAGCCTACATCCTCTGGATAAGGATCGAACAGTAAAAGAGCTGGAACAGGCCATAGAGGGCATTAAGCCATTAGACACAGTTTTTCGAATTATTCATCCTGAAAATGGGAAGGTGTCACACATTAAAGCTAAAGGAAAGGTTGAGCGTAACAAGAATGGGAAGCCTACTCGTGTATATGGAACAAATTGGGATGTGACAAACGAAATGAAGCTTGCCGAAGAATACAAGAAAGCCTTAGATGAACTAAAGGCTACTCAAAACCAACTGATTCAATCAGAAAAAATGGCATCTCTTGGAACACTTACCGCGGGAGTAGCCCATGAGCTTAATAACCCCTTGAATTATATTGTTGGCGCTCATTCAGCTATTTCCGAACACCTGAAAGATGATAATACACTCATTAAAGAGGAGTTAAAAGAATACCTTAGTTGGATTAAGTCGGGAACAGATCGAGCTACTCAAATTGTCAAAGGCTTAAATCTATTCAGTAGAAGCAATGACAACTATGATGAGCTTTGCGATTTGAAAAAAATTATAAATGACTGCTTGTTGATGTTAGAAAATAAGTTCAAAGGAAGAATTGACATTGAACTAAACCTCTCATCACAAGCTAACCAAGTTAGAGGAAATTACGGTAAACTACATCAGGCTGTACTTAATGTGCTTTCAAATGCAATAGATGCAATTGACAAAAACGGTAAAATTAAAATTACATCTCAATTAGTTAAAGGCACCCTTGTTCTTACTTTTAAAGACAACGGTTCTGGCATCAATAAAGAAAACCTAAAAAAGGTATTGGATCCATTTTTCACTACAAAGGAGCCTGGCAAAGGAACCGGTCTGGGATTATATATTACGCACACCATAATAGAAAAGCACAATGGAAGTATTAAACTTACTTCCATTCCAAATAAAGGAACTAAAGTAAGGTTGAAACTACCAAAGATTGATTAATGAAGGAAAGAAAGAAAGTCTTATATGTAGATGACGAGCCCATCAATCTTTTGATTCTTAAAAGAATTTTAGATAAAAAGTATGAGGTGATTACTGCAGAAAGTGGTCACGAAGCCCTTTCCATTTTAGAAGAAAAAGCTGAAATAGAATTAATTATCAGTGATTTAAAAATGACCGGTATGTCGGGTATGGAATTTATTCAAGAAGCTCAAAAAAGATTTGAAACTAAAAAATACTTTGTGCTATCAAGCTATACGATAAACGACGAAATGCAAAAAGCATTAGACAATAAGATCATCCTTGCCTATTTCGAAAAGCCAGCTGAAGCTGCTCATATTGATAAAGTATTACAAGAAAACATAAACAACTCAGGAAATTAAGACCTCAATATGTTGGCTTAATGCAAAATTAGTAATCGGTATTTCAAGCCATTTCGCTACCTTAGTATTTCCTTTTAGCCTTATTTTATAAAGGATAAGCCAGATACAAAAAAGAACAAAAAATTAAAATATGAACCTTTTCAACAAAGTAAAATGGGTGCTTGGGATACTCGGTGTTTTTCTGCTAGTACTTGCCACCAACCGAATTGATAAAAACAATTTTAAACGCGTTGAACAATCTGTAGATAACATCTACAATGACAGGCTATTAGCGAAAGAACTATTGCTTGAGATCAGCCTGAAGTTTCATAAAAAAGAATTGGCTTACGCCTTAAACGATACCAACTATTTACAGAATAAAAATCAAGCAATCAACACCAAAATAAGTGAATTGCTTGAAAGCTTTAACCGCATAGAATCTACTGAAAAAGAAGAACTGATCTTAAAGCGACTTCGAAGAGATCATGATGACCTAATTAAGTTAGAGAAAAGGTTGAACAAAAAAGACACGCTATACACCGAAAAATGTGAAGAAATTTTCGCCGATATAAATACCCAATTAGGTGAATTAGCTACAGAACAAGTTGAAGAAGGAAAACAGCAGAAATTTTTAGCTAGTAAAGCACTTGAAAATGTTGAACTATTCTCTCAGATTGAAATTTACATCCTACTCTTGCTCGGTATTGTGCTTCAACTGATTATTCTCTACACCCCAAAGAAAAATTAGTTCCAATTATTTTTTGAATTATAGCCTTTTGATTGAGCAGCATACGGTGTTGGACTATTAAACAATACTTGAACAGCTAAACCGTTGCGTTTACTGATTAAGTCAAACCAACCTATGAAAAACGAAAAAACAATCAAGTATGTCCTGATTACAAGCGGCATTTTTGCTTTCATTGCCTTTGTATTAATCTTCCGTCCAGTTCCTATTGTGTCTGAAGAGCATGCAATAACAGAAGAAGGGATTGTTGCAAGTATTCACAGCAATAAAGGAAACGATATCATTTTCAAGATGAAGAATACCAGTCGTAGGTTTTACATTAACCGAGGTCTAGAAAACGACCTAAAGCTGAAGGAGCTTGAGAAAAAATTGATAGGAGAAAAAATAGTTGTAAAATACCCTGATTACTGGACTCCACTTGATTGGGACAATCAAATCAAACACATTTCTAAATTGGAATTTGAAGGAAAAGTACTTTTCAACGAATTAAGGCAATAAAGACAGGCTTGCTTAGAAATTCAAACAACCCATTGACTTTGATTAAAGAACTAATTAAGTTTTGACTTTCTTTCTTATTAACCAAAGTATTTAACTAACAGCTCTTATCGGCTTACTTTGAACTAATTGAACTAGCCATTTGTAGGCCTAATTGGAAGTCATTATAATGTCCTAATTTTAACCAACTAAAAGTCTTGAAATGATTAGAATCCTTCACCATTCAAAAATTTTCAAACTACTTCCCTTATTTTCTTTAGCCGTTTTGCTTCTTTTTTCATGTAAAGAAGAGGAAGATGACGAGCTATTGATTACCAGAACCAACTCAAACCAGACAGCTCAAGATACTTCAATCACTCACACTACTAAAAATTCATTTGTAGACAGCAGAGACGGTAATCGATATACTTTTATAACAATAGGCGAACAAGTTTGGATGCAGGAGAATTTGAAATACTTGCCTGCTGTGGTAGGCTCTGATTCAAGCTCTTTGAAAAAACCGCTTTACTACGTATACGGTTACCAAGGCACCGACACAAACGCCGCTAAGAGAAGTCAATTTTACATGGATTATGGTGTACTCTACAATTTTGCAGCTGCTACCATCGGTGGTGTTAGGGATCCTGAACTCTCCAATCGGGTGCAAGGTATTTGCCCTGAGGGTTGGCACCTTCCTTCTGACATTGAATGGACCGCACTAAGCAATTTTTTAGGTGGCCGACCGGTTGCAGGTGGGAAACTCAAAGCTACCGATACTACCCACTGGAAAAGTCCCAACGCTGCAGCAACTAATGAGTTTGGTTTTTCCGGCTTAGGCGGTGGATTTAGAGCTACAGGTGGTTCTTTTGAAGATTGGCGCACTGGAGGCTATTGGTGGTCCTCAACTGAAAATGGTTCAGATTATGCTTGGTTTAGAAACATGTACTTTTCCAATGGCGACCTATACCGAATTGAATTTCAGAAAGCATCTGGCTTCTGTGTAAGGTGTATTAGAGATTGACCAGGTCGAGTCTAAGAAATGACTCTCAACTGCCAACAATCATTCGCTTTCGTAACGCAAATGCTTCACTGATTCACCGCTTTCTCTCAATTCCAGAAGCGCATCTATACCAATTTGCAAATGGTGATTTACAAAATGTTTCGTAACCTTTTGGTCGCTTGCTGCAGTCTTCACTCCGTCGGGAATCATAGGGTTATCAGAAACTAGCAATAAGGCACCATGGGGTATTTTATTGACAAAGCCAACTGAAAAAATGGTTGCCGTTTCCATATCAATAGCCATAGCCCGAACCTCCCTAAGATAATCTTTAAACTCCTCATCATGCTCCCAAACTCTTCGGTTAGTGGTGTAAACGGTTCCAGTCCAATAATCTAATTCATGCTTTTTGATCATAGATGATACAGAACGTTGCAAACGGAAGGAAGGCAATGCCGGAACCTCTGGAGGCATATAGTCGTCTGATGTTCCCTCTCCCCTGATAGCGGCAATAGGAAGGATCACATCACCCAATTGGGTTTTCTTCTTTAATCCACCGCATTTACCTAAAAACAAAACCGCCTTGGGCATAATACTCGAGAGTAAATCCATTACGGTTGCAGCCATGGCGGAACCCATTCCAAAATTTATAATGGTAATGCCATTTGCTGTGGCTGTTTGCATGGGATTTTGTTCTCCCTTAATGGGAACTTTAAACTCCTCGGCAAACATGCGGACATAATTGCCAAAATTGGTCAGTAAAATGTAATCTCCAAATTCCTCGGGCTGTGTTCCGGTATAACGCGGCAACCAATTGTCTACAATCTCTTTCTTTGTCTTCAATCGTTTTATTTTTCTTGTGAATTATGTACCAATTTCATTTCCTTAACCAAATGCCCTGCTCCGGCAAATTTATCTACTACAAAAAGTACATAGCGAATATCCACAGAAATGTTGCGGCATTGGTCAATATCATAAGTGATATCACTCATGGTACCTTCCCAATTTCGGTCAAAGTTCAAACCAATCAATTCCCCTTTAGCATTAAGCACGGGGCTACCTGAATTACCACCTGTAGTGTGATTGGAGGCTGTAAAACAAACAGGCATATGTCCTTCATCATCTTTGTATTGACCATAATCTCCTGCTTTGATCAATTCTACTAGACGGTCAGGTAGGTCAAAGTCAACATTAGATGGGTCGTATTTTTGAAGTATGCCCTCAGTGGTGGTAAAGTGCGTATACTCTACCCCATCAGCAGGTTCGTAGTCATCTACTTCGCCATAAGCTAGGCGCAAAGTACTGTTGGCATCAGGATAATATCTCCCCTCTACATGATCTCGTAAACCTTTTACATAAAGCTTACTCAAAGAGTCGATCTCGCTGGATAAATCGCTGTATTCAGGTCTAATCTCATTATAGTACATATCGTAAAAGCCCTTCATCAGTTTCCATCCCTGATCGGTCTTAACCCTATTGGCACTACCACGGTTAAATTTCTTTAAAAAGAAATCCAACTCTTCTTCTTTGTTGAAAATAGAGTTTTCGTAAACCTTCGTTACAAAGCCTTCAATGTTATCCTTGTTTTTAAGCAAGTCTTTGGGTACAAAAGCATCATCTAGCTCTTTTACGTATTTCTTCAATAGCTCAACAGCTAACTCAAGATCAGTGGCATAATCAAAATTTTTAAAGTGTGCCTTCACCTTTTTCTTCAAACGGTCTACTTCAGCCTGTTTGGCTTCATCGCTCATCTCTTTGTCTTTAATGTTTTCAACCGCCTTTCTAAAACTTGCCGCTAGTCCAATCATTTCAAGTTTACGGTAAGGAATTTCCACAAAATAACTTCTTGCTTGCGCGTAAGGCTCTATAGCCTGATAACGTTTTTCAAAGGCAGGCATCAAACCTTGGTATTGCTCCATGCCTTTAGTGGCTTCAAGAAAAGCCCTTTCTTGTTTTTGCTTCATTTCTATGGCATCTGCTTTCTGCAACCCTCTGTTTTCTCCCATCCACTTTTTCCAA
Source organism: uncultured Flavobacteriales bacterium (assembly GCA_913056345.1). GTDB lineage: Bacteria > Bacteroidota > Bacteroidia > Flavobacteriales_E > Vicingaceae > CAJXMH01. Next base: position 75,877 of record CAJXMH010000002.1, on the reverse strand, counting down.
TAGTTACTCACTCTAGCGTACTTTGAGGCATACTTAATTCTAACCGTATCATCAGCCTTCATATGCTTATCCATTATTTCTAATGCCTTTTCTCTAATGCTAATTCGAGCGGGATTGATCTCTTCTTTAATCTGCTCTATGGCGTATGAGGATAGGTATTCTTGTGTCCTTCCGGGAAATCCATATACCATAGTAAAGTCGCCCTTCTTTACCCCTTCCATAGAAATGGGAAAATAATGCTTGGGCTTGTAAGGCACATTGTCTTCGCTGTACTCAGCAGGTTTATTATCCTTATCGGCGTAGATTCTGAACAAAGAAAAATCTCCCGTATGTCGGGGCCACATCCAATTATCGGTATCTCCGCCAAACTTACCGATTGAAGAAGGTGGTGCACCAACCAAGCGAATATCTTTAAAGGTCTCGGTAATGAACATATAATATTCATTGCCATAGAAAAAGGGTCGGATGTAAGCCTCATAATGAGTCCCTTCTACTGCTCCTTCTGTAATGCTCTTGATTCGACTTCTGATCTCCGCTTCACGCTCTTTTTTAGTTAAGGTATCACTCAATTCTTCAAGAACAGCCGCTGTGACATCCTCCATTCGAACAATAAAAGTAGCTGTTAATCCGGGATTTTGGAGTTCGTCAGCAGGCTTCATCGCCCAATAACCATTGGTCAAATAATCCTTTTCAACCGAACTGTGGTATTGGATCTGACCATAACCACAGTGATGATTGGTCAGGATCAATCCCTGATCAGAGATCACTTCTCCGGTGCAAAAACCACCAAAGGAAATTACAGCATCTTTTAAACTAGATTGATTGACACTGTAAATATCCTCTGCACTTAGCTTCAGACCCATACTTTGCATTTCACTTTCGTTCAAGCTCTTTAATAACATGGGCAACCACATGCCCTCTTTGGCTTTTACTAGTGAAAGACTTAAAAAAAGACTTAATAGGATAGAAATTCCTTTTTTCATGATGATCTTTTATATTAAAAATTAGAAATCTTGTTTTTGTGAAAAAGCTGTATAATTACGTTTGATCTTACGTTTTTGGTAAGCCCTTAAAATGGGAAGAACAAGCGGAATGCTAAGGTAACTAAATCCTGCATGCGGTGCATAAGCTCCGCCTCCTAACCAAACTATGCTCATACTAACTAGGGTCACAATGATCAGGTAAAAGAAGGCTGACATAAATGCTTTTGTCTCAAAGACTTCAAGCTGGTTTAACTTCAGCATTTCCTTTTTTCTAAGCGCATTGTAATGCATCAGAAAAAGAATAAGGTAAATAAAAAATAAGCCTAAACTGAACCGTACCATCAAATCAGCCCACTGATCGGTGCTCATATTGGCTTCTGTGGTTTTTTGCAGAGCTAGTTGCATAGCCGGAGAATTATAGGAATAAGTTTGCAGAATATTGATTAGAATTGCTGAACCCAAAAAAGAAAAAAGATATTTGAGCGGATAGATATAGAACAGCAGGACGAAAATGAAAATAAAATTCAACGATTTAGTCAACTTATCCTGAAGACCGTAATGCTTAAAAAAGTTGAAATGGTTGTTCCATATCCCAAAGATCAATAATGCACAAAAAATAAAGCCAATAAAATCATACATGGATGCCTGTAACTCTACATAAGAATTCGGCACTTCAGAAGCAATAACCAAAAGGGTAATCGCAAATGCAAATACCGCATCTGTTAAGTTTTCTATCCTTGAAGTTTCAAGTCCCCGATATCGAAAACCATACTTAGACTGGGAATTTGCTTCTTTCAAGATATCTCTAAACATTTAAGCTTAATTTGCATTCAAGTATACTAATAAGCTAAGAAATTTGAGACAATTTATTTCTTTTTCCAAAATGGATGCAAGCAAGAGCATAATTGTTGATGCCTTGCACCCAAAAGCTTTGGTCTTATCACATTGGAAAGGTGCTAACCAACACACTGAGATTGCGGCAGACACTTCTGGCGAAATTGTATTAAATGCCTTACAAGCTAACTTTTCCGGCTTAGAAAGTCAGTATGTTTCAGCTAATCATTTCGACATTGATGGTTTTGTAGGTGTTTTTGCTTTGCTTCATCCTAAATTAGCGAAAAAGTATGATCCGGTTTTAAGAGAGATGGCTCTGATTGGGGACTTTCGAGAATATAAACCTGAGGATACTAACAGTGAATACGCTTTAAAGCTTTGTTGCTGGATGAATAAAGTGGAGAGCGAAAAGTTTTATCGTCCCTTTGGAGAAAAAGAAGAAATGAAGCTTTGCGTGCAGAAGTTTGACTATTTCTTAGAAACCTTTCCAGAGGTTTTACAAAAACCAGAGAAATTTAAATCAGATTGGGAAGAGGAAATTAGTCGGGTAGTAAGCGATGTAAAGCTTTTGAAAACGAAAGGCAAAAGAGAAATCCACAAAGCTTTAATGTTACTCGTCCAAGAAGTACCTCAACCAATTCATTATTATGCAGCTTTTTCAGATAGCTACGGCACCGATATGGTTTTGAGCTTGTTGGAAGATAATCGTTACGAGCTAGAATGTAAATACACCACTTGGATTGATATTGCCAGCCGACCTACCCTACCAAGAGTGAACTTAAAACCCTTGGCGGAGAGCTTAAATAGAATTGAAAAGAGCAATTACCATTGGTCGGTGGACAAGATCACGGACACCGGCCCCATATTGCGTTTGGAAGCAGAAAACTTAAGTAAAGCCGACCGTTTTGACCAGCCCTACCGACGAGACATCTACTCCTCGAGCATTTCAAAAGAGACCTTCAAGGCAAAGGTTTTGGGGTATCTTACTGCTGCTTACCAAAGTGTTGAACCCAAACGCTTTTGGACTTGGGAGGAGATGAGGGCTTTCAACAAAAAATAGCCTATTACTATAAATATAGTTTTTATTACTATTTTTGTAGTAATGAAAAAATTAACTGAGGCTGAATTAGAGTTAATGAAGTACATGTGGGAACTAAAAAAGGCCTACATGAAAGACATAGTAAATGCTTATGAAGATCCTAAGCCGGCTTACACCACCATTTCTACTTTACTAAAACGTTTGTGTGATAAAGATGTACTTGCCTATGATAAGGTAGGAAGAGACAAACACTACTATCCATTGCTTGAGAAACGGAAGTATTTCGGGGAACATTTGAAAAAAATAAGCCAAAACTTCTTCAATAACTCAGCGGCTAAATTGGCAAGTTTCTTTGCTGAAGAAACTGACCTAAGTCAGCAAGAGCTCAAAGAACTCAAGCGAATTATTGACCAAAAAATCGACCAAGATGATTAGTTACCTGCTGCTCTCCGTTTTAGGAACCGGACTTTTTTATGCCTGCTATCAACTCTTGCTGAAAAATGAAAATTGGTTTCGGTTTAACCGTTTTTATTTAGTGGTAAGTCTGTGTTTAGCTCTTCTCTTGCCCGCAATAAACTTTGATTTTGGTCTTGAGCTTAAGCAGGAGCATAATCTCATCACTCAAACCGAACAGCTTCTTGAAAGTAATGCAACTACTAGCTCTATAGGTCGAAGTAGCATGATTGTAAAACCACAATCAAATTTGCTTCAAAACCTCATCTTGGCAACTTATTTTTTAGGCGCTGTTTTACTTTTGGGGCGTTTGATGCTTCAACTTACTTCGCTCTTCCGCTCGGCTAGGCAAGCTTCTCAGGAAATGGCGGGCTTTACGCTCATCACTTTGAAAGAACAAAAAGGTGCATTTTCCTTCTTTCACTATCTATTTATTAATCCAGAATTGCTGCAAAATGCAGTCAACTTAGAAACTATCCTATTGCACGAGAGTGTTCATCGAAAACAAGGACACAGTTTTGATAACTTATTTTTTGAACTGCTAAAAATTGTCTTTTGGTTTAATCCTCTGATTTGGCTGTTTGCAAAAGCGAGCAAACAAAATCACGAATACCTAGCCGATGAGGCTTGTAGTAAACAGTTAAACCTTAAAAACTACCAAAACCTAATCTTAGAACTAGCTCAAGCTAAGCCTGCAAAAAATTTAACGAGCAGTTTTAGTTTCCCTAAACTTAAAAACCGAATGATCATGATGAATAAAAAAGTTTCACTTCAAAACAGATTTTGGAAAGCAAACCTACTTGCGCTTACTACCGCTACTTTTGTTACCCTCAGCGCTTTTCAATACGCTCCAAAAGAAAAGCCAATGGTAGTGGTAATTGACCCAGGTCATGGTGGAAAAGACCATGGAGTTACCTATGGAGAGTTAAAAGAAAAAGACTTAGTACTTCAGCTCAGTGAAGCCATAAAGCGAAGAGCAAAAGACTACAATATTGAATTGATCTTCAGCCGATCTTCAGATCAGTTCATGGAACTGGATGAGCGAGCCAAGTTGCAAAAAACAACACAAGCTGATTTCTACTTGAACCTACACATCAATAGCATTCATTCCGATAATGAGCAATACAAGAGTAAACAAGGAATAGAGGTTTTCTTCTCTAACCAATTGACGATGGAGGACACCCTCCCCAACTATTTTGTTGCTGAAAAGTTTGCACAAAACTTTAGCAATGCAATGGGTGAAAAGTTGAATTTCCTACCTGCTCCTTTTTTTCTCCTAAAAACCGCTGACTGTCCCGCCATCTTGCTCGAATGTGGATACTTAAGTAATGAAAACGATCGCAATAAATTGCAAGACTCTGATTATCATCAAAGATTAGCTGACGCTATACTTACGTCGATTAGCAAACTTAAAATTATTAGCAGTGAATGAAGAAGCCAACAAAACTAAAATATCCTCTCTCTTTACCTTAGATAACTTAAAGTAATTAGCTTGATCTTTTTATGTTTTCCAGTTCTTTGGATCTCTAGCGCTATGAAGTATCGCCAATACAATCACTTTTTCTGACTCTACTTTGTAATGTACTCCAAAAGGAAATTGATCTGTAAAGTTTATCCGAACTTCTTTATATCGCTCTTGGAAGACCTTAGGGTTATTTAGAACTTGCTCAAATGCTAGGTCGATTTGATGGAGAAAAGAATCTCCCAATCCACTTTGTTGCTCTTCATACCAATCGAAAGCAGACTGAAGATCTTCTTCTGCCTTTGGCTTTATTATTAATTTATATTTCAATTACTTGGAAGTAACTCTTTGCTTCACTTCTTCCCAAGAACTGCCGCTTTCAGGATTGGCTTCGTGATTGGCTATACGTTCTTCTAAGATTGATTTGTGGGATTCTGTTAGAATTGAGTCATCTAACTTTTCGTTCCTTAGCGCTTTGATCTTACGAATGACTTTTTCATCTGATAACTGAGCCATCCACTGAATAAGGTCTAATTTTTCCGCTCGTAAATCCATTATTTTCATTTTCGATTCTACCAAAGTTAACGCTTTATTTTAGAGCAAATAAAGAAAGACTTGAATTGCTTAAAAATTGATAAAGAGCCGTATTGAAATTCAAGAAGCTAAAGGCTTCCTCGTATTTTTACTCCATGAAATTTGAACTCACCTCAGATTACAAACCCACCGGCGATCAACCGCAAGCAATTCAACAATTGGTAGAAGGAGTTGATGCGGGAGACCGTGCACAAACCCTTTTGGGCGTGACCGGCTCAGGAAAGACCTTTACAGTGGCTAATGTGATTCAACAGACGGAGAAACCGACTTTGGTTTTGAGTCATAACAAAACCTTGGCAGCCCAATTATATGGAGAGTTCAAACAATTTTTTCCGAAGAATGCGGTAGAGTATTTCGTCTCTTATTACGACTATTACCAACCTGAATCCTATCTACCAGGTTCCGATACATACATCGAAAAGGACCTTTCCATCAACGACGAAATTGAAAAACTAAGACTGAGTGCCACCTCTGCCCTGCTTTCAGGAAGACGGGATGTAATTGTGGTTTCTTCAGTTTCGTGCATTTACGGTATTTCTAATCCTTCTGATTTTAAGCAAAATGTCACCCACATCAAAAAAGGGGAATTGATCAGTCGGAATAAATTACTGCACAAATTCGTAGCAGCACTTTACTCTCGAACCCACACCGACTTTGAAAGAGGGAAATTTCGCGTAAAAGGTGACACGGTGGACATTTTTCCGGCCTATGCCGACATTGCCTATCGCATCAGTTTTTTTGGTGATGAAATTGAAGATATCCGTTCTTTTGATCCTTACAACGGTAACACCATCGAACGTTTTGACTCTCTGAATATTTACCCAGCTAATCTCTTTGTCACTACTAAAGACCGTATGAATGATGCAATTTGGCAAATTCAGCAGGACATGGTAAAACAAGTGGACTATTTTAAAGAGATCGGCAAACCCTTAGAGGCCAAACGATTAGAGGAACGCACGCTTTACGACCTAGAAATGATGAAAGAGCTTGGCTACTGCTCAGGTATAGAAAACTATTCTCGTTATTTCGATAATCGGGCCCCGGGCACTCGCCCCTTCTGCTTGATGGACTATTTTCCCGATGATTATTTATTGGTGGTGGACGAAAGTCATGTTACTGTTTCACAAGTCAACGCCATGTATGGCGGTGACCGTTCTCGAAAAACCAATCTAGTAGAGTACGGATTTCGCTTACCTGCCGCCATGGATAATCGTCCATTAAAGTTTGATGAATGGGAAGCATTAAGAAATCAGACAATTTACGTTTCTGCAACTCCTGCAGATTATGAGTTGAGAGAATCAGAAGGTGTGCTTGTTGAACAGGTAATTCGACCAACAGGCTTGTTAGATCCGATCATCGAAATTCGTCCCACTCAAAACCAAGTCGATGATTTGATGGAAGAGATTGCCATTCGAGTTGAAAAGGATGAGCGAATCTTAGTCACCACCCTAACAAAGCGCATGGCGGAAGAATTAACCAAGTATTTTACTAAGAACGGCATACAAACACGCTACATACATTCTGATGTAGACACTTTAGATCGAGTGCAAATTTTGCGAGGATTGCGCTTAGGTGAATTCGATGTATTGGTAGGAGTTAACCTTTTAAGAGAAGGCTTGGATTTGCCGGAGGTTTCTTTAGTGGCGGTAATGGATGCCGACAAGGAGGGTTTTCTGCGTTCCGGTCGTTCCCTCACCCAGACTGCGGGAAGAGCAGCTCGAAACGTAAACGGTCGTGTAATTTTTTATGCAGATACCATTACCGGTTCCATGCAAAAAACCATGGATGAAACCGACCGTAGAAGAGAAAAGCAATTGGCCTACAATGAGAAGTACGGAATCACCCCAACTGCTTTGAAAAAAGACAAGTTTAGCATTTTAGGACAAACCAAAGCTGCAGATGGAAAAGAAGAGCCCAAGGCCTACAGTGAAGAAGAGGCCAAAAGTGCCATGGCTGCTGACCCTGTCGTGCAATACATGAGCAAGGAGCAATTGGAAAAAGCCATTAGACGAACCAAAAAAGAAATGGAAAAAGCTGCCAAAGAAATGGACTTTATGGAAGCAGCTCGTTTACGCGATGAAATGTTTGAATTGGAAGAAAAGTTAAAGGAAAAGTAGAAACTTGAAATCAGAAACAAGAGAAAGACCTTAGACTTTAGACTTTAGACTTTAGACTTTAGACTTTAGACTTTAGACTTTAGACTTTAGAAAGTAGACTTTATACTGTTTCAACTTATCTCTTAAGGACAAAAGTCTTGCACAAAGTACATAGAAGACACGGAGTTTCTCAGGGTTAAACTAAAGCCTTTGAGCGCTTTGCGGTAAATTAAATGAAAACTTGAAAACAGAAACTAAGAAAAGAGTTTAGACTTTAGAGCATAGGCTTTTGTCTGTTTTCCCTCCTTGATATAACTTATATCTTAAGCCTTAAGCTCTTGCAAAAAGTACAACGAGAAGCCACAGAGTTTCTTCGAAAGTCTTTTCTTTTCAATTTTATTCGTTTCTCCCTGGTGGCTCTTAGTATTATATTAATCAGTTTCACTAAAAAAATAGCAACTTTAAGAACTTCTAACTTTAAGAACTTAAGGCACTTTTAACTTTAAATACTTCTTCATTCAAAACTGTAAGGTCAACTGCCCTCCCGCTTCCACCTCACGAATATCTAACTGAGAGACGGTGATGCCTAAGAGGCGCACTCCTCGATTGGGTAAGTCCGGTTGGTGCAAAAGGTCTTTCACAATTTCCCAGATCTCTTCAGCATCATCGGTAAAGTGATCCAAACTTTTAGAGCGGGTTTTGATCTCAAAGTCGTGGTACTTGATCTTTAAGGTAATGGTTCTTCCTTTGCGTCCCTTTTCTTGCAATCGTTTCACCACCTTTTGTAAAATTTGGTCAAGGCGTTCCAGCCATTCTTGTTCTTGGGTTAAATCATTTGAGAAGGTACTCTCTGCACCAATAGACTTACGAATCCGATTGGGTTTTACCTGCCTTTGATCGTTGGCGGTGATAATGTTATGATAATGCTTTCCTGCTTTGCCATAGCGACGGATCAGTTCACTGCGGTCCAATTGCATTAAGTCAGCTCCGGTAAAGATCCCTTGTGCTTTCATTTTCTCAGCTGTCTTTTTACCTATACCATGAAACTTTTCGATCTTCAGTTTCTGCATAAAAGCAATGGCCTCTTCTGGCAAGATTACTGCTAAACCATTGGGCTTATTCAAATCAGATGCTGTTTTTGCTAGAAACTTATTGAATGAGATTCCGGCTGAAGCTGTCAATCCAATTTCCTTTTGAATTGCCTGCCTGATCAGCATGGCAATCTTAATGGCCGATTTCAAACCCTTTTTATTATAGGTTACATCTAAATAAGCTTCATCGAGCGAAAGCGGTTCTACCAAATCAGTGTAACGTTTGAAGATCTTCATAATCTGACTTGATACTTCTCTGTAACGCTCAAAGCGTGGCTTAACAAAGATTAAATCGGGACACCTTCTTGCAGCTATGCTTGAAGCTAGGGCTGAATGCACCCCAAAAGCTCTTGCTTCATAACTTGCAGCTGCAACTACTCCTCTTTCACGAGAGCCACCTACCGCTAGCGGTTTTCCCTTTAAATCGGGCCTATCTAGTTGCTCCACAGATGCATAAAAGGCATCCATGTCTATATGAATGATCTTTTTGGTGACTTCTTTGTTCACTATACAAAGTTCAATTATTAAAAATTATAACCACTAGAAACGAAAAAGTTTTAAATGTCTTTACATTAAATGTATTTACATATATTTGTTTCATTAAATCAAACTCTAAAACCATGAAAAAATTATTTTACACTTTAATCGCATTAAGCATTACGCCCTTCATTCTAGCCAATGGACCCGGAGGCGGAGAATATAAAGTAGACAATAAACTAAGTGCCATTGAATGGGTCGGGAAAAAGGTTACTGGTCAACATTCCGGTACAATAAGTGTTAAAGACGGCTCTATTCAAGTTGAAGATGGAAAAATTGTTGGCGGAAAGCTAATCATTGATATGAATACCATCGTTGTGACGGACATTGACGATAAAGAAACCAATGCCAAGCTTTTAGGGCACTTGCAATCGGAAGATTTCTTTGGTGTTACTGACTTTCCTACCGCACAACTAGATATTGACAAAGTAGTACACAAAGAAGGTGATTTACACCATGTGCATGGAGATCTAACCATTAAAGGGATAACTCATAAAGTAGAAGTTCCAACCACCGTTAAAATGGAAGGAAACAAATTGGTGGCTGTCGGAGAAACTGACATCGATCGAACACTTTACAAAATCAAGTATGGCTCGGGAAAGTTTTTTGACGATCTGGGTGACCGAATGATTTATGATGACTTTACTGTTAAATTCAAAGTCGGTGCCACAAAATAATGATGGCATTGCAAATTTGTTAATAAAGCAGTCCCTCGACTAAGTCGGGGGACTTTTTTTTGCTAAAAACTTGCCAATTCACTAAAAAGAGGAAATTTGCCTTAAAGAAAAACTTTTTTGGAAGAACGTTCTATTTTTAAGCAACTTCTACCCTACCTGAAGAATTTGCCCTTATTACTGAGCTTTACAAGCTTTGTAGGCATGATCTATGATTTTGGCTTTGACCAAAGTCTGAATCAAGAGTTTCAACTGAACCTATTGTATCAAAGCACCTTAGTGGTGGGTATCATTTCTGCAGTAAGTCGTTACTTGCGAAAAAAGGCTAAACCTTCTTTACAGGTTTTCATTTTTGACTTATTCAGTGTTATTTTCTTTTTAAGCTTACTGCTATATCCACTTAAATTCGCCCGTAAAAATTTATACCTTGATTTTTTCAGTGAACCTGCCTGGCTTTACTTAGCCCTGTTATTGGTATTCATTCGAGAATTCTCAACCCTTAAGATTAAGCTAAATCGAGCCATTTTTAACCCTGCTCAGCTTTTTATTCTAAGCTTCTTGCTGATCATCTTAGGAGGAGCAGGACTATTGTTATTACCAAATGCAGCAACAGCAGAATTTAATTTTATCGATGCTCTTTTCACTTCCACTTCTGCGGTATGCGTTACCGGCTTGATCGTGGTTGACACCAGTACCCACTTCACCCTTTTTGGTCAATCAATCATATTGGTACTGATCCAAATCGGTGGCTTGGGAATCATGACCATTGCAAGTTATTTTGGCTATTTCTTCAGAGGAGGTTCAAGCTACGAAAGCCAGTTAATGCTCAGCGATATGACTTCTTCTGATAAACTTGGAGAAGTATTTCAAACTTTAAGGAGGATTATTGTGGTTACCATAAGCATTGAAGCGCTAGGTGCTGTTTTGATCTTTTCCAATTTAAAGGCTGAACTTAGCCCAAGCTACATTGAACGTGTTTATTTTGCTATTTTTCACTCCGTTTCAGCCTTTTGCAATGCGGGATTTTCCACCTTAAGTGATGGACTTTACGAACTAGGCTACCGCTTCAATTATCCGCTACAACTTTCGATTTTAGTGCTTTTTATTATTGGTGGTCTTGGTTTTCCAATTGTCTTCAATTTGTACAACTACGTCAAACACCTGATCAAGGACCGTTTAGTACCTTTTTTCACCAAAGAAGAACAAGGGCCTTACAGTGTGCCCTGGGCGGTTAACCTTAACTCAAGGATTGTGATGATTACTTCAGGAGTCCTCCTTCTGGTGGGTTCAACTATCTTTTTCATTTTTGAATACAACAATTCGCTAGCCGAGCATCAGGGAATTGGCAAAGTGATAACCGCAGTTTTTAGTGCCGCTACTCCACGTACTGCTGGATTTAACACGGTTGACATTAGTGGACTCAACTTTTCTACCTTGATGCTCATTTTCTTATTAATGTGGGTAGGTGCATCCCCTGCCTCTACAGGTGGTGGAATTAAGACAAGTACCTTCGCTATAGCTACCCTTAACTTCTGGAGTTTGGCAAGAGGTAAAGAGCGCATCGAGATCTTCCGCAGAGAAGTAGCTGATATTTCAGTGAGGAGAGCCTTTGCTATAATTAGCCTATCATTAGTTGTGATTGGTATGGGCATTTTTCTGATTGCCTATTTGGATTCTGAAAAAGACCTGCTGAGTATTGCTTTTGAATGCTTTTCAGCTTACAGCACAGTAGGTTTAAGTGTTGGAATAACTAATCAGTTAAGTGAAGCTAGTAAGTTAGTCATCATTGCTATGATGTTTATTGGGCGGGTAAGCATGCTTTCCATTTTAATCGCCATTGTGAAGAAAGAGAAATACAAAAACTATCGATACTCTAAGGAAGAGATCTTAATCAACTAATTTTACATTATGAAATACATCATTTTTGGTTTAGGGAACTTTGGCTCCTCTTTGGGTCAAAAACTTACAGAGCAAGGTAATGAGGTTATTGGTGTAGATAACAACATGGATAAGATCGATGCGCTCAAAGAAAAGATCACCCATACGGTTTGTCTTGACTCTACTGATCAAGTGATTGTTTCTGGCTTACCACTAAAAGATACAGATGTCGTGATCGTTGCCATTGGTGAAGATCAAGGGGCCAACATCATGACTACGGCGGTGCTCAAAAACCTCAAAGTTAAGCGCTTGATCAGCCGTGCCATTACTCCCCTGCACGAAAATGTATTAGAAGCGATTGGAGTAGATGAAATTGTTCACCCTGAAGAAGAAACAGCGGAGCGATGGGCCAAGAAGTTGTGCATGAAAGGAGTGGTAGAATCTTTTGAATTGAGCAGTCAGTTTTCCATTGTAGAGATCAGCGTACCTAAAAAATATTATGGTCAAACTTTACAGGAAGTAGGTTTCCGAAGAAGACACAATCTAGTTGTACTGACCACGATCAAAAAGAAAGAAGAACGCAACTTACTTGGTATGAATCATGATGTGAATCAAGTACAAGGAGTGGCTTCTCCCAAAACGGTCTTAGAAGAAAACGATATTATGGTGATTTACGGAAACAATAAAGACATCCGAAAATTGATCAATGAAAGCAATCAATAGCTATTAAACTTCGCTTTGAGGTATTCTAGTGCAGCTGAATTTGCCTCTCTAGCCGCCTTTTCGTTATAACTTTTTTGAGTAGGATTAGCAAAAGCATGATTCGCATCAAAAGCTAAAACCTCCACTTCTTTATTCATTGTCCTAAAATTAGCTTTTAGTTGGTCTGCCACCTCTTTATTAATCCAATTGTCTTGGGTTCCATAAATAAAAAGCAAGTCACTGTTCAGCTTAGCAAGCTTTTCCTTTTCTTGGACCGGCATTCCATAATACATTACACATCCTTGGGTTTGAATTCCTGCTCGGATTGCTGTTTTCATTGACCAACCGCCTCCAAAACACCATCCAATGGTAGCAACAGCTGCATCAGGTCCAATTTTATTCAAAGCAGCATCAATTATTTCATAAGCGCGCTCATCGCTAACACTTTTCATATAGTTTTGAGCATCTTCTCTATTGATAGCCACTCGACCATCATATAGATCTAGAGCCATAACATTTACATTCCCTAATTCTTGATAAAAGTAGTCAGACTCTTGTTTGATATAATCGTTTAAACCCCACCATTCATGTAATACTATAAGATACTGAGCATTATTCCCCTCCTGAATCAAGCTGTATACCCTTGCGGAATCTCCACTTTTAGTAGGAAGTAACATCATCTTACCTGTTGCCTCAAGCGCTATTGCTTCGGGCTCATCATGTGCTTCAGCAAAACCTTCTTCGTCGCTTTTTTTATTAAAACTGCTGCTACTGTTCTCACTTGCTTGCTTTGTAGATTCGCTGTTACAGGCAATTAGCAAGATAGCAAGCAAACTTAATATGCTTAGGGTTGACTTCTTCATCTTAATTTGTTTTGAGGATTTTGATCATTTCATCTACGTGCTCAGAGGAGTCAAACATAGCATCATACCGTTTTAAAACCTTCCCGTTTTCATCTATGGCAAAGGAGCTACGATGCGGCACTAATCCAAAAAAGGTTGTAGCTCCAAAAAGCTTTCGCACCTTACCCCCCTTATCACTCAGGAGTTCGAAATTCAGGTGGTGTTGACTTTTAAATTTATGATGGGAAGAGACAGAGTCACCACTAATTCCGATCACTTCAAAACCGAGATCTAGAAACTCGTCGTACCAATCCCTAAAACTGCAAGCCTCTTCGGTGCATACTTTTGTATTGTCTTTGGGATAAAAGTAGATGATGCGCTTTTTGCCATCCTCTGGTGAAATGCACACTTCTTTACCGTCCTGGTTTTGCAAGCAGAAAGAAGGAATTTTGTCGCCAACGTTTAGTTTACTCATACTTTGCTAACCTTTTAAGTGGTGTTTTGTTGAAGGAATCATTTGATTGGAACTGATTCCCAATCTAGACCTTTAAAGAGTTGATCGAACTCTTGGGCAAATTGCGTTAATTGCTCCGGTGCTTGGTAGCGATTCACCACTACATGAAAGCCATTCTCTCCCTTCAAAGTAGTAATGGTTGCAGGTAGATCTGTAACGTATTTACTGTCATAGGTATGGTCAAGCTCAAAGTAATTGATAGCCTTAGCCTTTTGCATTAATTGATCGATCACACTTTGGTCTACTCTGCTGCTAAATCGACCTTCCTTTTCTACCCATTTTTCACCGTTGTAGTCTACATACCCACTTTCATAAACGCTAAGTGTGTATATGGGACAGCGCCCAAAGCAAGCCGTTCGTTGAATGCGAGCGACTAAACTGTCCGGTAGGTTATTTGAATTTCTTTCAAGGTGAATAGCGGCTTCACTCTGCTGTGGCTCTTGCAAATGCGTATCTCCTGCTACCACTGTCTCTTCTACCTTCTCAGCTTGCACTTGCTTGTTTTGTTTGCATGATAATAAAGTAAGCGCAAACATTCCAATCAATAAGATCTTTCTCATGTTCTTGTCTTTAGCAGTAAAATAACAAAAATGCGACCAAGAAGTATAATTCAATAGCGCTATTATCGCTTCGGTGGCTCAATCCCTTTTTGTTTAGCCATTTCTTCTAAACGCTTTTGGAAACCAGATTTTTTCTTGGATTTTGGCTTCTTTTTATTCTTCTCGATCTTCGCCCTAATAGCATCTTCGTTAATGAATACCTTACGAATTAAGAGCGTTTGCAAGATCGAAATGATGTTAGCCAAGAAATAATAGTAGCTCAGTCCTGAAGAATAGCTGTTGAAGAAAAACAACATCATGACAGGCATAATGTACATCATGATCTTCATTTGCTGTGCCATTGGCCCTTCCTGAGTTGCTGTCATGCTCATAGAACTGTTAATCTTCGTATAGAACATGATCGAAACCGCCATTAAGAGGGTAAATAAACTCACGTGATCACCGTACCAAGGAATACTAAAGCCATCAGGAAAGTTATAGATGGAATCATAAGTAGAAAGGTCATCTGCCCATAAAAAGCTTTCTTGGCGCAACTCAATAGAGGCAGGAAAAAAGCGGAACATGGCAATCAAGATCGGCATTTGAATCAGCAAGGGAATACAACCGCTTAAAGGATTAACGCCTGTTTGCTTGTAGAGACCCATCATCGCCTGCTGCTTTTTCATCGCATCGTCCTTGTGCTTCTCATTGATCTCATTGATCTCAGGCTTTAATACTCGCATTTTAGCTCCCGACATGTAAGTCTTATAAGTAATCGGCGATAAAACCAACTTGAGCAAAATGGTTAAGATCAAAATGATGATTCCATAACTCAGGTCAAAGTGGTCAAGGTAATTGAAAACCGGTATCACGGCAATTTGGTTAACCCAACCAAATATCCCCCAACCAAGGTCAATGATCTCTTCTAAGTCGGCATCGTAGCTCTTAAGGGTTTTGTAATGGTTAGGACCGATATACATACCCATGCCAAAGTTTTCCACTCGATTTCCGCTAAGCGGAATAGTAAGCGCAGTAGTCAAGGTTTTAACATATTCTGTGGTTCCCTCATCAGTTTCGGTTTGCATAAAACCTCTAGACTTATCAAAAGTCTCATCGGCTATTAAAGCCATATTGAAAAACTGCTGTTTAAAGGAAACCCATTTAATAGATGCTTCATAGTCCTCTTTTTCGTCAGACATGGCACCAAGGTCATCTACATCTTCTCCTTTGTATTTGTAATAGATGTTAGTGGCATCTCTTTGTTGCTTCAAGCTTTTTTCTTGGTTAGGGGTATTCATCACCCAATTCAAATAAAGCTCTCCACTTCGCATATCAACTAGTTGGTCCATCCCCACCAAGTTGATGTCAAAGTCGATCAGGTAATCGTTTCCCTTTATTGTATAAATGTATTCGATGTATTGCTCATCTGAAACCTCAAGGGTAAAAGTCAATTTACGTTGATCTTCTCCACTAATTCGGATATCATCGAAATCAGCAGAGAAATTCAATTCATCTGTGTAGATATTTTTGTTATCACGGGTAAAAAAGTTCAAGTTGAACTTAGTTGTAGAATCAAAAAGTACAAGTGGCTCTTGGTCATAGGTTAAATAATCTTTCAAGATCGCCTCCTTAATTCTTCCTCCTTTGCTGCTAAAAGTTAATTGAAGCAATTCGGTTTCAACCATAAACTCTTGCTCTTGCTTAGCGGCCGCTTTAGCAAAGGGGCCGTAAAGGCTTAGAGCTTGCTGATCTTGAATAGAATCATTGACACTGACTAGGGTATCAACAGATGAAGTAGTTTCAGGAGTCTTTAGCACCTCAGCTTCTCGCTTTTCAATCGCTGCGCGTTCAGCGGCTATTTTATTTTCTTCTGCCTCTACCCGAGCAATGGAGTCTGCCCTGCGTTTTTGAGCGGCAATTTCAGCCTCAGAAGGAGCATTAAAAATGCTGAAACCAATGATTATTGCTCCTATTAAGATTAAGCCTATAAATGTGTTCCGATCCATATGAATTCCTTCTGTTTCTGCTTATTGCTTTTGTTTGTTGATGGCTTGTATAAATTCCATAAAAAGAGGGTGAGGATTTAAAACAGTGCTGCTATATTCAGGATGAAACTGCACTCCAACAAACCAGGGATGATTCGTGTTCTCTACAATTTCAACCATTCCACCACTTGGGTTTAGACCTGTAGCCTTCATGCCCGCTGCCTCAAATGCCTCTAGATATTTATTGTTAAACTCAAAACGGTGTCGGTGCCGTTCTGTGATAAGGTCCTCTCCATAAGCTGCTTTAGCTATACTGCCTTCTGCGAGCTTACACTCATAGGCACCTAAACGCATTGTACCACCTTTTTCGGTCACCGTTTTTTGATCCTCCATCAAAAAGATCACCGGCTCTTTGGCATCAGCTTTGATTTCTGTAGTATGCGCTTCTGCAAAGTTTAGCACATTACGGGCATATTCAATTACAGCGCACTGCATGCCCAAACAAATTCCTAAAAAGGGTAAATCATGTTCTCTAGCGTATTTAACGGCAGCAATTTTTCCTTCAATACCCCTTTCGCCAAAACCAGGCGCTACGATCAAACCATCCAAACTTGCTAAATGATTTGAAACATTTTCCTCTGTCAAGCTTTCTGAGTGAATCCACTCTACTTCTACCTCAGTATCATTATGAACACCAGCGTGAATGATCGATTCGTTGATGGATAAATAAGAATCTTTCAATTCTATATACTTACCAACTAAACCAATGCGGAGTTTTTGTTTTGGATTCTTTAAGCGTTCCAAGAAATTTTTCCATTCCTGAATATCAGGTTCACTAGCACTTGCTAACTTAAACTTATTCAAGACCACTTCATCCAAACGCTCTTTTTGCATCAGCAAAGGAACGTCGTAAATGGTTTCCGCATTGGCGGATTCAATCACAGCATCTTCTGATATGTTGCAGAATAAAGCCACTTTTCGCTTAATGTCTTCAGAAATACTTTGTTCGGTTCTCAAAACCAAAATATCGGCTTGTACGCCACTCTCTTGCAGTTGTTTTACTGAGTGTTGTGTCGGTTTAGTTTTCAATTCGCCTGAAGTAGATAAATAAGGAACCAGGGTAAGGTGAATGACAAGGCTGTCAACTTCAGGGTCCCACTTAAGCTGTCTAACTGCTTCTATGTAAGGAAGTGACTCAATATCTCCAACAGTTCCGCCTATTTCGGTGATCACAAAATCATAATCTCCGGTTTTGCCGAGTATTCGAATTCTTCTTTTGATCTCATCTGTAATGTGCGGAATCACCTGCACTGTTTTACCTAAATAGGCCCCTTCTCTTTCTTTATTAATAACGTGTTGGTAGATGCGCCCTGTGGTCACATTATTAGCCTGAGAAGTCTTTCGATCTAAAAAACGCTCATAATGACCTAGGTCAAGGTCGGTTTCTGCACCATCTTCAGTTACGTAGCACTCTCCATGCTCGTATGGGTTTAGCGTACCAGGATCAACGTTAATGTATGGATCTAGCTTTTGAATGGTTACTGAATAACCTCTAGACTGCAAGAGTTTAGCTAGTGAGGCGGAGATAATTCCCTTTCCTAAGGATGAAGTTACTCCTCCGGTAACGAAGATATACTTGGTTTTAGAGTCAGGCATGGACTATGGCACAGTTTGATTAGGTAAAAACTGTGCGCAAAATTAAGGTAATTGCCCTTGCTAAAAAATTATTTTATCCCTTTAAAAAGTCAGTGTTACACCAACACTTGGCAAGATGGGTAATTGGTTCACACGGTTAAAGGTAACACGGTTTACATAGAAGATATTTTCGCGGTCATACACATTGGTAACACTCGCTGTAGCATCTAAAATAGAGTTCTTGCCCAACACAAATTGTCTTTTAAGGGAAATATCGAAACGATGGTAAGAAGGTAAACGTCCTCCATTCAAATCAGCGTAGCGGATGCCTAACTCTCCATTTTGGGTAGCGTAGTCTTGACCTATGCTTCCTTGGAAGGTCAAGCTTTCAAAAAAGCCAGTTGTTTGGGTGAGTGGAAAGCCTGTACCAAAGTTCCAACGTGCATCAACTGTCCATTGAAAATCTTTTCCAAAGGTGTAGGATCCAACTAAATTCACATTATGTCTCCGATCAAATATCGGGAAATACTCTTGTATTCCATCCCAACGATCAACTCGGCTGATTGAATAAACCGCCCAGATTCTTGTGCGCTTAGTTTGGTATTCCATAGTAAAGTCGATCCCATAGGCATCACCCGATTCGACGATGAAATCTTTCTTCAAAGCGTCAGGTATGTCAGCATTGTTAGCATTGTCCTCATATAGCTTATTTCGGTTAATGTTAGTCAGCTGATTAAACCATTTGTAATAACCCTCAACATTAAAGGTGATCTTACTTGTCAAATCGTACTCTACTCCCAAAATAGCATGTCGAGCTTTCTGTAATTCATCATTCACTGCTCGGGTTTCCCCGTTCTCATCGGTAAACTCATCTTGTAAATTATCAGGTCCTGAAAGGAATCCGTAAAAAAGGTTGACTACATCTCGATCTGAGGTTGCACTTAAAAGGTTTTGCGAATACAATCCACCTGCTCCCTTTAATCTTAGGTCGTCAGATAAATTGAACTTAAACCCCAAACGAGGCTCGGGAGAAAAAGCCGATAAAGAAGCATAATAATGCATACGAAAACTAGGCTCAACAATTAAATTACCGAAGATGTACTTATATTGAACATAAGCAGCAATTTCGGTTGTGTTTTCAACCTGTTCAATACGCTGTTCAACACTATTTACAAAAGAGAAATCGGTTTTAAACCCTAATATCTCAAAACCAAATTTGCTCTGGTTCTCACCTTTAAAGTTTGAGAAGTTCATGGCTGCATTAAAGCCATTGATCAAACTTCTTCTATCGCGTACATCTGCGCTAGCCTCAGCCTCAGTAGTGCTAATCTCATAATTAGAAAAGGCAATAGTTCCATCAATCAAAACCGTAGATCTGGCAGGGATTAATACGAAGTTGGTTCCACCTCCGTACTGGTTCCACTCAAACCCCGCTACTTGTTCAAAATCGACTTGATCGTTAAAGCTAAAACCGAAGAAGCTAACTTTACTGCCATTGCTGCCATTGAGCGAAACTTTCCCGTACAAGTCTGTAAAGCTATAGGGTAAACCAGCTGTATCAACATAGTCGTAAATGGTTTGAGAGGTTCGGTCTAAATAAGAGGTCTTAGCTGAAAGAATAAAAGACTTGCTTCCACCACCTCTCGTCTTTGCCTTGGATAGTGGTCCCTCTAGCAAAAGCTTTGATCCGAAAGTATTAACACTAGTTTTTCCGCTCAAGCGCTGCTTATTTCCATCCTTGGTTTTAATATCCATGATTGAGGAGATCCGACCGCCATATTCTGCTGAAAAACCACCGGTGTATACATCTGCTGTTTTTAAAATATCAGTATCAAAGGTTGAAAACAAGCCTATACTGTGAAATGGATTATAAATAATGGCTCCATCAAGCAATACCTTATTTTGAATGGGCGAACCTCCGCGAATGTACAGTTGCCCACCTTGGTCACCAGTAAATACCACACCCGGTAATACTTGCAAATACTGAGCTAGGTCAGGATCTCCACCAATGGAGGGCATTTTTTGAATCTCTTTGGGAGTTAATTTGGTAACCGACATTTTCACATTGGTCTGTGCTTCTTGCTTTTCAGCAGAAATGGTGACTGTTTGTAATTGAACTGTGGACTCATTGATGAAAAGCTTTTCATCCGCAATCTGGTTATCCTTTTTTAATTCTATTACCGCTTTAGCCGTATCAAAACCAATAGAAGTTGCAATTACCGTGTACTTACCCAAAGGGATTTGACTTAAATTGAAGTAGCCATTGTCATCGGTAGAAGTTCCATAGGTGGTACCCTCTAGAAAAACGTTGGTAAAAATAGCCGGCTCTCCTGTTTTCTCAATGTAAACAAAACCTCTAACTGTTCCTGATTGAGCCAAAGCAGCGAAGGTGAAAAGAGACAAAAAGGTTAAAAGCAAGAAAGAAATGCGCAACTTCATAAGTAATTTTTGAGAAGCCCAAATATAACCAAAGCAAATGCTTTTGGTTTAGATGTTATAGCTCATCATAAGCTGCCTAAATTATTAATGTAAAATATCGAAAATGAGCTCCTTATAAAGGTCATCTTGACTAACATCTGCAATCCCCACCCCTTTTGATTGTAAATCTGCTTTACGCAAAGCCGACATTATTCGAGCAATCTTCTTCACAGAATAGCTTCGTGCTGCTACCGCATAATCGCCTGCGAAATAAGGATTGATTCCCAAGGTTGAGGCTACCGTGCGTTTATCGGTGCTCTTCAGAGTATGGTATAAAAGTACTTTAGAGAAAAAACTGTACAGCATGGGAAGCGTTGCAGGCAGTGGATGATCTTTAGGATTCTTTCCAAAGTGGTTTACAATTTTATTGGCTCTTAGTATATCCCGTTTGCCTAAGGCCTTGGTTAACTCAAACACATTGTAATCTTTACTGATGCCAATGTTACGTTCTATGTCGTGTTCATCAATTGTTTTGGGTAAACCCAAGGTAAGCGTGAGCTTTTCAAGTTCATTGTTGATCTTCGATAGCTCAACCCCAACATTCTCAACCATGAGTTGACAGGCCTTTGGCGTTATTTCAAACCCTTTACTTTTCAGTTGTTGATTGATCCATGCAGGGACCTCATTGTCGTAAAGTGGCTTCGACTCAAAATAGACCCCTTGCTTCTTCATCAATTTTACAAACTCAGAACGTCCATCTGCTTTCTTATGCTTGTGGTTTAAAACTAGAATAGTTGTCTTTTGCGGGCTTTTAGCGTATTCAATAAGCTCAGGCAATTTGTGAAGCGATTGTGCCTCCTTCACAATAATTACTTGGTAAGAGGCCATCATAGGAAAGCGCTTAGCTGCGGCAATCAACTCTGGCACTGAAGTTTCCAAGCCATACAAGACGGTTTGGTTAAACTCCTTCTCAGCCTCGTCGAGGACATGCTCTTCAATGTAATCTGAAATCTTGTCAATAAAGAATTCCTCCTCTCCTGACAATAAATAGATTGGATGATAAACCTTGTTTTTGAGATCTTGTATAATGTGCTCTAACTTCACTTCTTGTGTCTAACTTTGCTTAAGATGCAAACTTTGAATTTACCCACTTTTGAATTCAACTTTAAAGCGGAAGGCAAAAAAACTAAAATATTTGACGCCATTCGCGGTGGTTATTTCGTCTTAACTCCTGAAGAATGGGTAAGGCAAAACATGATTCAATTTTTAATCGCTCATCGCAATTTCCCAAAAGGACTAATAGCCCTTGAAAAAGGCATTAAACTCAACGGAATGCAAAAGCGTTTTGATGGTTTAGTTTACCAAAAAAATGGCGAACCGATCTTACTCATGGAATACAAAGCACCAAGTATCAAGATTAGCCAAGCAACAATAGACCAAGTTTCTAGATATAATCTTAACTTTAAAGTACCTTATTTGTTAATTAGCAACGGATTAAACCATTGTGTAGCAAAAATTGATTGGAAAAACGAAACTTTTGAGTTTCTAAAAGATATACCCTATTATGAAGCACTTTAGTATGAGGTTCTTTTTGTTTTCCCTGACATTACTTGTCTTTTTAAGTGCTTCTGCTCAAAAGGCAACTAAACTCAATCATGACCTACGTACCTACTTAACTGAAGTAAATTCAAGTACGATAGTACCGCTCTTAGTTGAAGGAGATCAAAATCAATTACCCAATCTTGTGGAGCAAATGGGCGGTAAACTTAGACTAGCCCTTCCTCCTTATTATTCAATCGAACTTCCTGCCGATCAGGTGGAGGCCTTTAGTCGCAATGAAGCTGTTTTGAATATAGCGTTTAGCTTGAGCCCAGGTCAAGCCCTAGCAGACACCATGCTGATCCAAACTCGAGCAGATCTTGTACAACAGCTTACCTCGCCGCTAAGGGAAAACTATAGCGGAAAAGGCGTAATCCTAGGAGTAATCGACTCCGGGATTGAATGGCGACACGAAGATTTTAAGGATTCCACAGGAAAGACTCGAATTCTTCATATTTGGGACCAAGGCGTACCCTACGACCCCATTTACCAAGCAGGGAATTACAATTACGGGGTAGAATGGGATTCATCTCACATAAATTCAGCCACTACCTTACATGATGACAAAGCAATAGAAAACGGCCATGGTAGTAATGTTACAGGGGTAGCAGCTTCCAATGGCAGAGCAAGCGGTAACTTTAAAGGAGTGGCTCCTGAGGTAAATATCATTAGTGTTGCAACAGACTTTAACAAACCTAATTGGTTACAAACAGTAGTTGAGGCTACCGACTACATTTTTAAAAAGGCAGACACCTTAGGTATGCCGGTGGTCATTAACGCAAGTGTGGGCACCTATTTGGGCTCTCACGATGGCTTGGATATCGCAGCTAGAATGATCGACATTTTGATCAAACAAAAAAATGGGCGAGCCTTTGTTTGCGCAGCCGGCAATGCAGGACGTTTTTCTTTTCACCTTAGGCAAGCACCACAAAATGATACGGTATTCACTTGGTTTGAGCAAGAGCCACAACTTTTTGCAGGCGCTGGTGGCGTTTATTTTGAATTATGGTCAGACACCGCCGATTTTAACCAGATGGAATTTGCTATTGGAGCTGACCGTCCCGTAGGCAATAGCTTTGAATTTAGAGGGAGAACCGCTTTTGCCCAGGCTAAGAACCGCATCAACCAACTCTACCTTGACTCCATCATTAGCCCATCAGGAAATCACTTGGCTTACGTGAGCACTTTTGTTACCGAATCACAGGGTAGGTACAAAATGGAAGTAGCAATTGAAAACCCAGATAGCAGTCAATACCGTTACAGGCTAGAAAGCAGCGGAAATGGTGTCTTAGATGTTTGGTCCTCATTTGGAATTTTGAGGCATTCTGATATTGTAAAAGACAACTTACCCACTCAAGCACAATGGCCGGCTATTGCAAATTATCAGAAACCCGATAGCCTGCAAACGATAGTGAGCAGCTTCAGCTCCCTGCCTTCGGTTATTACAGTAGGCAATTACGTTAACCGCAATACTTACATTGATGTTACAGGCACGCTCAGAAATATGGGTAAAACTCCAGGTCAGATCAGTGAGAACTCAAGCCTTGGACCTAATCGCTTAGGCTATCTCAAACCTGACCTCAGCTCTTCAGGAGACTACATGTTTGCAGCCGGAAGACTAGCGACCATCCAACAAGCCATTCAAAGTAATCCAGCAAAGGTATCGCAGGACAGCATGCATTTTAGGAATGGCGGCACTTCAATGGCTTCTCCAACCGTAGCAGGCATGGTAGCCTTATTACTTGAAAAATGCAATGATCTTTCATACCAAACGATAAAAAATAAATTGATCAGTAGCATTAGAACTGATGGCTTTACGGTGAATTTACCCAATCCCAAATGGGGGCACGGTAAAGCAGATGCCCATCAATTGTTAAGTAACGAAGTCTTTTTTCCCAATCTAAGCCAGCAAAATGCAATTTTATGTGGCAATGATAGTCTTCAGCTTAGCACTACACAGAACTTTCAGCAATATTTGTGGAATCAAGGTGACTCCACTTCGCAAATCACCTTAAAACAAGCTGGTTCTTATTATGCCGCTGTTTGGAACAATGGATGTCGTGAACGCACGGACACATTGAATTTATTAGCTGCTCCTTTGCCTCCAAAACCAACGATTACCCAAGTACAAGACACCCTTTTTACCAACGCACAAGGACAGATCCAATGGTTCAGAAATGGCCTTCCGATTAGTTCAGCAAATCAAAATCGTTTGATACTAAACCAACAAGGAAACTATCACCTTAGGGTTAGAGACAGCAGTACTTGTGAAAACTTCTCAGATACCTTGCAAATCTTAAGTGTTGATTTACCTCAGTTAAACCCACGCAACACTTTTTTATCGGTATACCCCAATCCAAGTCGGGAGATAGTTAACATTCAAAGCTCTGACGAAATTGAGGCGATTGCTTTATTTCAACTGAATGGTAAGCAGGTATTGTTTGAAAGACCTATTAAAGGAAAAATGATCCAACAGCTAGACATCAGTGAAATCATTTCAGGCGTCTATTTGTTAAAGATCACAGTAAATCAAAAGGTTTACCAAGAACCATTAATCATTTATTAATGAAAGCTTTTATAGTATTTCTTGTTTCTATGGCCTTTTTGCCTGCTGCACTCTTCAGTCAAGCAGAAAATGAACCGTATAAAGTTGTTTTTAAAGTAAAAAAAGAACATGCAACTAAATGCGCGAAAGATGCCATAGAACTACCTGAGATCAAACAAATCCTCAAGCAAAAAAATCAACAAACAGCTAAGGTATTTCCAAACCATCGCAGAGAAAAAGCAGCCCACTTAGTTGACCTCAGCACGCTTTATGAGATTCAGCATGATGATGCAAACATTTTAAAGCAATTGGCCTCTGAGCTAAAAAGAAGTCAAGCTATTGAATATGCTGAATTGCTTTACCCTGCACAAATGGCTTATACCCCTTCAGATAGTGAAAACACCAAACAGTGGTACTTGCAGGCAATTGATGCCTTTAATGCGTGGGGCATTGAACAAGGAGATACAAATGTAGTAGTCGGAATTGTGGATACCGGCTTCGACATTGATCATCCTGATCTTGTTGATGCTATAGCCTACAACCATGATGACCCAATTAATGGAATTGACGACGATCAAGATGGGTACATCGATAATTACTACGGTTGGAATGTTGCCAATAGAAACAACAACATAGACATTAGCTTTTTTGGCCATGGAACCAATGTAGCTGGTATTGCTAGCGCCGCTACTGATAATATTACAGGAATAAGTGGGGTTGGTTTCAATACCAAAATGCTTTTAGTTAAGGGAGAGGATGAGAATTCGGGTAGGTTACGCAATGTTTATGAAGGCATGGTATATGCCGCCGATCAAGGTGCTTTTATCATCAATAATTCTTGGGGTAGCTTCTTTTATTCGCAGTTTGCACAAGACATAGTAAATTACTGTGCCTTAAACAAAGGTGCATTGGTAATCGCAGCCATTGGCAATAACGGAGCAGACACGCTTTTTTATCCTGCAGCCTATGAAAATGTGCTTTCAGTAGGTTCGCTGCTGCCAGGCGATACTTTGAAAGAGAGTTCTAATTATGGCTATTATGTCGATCTATATGCTCCGGGAGAGGACATGTGGACTTGCAACGCCATTGGAGGCTACCAATATAATGGTGGCACCTCAATGGCAGCACCAGTTGTTGCAGGAGTAGCCTCCTTGGTAAAGTCTAGATTTCCAAATTATACTGCTGAGCAAATCTCTATCTTACTTAAAAATACTGCTGATGACCTTGAAAACATCAATGCTGCTGAATATCAAGACAAATTAGGAAGTGGAAAGGTTAACGCCTTTAGAGCATTAAGCGAGGATCCGATAGGAATCGTATTTGAAAACCTTCTTATTAACGACAAAAACGATGGTGTATTCATAAATGGTGACACTCTAAATATTAGCGGAAGGTTCAAAAATTACCTGGCCAATGCTACAGGAGTTACAATCAGTCTGGAGGTATCAGGAAATCATTTAAACCCGATTAAAACAAGCTACAACATCGGTAGCCTAAATACCAACGATACGGTGAACAACTACAATACGCCTTTCCAGTTCAAAGTACCTTCTCAACTTTCCTCTCAAAAGCGCATCGACTTTCTTATGAGAATACAAACTGACCAAGGCAACTTTAAACAACATTTTAGTACTACCCTAAATCCTGACTTCATCATTTTAAAGGAAAATCAATTAGAACTGACCCTTACAAGCGATGGCTCTCTCGGGTACTCAGGGCGAATCAATAACCTTGGTAACGGCTATCAATACCTCGAAGGTAGTTCTTTACTTTATGGAGGCAGCTTTGCCATAGGTCTTAACCCACAAGAAGTTGCCGATCATTTCTGGGTTGACACTTCGCGTCTTTTCATCGAAGACTTTGACGATGATTTTACCAAGGAAAGTCTAATCGCTATTGAAAATCCTAGTCAAAGTAAAGCTGAAGTAAGCACCACCTTTAGCTACCCCATGCAAGCAGGTGGAAAGCTAAGCGTTAAGCAAACTACTTACCTTTTTGATAGTGACTCGCTATCTAGTACGATAATCCATCATTATCAAATTAAAAACGAAGGAACTGCTAACTTACAAGATGCCTATGCGGGAATACTAGCTGACTGGGATATAATTGATAGAAATCGAAATAAGATTACCTATGATTCAAGTCGAAAAATGGGAATAAGCTTTTCTACCGACAGCAATTTATTTTGTGGCATACGCGCTTTAGCGAAAGAATACCCAGTTAAACATTATGCTATCGATAATACTCCAAGTGGAGAAGGTGGTTTGAATCTTTCCACCATATTCAATGATTCGCTGAAGTTTGAAGCCTTAAGCAGCATGAGAGATAGCGCAGGAAATAGTCGAGTGGAGGGCAATGATGTAATTGATGTAATCTCTTATGGCCCATTTGACCTGAATGCTGACAGTAGCATTTCTCTCTCCTTCTCTATCAGTTTTGCCAAAGATTTTAATCAACTTCTAGAATACAGTGACTCCGCTCAAGCTGCCTTTAATCAACTGACTTTAGGTCAGCTTGAACAGCTAGCGGCAGGCAATATGCTTGCATCAAGCTTATTTCCAAATCCTGCTTCGCAGAATATTCATTTTCGTTTTCAAAGCTTAGAATCAGAACGTGCAACTATTAGCATATTCAACAGCAGCGGACAATTAGTCTACGAATTGGGAGAGCAACAATTTAATAAAGGAAGCCAAGAGCTGATCATTGATGTATCATCGTGGAAAACTGGTGTATACTTTTTATTACTAAATGGTGATAAATTAAAAATTCAAAATAAATTCGTGGTATCTCCTTAAGTGGAAAAGCCATGAACGAAGTCCAATTCGAATTCATACCTAAACCAAGCGGCAGACGTCTTGCCATTAGTGACATTCATGGTTGTTACAAAACGTTCAGTGCACTTTTAAATCAATTAGCATTGAGCCAAGATGATCAACTTTTTATATTAGGTGATGCCATTAATAGAGGGCCAGGTTCAAGTCAAGTTCTCGACCAGATCATGCAACTAAAGCAAGAGGGCTATGCAGTTTACCTTATTAGAGGAAACCATGAGCAGCTCATCCTTAATGCTCAGAAAAAAAGCGCAGAGCGACTTAAACGCACTACTAAAATGTCTAATTCTGAGGGATTGTTAAAAGACGATAAGCTCTTTAAAAAGTACCGCAAGCTGCTTAAGCATAGCTACCACTATTTGGTTTTAGACGAGTACTATTTGGTTCATGCAGGCTTTGATTTTTCGAAAGAACTTCCATTTGAAAATGTTGAAGCAATGATGCATATCAAGCAGTTTAAAGCCAAAAAGAAATTCTTAGATGGAAAGAAGGTGGTGGTTGGACATTCTCCTAAAAAATTAGGTACAATACTTAAACGGATCAAAAAAGGAAAAAGAAAGCTTTTTATAGACAATGGCTGTGTGAATGAACAAACAGAAGGACAGGGCAATCTTCTCTGCTTGAACTTAGATACCCTAACGATCAGCATACAACCAAACCTTGAGGCATAAAAAAACCCTCATCAAATGATGAGGGTCTTCTTTTAAATTCTAACCAATTCTAAAGCGCAGTAACGTGCTTTGTTAATTTTGATTTTAAATTGGCAGCTTTTTTCTTGTGAATGATATTTCGCTTAGCCAATTTGTCGATCATGCTAATCACTTCAGGTAATTTCTTAGCAGCAGCTTTCTTATCTTCTGACTCTCTGATGTCAGCAATTGCATTACGCGTTGTTTTTGCATAATAGCGATTGTGTAAGTTTCTTTTTCTGCTCTGTCTGATGCGCTTTAACGCTGACTTATGATTAGCCATATAATGTTAATTTATTTTGCAGTCCGTAGGGGAATCGAACCCCTGTTACCAGGATGAAAACCTGGCGTCCTAACCCCTAGACGAACGGACCGTATATTTTCCCAAAATTGGGAGTGCAAATTTAATACAAAACTTTCTTATCCTAAAAGATTTTTTTGATTTTTTTCAGCTTAGCTCATCTTGCTCTGTACCAAACTTGAATCCAAGTCGTTTTGCTGTCTTTATTCTCATTCCTGTAGCTTCTTGCAGCCATTGCGCAACGCTTATTTCCTGAACATGACGGTAAGGTGGTGCATAAAGATCAAAACCCATAGAGTAAAGTATAGCATGGCTGATCACCTCTCTTATATCCGCTTGCTCAATGCTGTCCTCAGCAAAATTGTTGTGAATGAAATTTAATTGTCTTTTACCCTCCAAAAAAAAGTGATTCTCTTTATTCACGAATATCCTACCTATTAAATAACCGAGGTCATCATAGCGATTGTACTTAAAGCTATCAGCTAAAAAATTGTAAATATTGATATTGCCGCAAAATGAGCGATTGGGTTCTTCTTTAACATAAACCGTCTGCTTTAAACTGTTTGAAGGGTCAAAATCAAAAACATTGGTGTGCATCACAAACAAGATCACATCGCCCCCTATTTTCAACTGAAATTCAAAAGCTCCTTTTTCACTGTATTCAAGCAAGACATCCCGGTCAAAAAGCTCTTTCTCTTGACTTAGGTCTTCAATTAGCTTTTTAGCCTCCGACTTGAAGGTTTCAAATGTGGTAAGGGTATTTCGGTAAATTTCCTGCTTCAGTGAAGCCTTGGTTTTTACGGTATCGACAATCTGCTTGAATATTTCTGACATGGATCTAGTTTTAATAAGCCTTTGCAAAAATCACCTTGCCTTTTGAAGGTGCTCCAGAGTAAATACATTTACCTTCCTCTGCTTTTTGGTCTAATGGAATGCAACGGATAGTAGCTTTGGTTTCTTCTTTTATTTTATCTTCTGTTTCAGCTGTTCCATCCCAATGAGCATGAACAAAGCCACCTGATTTGATCAGCGTTTTAAATTCATCATAGGTATTAGCCGTAGCCGTTTTTTCTTCCCTAAAATCAACCGCCTTGCGATAAAGGTTGTCTTGAATGTTTTCAAGCAAATGTGTTACTTTATTGGGCAGGTCATGTTTATCGTAGAACTTTTTCTCCATCGTATCTCGGCGTGCTACTTCAACAGTCCCTTTCTCAATATCACGCATACCCATAGCGATTCTAAGCGGAACACCCTTTAATTCATATTCAGCAAACTTCCAGCCGGGCTTATGAGTATCTCGATCATCTAATTTAACTGAAACTCCTTTCGACTCTAGCTCTTTTTTGATTTCGCTTAGGTGTTCAACTACTGTATTTCGTTGTTCTTCTCCCTTGTAAATTGGTACCATTACCACTTGAAAAGGCGCTAACTTAGGTGGCAATACCAAGCCTTGATCATCTGAGTGAGTCATAATCAACGCACCCATTAAACGGGTTGAAACACCCCAAGAACTTGCCCAAACGTAATCCTGTTTACCATCTTGAGCGGTAAATTTCACATCAAAAGCCTTTGCAAAATTCTGACCTAAGAAATGAGAAGTACCTGCTTGCAAAGCCTTACCATCTTGCATGAGTGCCTCGATACAGTAAGTTTCAATAGCTCCTGCAAAACGCTCGTTTTCACTCTTAACCCCTTTCACCACTGGCATGCCCATAAATTCCTCAGCAAAAGTGGCGTAAACATCCAAGATTTTTTTGGTTTCATCTATGGCTTCTGATTCAGTCGCGTGAGCGGTATGTCCTTCTTGCCATAAAAATTCGGCTGTTCTTAAAAATAAACGGGTACGCATCTCCCATCTCACTACGTTTGCCCACTGGTTTACCAAAATAGGTAAATCTCGGTAAGATTGGATCCAGCCCTTGTAGGTATTCCAAATAATGGCCTCAGAGGTAGGCCGAACTACAAGTTCTTCCTCTAATCGCGCCTTCTCATCAACTTTTAACTTACCAGGCTTTTCTTCATCATTCTTTAACCGATAATGTGTTACAACCGCACACTCTTTTGCGAATCCCTCAGCATTTTTTTCTTCAGCTTCAAACAAGCTTTTTGGAACGAATAAAGGAAAATATGCATTGCTGTGCCCTGTTTCTTTGAACATTTTATCGAGCTGCTGTTGCATTTTTTCCCAAATAGCATATCCATAAGGTTTAATCACCATGCACCCTCTAACGGCAGAATGCTCAGCTAGATCTGCTCGTTCTACTAGTTCATTGTACCATTTTGAATAATCTTCTGCTCTACTTGTAATTCCCTTTCCCATTTATGGTATAGATTTTGTTGTTAATGATTGTAAATACAAAGGTATTGAATAATACAGTCTTTACTATAGATATTAAAATACGAACGTCATGAAAAGTTTAACCTACCCCGCAACCTTCATTCTTATTGCAACCCTTTTAGCAGCTTGCTCTACCGCGCAGCCTTATGCTTTCGATGACGTCTACTATCATCCCAATAATGACCCAGTTAGACAGGTTCAAAAAGACCCAAGGGAAGATTTTAATCAAACTGATCAGATTAACTACGACGGCAGTTATCAAAATCGATACCAAAAAGAGGGAGGAAACTCAGGGAAAAGCCAGAATTATTACAGCAATCGTTATACTGAGGCAGAGCAAAGGGAAAATCAACAGACTACTGAGCAAGGAAACACGACCATTAACATCAACAATCAGAACAATGGTGAAAGTGAAGCCTATTATGATGAAAATTATGCAAGAACTCTAAATACCCTTAATTCTCCTGTAAGAAGCTTTAACACATATGACCCCTATGTGCGGGACCGAATCATGTTTACGCAAGACCCATTTTTCGGCAGACCTAATTTAGTTAACACGTTTAATTTTTGGGATCCTTTTGGACCTAGAAGTGGCTTTAATGTAGGTTGGAATAATTGGACAGGCTGGAATGTAGGCTTTAACTACGGTTGGGGCTTCAATAATGGATGGGGCTTTAATGGTGGTTTTGGTAACTCATTTTACGACCCTTTTTGGGGATGGAACAGCTGGAACCGTTTTTCTCCATGGAACCCTTGGAGCCCTTGGAATCGATTTGGAGGCATGGGCGGAGGCTTTGGCATCAACAATTATTGGGCAGGTTACAACCACGGTTTTGTGAATGGTATCAATCATGGTGGTCTTTTTGTTGGAGGTGGAGAAAGAAATAACGGAAGAAGAAACACCTCTGTGCCCAGAGGAAACAGTGGCTCTACCACCTACCCTAGAAGTGGAGAAACCACAACTAGACCCAATCGTGGTTCAAACACAGCACCTTTAAGAACAAAAGAAAACCAAAACCAACAGTTTGGAACCAGAGGGTCTAGGACTGGAGGTACTACAAATCCACCAGCTTCAGAAAATAAAAGCCGAAACGTGAGCCCTTCGAATCAGCGACCTTCAAGAACAACGCCCAATAAGTACAGGAACAACAATACCCCTGAGAGCTACAGCACGCCACGACCGTCTAGAACAACACCTGAGCCCAGACAAAGCAGACCTGCTGTGAACCCTTCTCCTAATCAGAGGAATAATGAGCCTGCATACACTAGACCGCCTGCAAATCGCTATCAGCCTAGTCAGCAAACACAACCTCAGCGAAATAGAAGAGTGCAACCACAAAGTAGGCCATCTAGACAAAGTCGTCCATCTCCTTCTTATAACCGAAGTAGACCATCTTACAACAATACGCCTACTTATAGACCTTCAGGAGGCAACAGAAGCTCAGGCGGAAGTAGACCTAGTCGTTCAAGCAGATCACCTCGATAATATGAAAAAGCAAATTATATACACCGCAGTTGTAATGCTATTGGGTACTGCTTTGCAGGCTCAAAACTACACCGATGCTTTAAGGCAATCACGTTACCAATACCTTGGAACCGCTCGCTTTAACGCAATGGGTGGCTCATTCGGAGCGCTAGGAGGAGATGCCTCAGGTCTTTCTGTTAATCCTGCTGGTATTGGGATATACCGAAGTTCAGAGTTTACATTCACCACAGGATTTTATTTTGACCAAAATGAAACTTCTTACCGAAACGGAAGAGCTAATGACAACAAGTTAAATTTCAACATTGGTAATTTAAGTTATGTAGCTGCTTATAAAGGTGACCCCAATGGCTGGAAAAACTATTCGATTGCTTTCGCCTACAATCGATTAGCCAGCTTTCATACTGATCAAATTATTCGCGGAAGCTCTACCAACGGCTCTTCGATCATTGACGACTATGTAAACCAACTAAACAATGATCAAGCAGATGTGGCTGATGTAGAAGCTTATGCCTACCCTTTTGGTGCCTCTCATGCTTACTGGAATTACCTGATCAACCCCTCGTCTAACAACTCTTATTTTAGAGAGGTAAACAATACTGAAAGAATACAGCAGCAAGAAACGCTTGAAAGAAGAGGTAGCGCAAATGAAGTACTCTTTAGCATTGGCGGAAATTACCAGGATCGCTTATTCTTGGGGACTACTATGGCGTTGCAAAGCAGTAGGTTTGAAGAAAACAGGACTTTTACAGAAGACTATCAGTACCCTATTCTTGCTTTACCGACTGATTCGGTGGGGATTTCCTATGAAGAAAGAACCAACTTAATTGCAAATGGAACCGGATTTTCTGCAAAAGTGGGTGCTATTTACAGGGTTTCTGAACCTCTTAGAGTTGGTGCCGCCATTCACATACCCACCTTTTGGGGAATAAGAGAAGAATATAGTTTTAACTCTGAGTCGAGGTTTTCGGAAGGTACTGTATATGATCAAGAGGAAGAAACCTTCAACACTTGGGAGTATAGAGTGCGCTCACCTTGGCGCTTTATAGGAAGCCTAGCTTACCTCTACAAGCAGCGTACTGCTATAAACTTTGATTACGAGTACGTAGACTATAGCATGATGCGGTTCAACGATAAAAGGGACTTTAGAACAGATTATTCAGAGAGCAATAGCACCATAAGAAGCGTGATGCGTGGAACCCATAACGTTAGATTTGGTCTTGAGTATAAGGTAAATCCTTTTTTATTGAGAGCCGGTTTTAGATACGAAGACAACCCTTTCGAAGTAAGCGAATTTCAATTTAATCCAGACCGTAGCAGACAAACTTATTCAATTGGGGTGGGCTATAGAACCGGTAATTTTAATTTTGATGCTGCTTACCTTTATACCGAAGCTTCGGAAATTGATGCTGTTTACCTCACATCTGATGCGCTCGCAAGAATTGACCGAAATATCCATAGACTAATCTTAACGATGGGCTGGAGATGGTAGGCTAGTCTCTTGGTTTTTTCTTCCTCAGGTAAAGTTTTTGACCTGCTTTAGCTTCTTCTTTGCGACTCATGCGATTTTTCTTGTATAGCTTTTTTAGCTTCACCCCATATTTTTGTGAGATTTCCCACATTGTTTCGCCTGCTTTTACTGTATGGTAATCTTGCTTAGCTCTATTGCGCTTAGGCTGCAAATAAAGTTTCCCTGAGGAATTCAAGCGCTCATCTTTATCTAAATCATTGTATTTGTACAACTGCCATTCGCCCATGTTAAATTCGCGCGCAATTTCATCCACAACATCACCCTTTTGAAGTTGGATGTAGCGAATATTATTCTCATGTTTTAAAACCCTGTGTTTTGAGCTCGACCTGCTACTACTTGAAGAACTTGCATCATTTTCTTGTTTAGCTAGCTTCCTTTTGTCTTGTTTCTTTTTATTTGGCAAAGGAGCACGATCATATTGAGTGAGATCATTTTGTTCAATTATGCGGATCAGCAATTGTGGGTATTTAGGATTGGTGGCATATCCCGCTTTCTTTAATCCCTTTGCCCAACCTTTGTAATCGGTTGGCTTTAGATCAAAAAGAAAAGCATAACGCCTTTTCTTTAAAAATTCTGAATGATCATGGTAAGAATCCAATACATGCTTGTATTTGCGGAAACACTCATTCTTTTTATCGTCATCTTGCCTAAAGGTCGGTCCTGTCCAGTCACTGTGGCACTTAATCCCGAAATGATTGTTGGCTTTTCGAGCAAGAGGACTATTGCCATCTCCCGATTCTAAAATACCTTGAGCCAAAGTGATACTTGCAGGCACTCCACTGCGATGCATCTCTTTGATGGCCTCATCTTTAAACATCGAAATATATTCTGCACGGCTAATTCGCTTTCCCGAAGGTTGGGCCTGTAGAAACAAGCCGATCATAAGAAAGAAAACTAAGTGTAAATGGCGCATTATGAACAATTGTTAATAACTTAATCTACAAAATTAAGTCCAACTAATCGGTTACACAGTTGCTTTTTCACAAGATATTAACAAGTTGACCTTAAGTATAATCTAAGTTGATCTTGTAACGTTGCATCATCCCTTTATTTCCTTGAAGTCCCCCCGTGTGAATCAACAAGACTTTACTATTCGGAGGAAAATAATCCTGCTTTAAAAGTTCCCAAAAGCCATAAGCCATTTTAGCAGTGTAGATCAAATCAAGTGGGATTTGAAAATCAGCATAAAACCTATTCACAAAGGTCACTAATTCAGCTTTGACCTTGGCATAACCTCCAAAGTGAAAATCATGTACCATTTTCAATTTCGAAGTAACATTAGCCTTTTTGCTAAAAGTTAAAATATCCTGCTTTAAGCCTAAATCACCTTTAATAGCCGGTAGTACGATAAGTTCTCCTTCCTCCATTTCGCTTAAAAGACCTGCTGCAGTGGTTCCCGTGCCGGCTGAACATAAAACATAATCAGGTTGAAAAGGCACTTCACTGATGATTTTGCGACATCCTTTTACGCCTTCGGCATTGGCTCCACCCTCAGGAACTATAAAAGCATCTGGATACCTCACCTTAAGCTGAGCTAAAAATGAAGGGCTTTCCTTCTGCTTGTAAAAGCCTCGATCAAGGTATTTCAATTGCATACCCGCTTCAACAGCCTGCCTCAAAGTCGGATTAAGGCTTTGATGAGCTTCACCACGAATCATTCCAATACTGCTTAAACCATTCGCTTTGCAGGCTATTGCGGTTGCTACTACATGGTTAGAAAAAGCTCCTCCAAAGGTTAGCACTTGTCTTTTTCCCCTTTCTCGAGCTGCTAAGATCGAATATTCAAGCTTCCTCCATTTATTGCCAGATATTCCTGCATGAATAAGATCATCCCGCTTGATCCACACTTGCAACTGCTTTTCATCGAAGAAGGAATGCTGAAGTTGTTGCAAGGGAGAAGGTAGCTGAAGTTCAAGCATAAGGATTTGAAGTTGGGCTGCGAAGTTCATTAACTTTGCCGAAAGAAGAAACTAAGAAGATGGACGGTTTTTCAATACAAGATAAATATGAAAAAGGTGACTACTACTTAAGCAAAGAGGGTTTTGTTGTGTTTACAGAACAGTATTTATTAAAAAGAGGGTATTGCTGCCAAAATGGTTGCAAGCACTGTCCTTACGGTTTTAACAAGAAAAAAAGAAAGTTCAGATAATGGAAACGAATACAGCTACCACTTTTAAGACAGCCATTTTAGAAGGAATTCCTTCAGAATTACCTGAAGCAAAAATTTATGAGCAGGAAATTAATCACGCTCCTATTCGTAAGGACATTTTAAGCAAAGAAGAAAAAGAGCTTGCGCTAAAAAATGCATTGCGCTACTTTCCTGAAAAACACCACGCAGTTTTAGCCAAAGAGTTTGCCGATGAACTTAAGCGGTATGGAAGAATATACATGTATCGCTACCGTCCTGATTATGAGATCAAGGCTAAGCATTTAGAAGAATTTCCGCATCAGTCTAAGCAAGCTGCTGGTATTATGTTAATGCTTAGTAATAACTTAGATTATGCAGTCGCTCAGCATCCACATGAGTTGATCACCTACGGCGGAAATGGTGCAGTTTTTCAAAACTGGGCGCAATACCGACTATGCATGAAATATTTAGCGGAGATGACTGATGAGCAAACTTTAGTGCTTTACTCAGGTCACCCAATGGGCTTATTTCCATCACATAAAGATGCACCGCGTGTAGTGGTTTCTAATGGTATGATGATACCCAATTATTCGAAACCAGACGACTGGGAACGCTACAACGCTTTGGGCGTGACTCAGTTTGGTCAAATGACTGCAGGTTCATTTATGTACATTGGGCCGCAAGGCATTGTACATGGAACCACCATTACTGTTTTAAACGCTGGCCGCATGATCTCCAAAGACGGTCTTGGAGGAAAATTATTTATTACAGCAGGCTTAGGTGGCATGTCAGGTGCTCAGCCAAAAGCGGCTAAAATCGCCGGTGCTGTTAGCATTACAGCTGAAATTAATGCAAAAGCAACTCATACACGTCATT
Organism: uncultured Flavobacteriales bacterium; assembly: GCA_913056345.1. GTDB lineage: Bacteria > Bacteroidota > Bacteroidia > Flavobacteriales_E > Vicingaceae > CAJXMH01. The sequence continues at coordinate 39,280 of CAJXMH010000002.1, read as the reverse complement.
CTCAGGGATGGGTTGACGAAGTTTATACTGACCTGGACGAACTCTTAGCGAGAACCAAACAAGCGCAGATCAATAAAGAAGCTGTTTCATTGGTTTATCAAGGGAATATAGTAGCATTGTGGGAAAAGTTAGTTGAAGAAGACTTCCACGTTGACCTTGGGTCTGATCAAACCTCTTTACACAATCCTTGGGCAGGAGGTTACTATCCGATTGGATATACACTTGAAGAGTCTAATGAAATGATGGCTAAAGAGCCGGAAAAATTTAAGGCTGAAGTACAAAAAACCCTGAAACGACATGTAGCAGCAATTAATAAACTGCATGAAAAGGGTATGTATTTCTTTGATTATGGAAATGCCTTTTTATTAGAATCGAGCAGAGCCGGGGCAGATATTATGGAAGGAAAAAATTTCAAATATCCATCTTACGTTCAAGATATTATGGGGCCAATGTGCTTTGATTATGGCTTTGGCCCATTTAGGTGGGTTTGTGCCTCAAATGATCCGAAGGACTTACAAAAGACTGACGCCATAGCAGCTGAAGTACTTGAAGAAATGGCTAAAGAAGCCCCTGCTGAGATCAAGCAACAAATCGAAGATAACCTACGGTGGATAAAAGCAGCCGAAGAAAATAAGTTGGTAGTCGGCTCACAAGCAAGAATCCTATATGCTGACGCTGAGGGAAGAATGCGCATAGCTGAAGCCTTTAATCAGGCAATAGCAAAAGGAGAAATTTCAGCTCCTGTAATTCTCGGTCGAGATCATCATGATGTTTCAGGCACTGATTCTCCCTACCGAGAGACCTCAAACATTTATGATGGTTCACAATTTACTGCAGACATGGCCATTCAAAACGTCATTGGTGATGCCTTTAGAGGCGCCACTTGGGTTTCTATACACAATGGCGGCGGCGTTGGTTGGGGTGAAGTGATCAACGGAGGTTTTGGAATGCTGCTTGATGGTTCAGAAGATGCTGACCGAAGACTTAAGTCGATGTTACATTGGGATGTAAACAACGGCATAGCCCGAAGAAATTGGGCTAGAAATGAAGGCGCTACCTACGCCATCAAAAGGGCTATGGAAGCTGAACCAAAGTTGAAGGTTACCATTCCTCAACTTGTAAAGGATGAGCATTTGAAAAACTTATTTGATGAAGAATAAAGAAGAGGAAAAGAAAAACTACAAATGGTACCACGAAGGTTTAGCTTTCGCAATAGTAGTTTACATTATCAATGTTGGCGTATTGCCCTGGTACAATGAAGAGGCGTACACTTGGAAAGGTTTCCTCATCAATATACCCGCCTCATTAATTGGTGGTTTGGCTTACGGATGGTTCATGAAAATATTTAAAGAAAGACAGAAAAAATAACCATTTGCCTATCTTAGGCTAGCATTCAATTCCTTTTTCAAATTTTCTACTAAACGACTCATCATCTTGTCGATTTGCTGATCTTTTAAGGTTTTTTGTTGGTCTTGAAAAGTAAAACTAAGGCCGTAAGACTTTTTCCCTTCAGGCAAATTCTTACCCTCATAAACATCAAATAAATTGACAGTCTGCAGCAAATGCTGCTCAGTCTGTCGGGCTAATTTCCTAATTTGCTCAAAGCTTATTTGCTTATCCAGCAGCAAGGCCAAGTCTCTGCGTACCATTGGAAATTTACTTACTGCTTGGTGCGTGATTTCCTCTTTTGGCATAACAGTCATTACAGCATCCCAATTTAATTCAGCGTAGTAAACCTCTTGGTCCACGTGAAAAGCCGCTCTTTTAGAAGCTTTCACCAATCCTATTTTGGCTAACTCAATTTTTCCTTTGCGAAGGCTATATAAAAACTCAAAATCAGCCGTGCCTTCTTGGGTTACTCCTTTCCAACGCTTAACTCCAAGCCTTTCCAATAGGCCAAGTACCTCTTCTTTAAGCCAAAAGAAATCAACAGCTCTTGATTCTTGATTCCAACCTTCATCTGCCTGTTGACCGCAGGTCCAAAGTGCAAAACGTTTTTCTTCTTGAAATTTAGCTTCACTTACTTTTCGGTACACCTTCCCCAATTCAAACAATTTCAAATTGTGGCGTTTCCTATTCTGGTTGAAAGCGATCACCTCTAAACCACCTTCAAGCATACTTTTACGCATCACTTCAGTCTCACGACTTAAGGGATTAACCATACTCACTAGATCGTCTGCTTCTGCATAATAAGCAGGATTGGTTAAAGAATTTTTAAACACTTCGCTAAACCCTCTGCTGCTTAATTGATTGGATATTAACTCTTCTAACTCATAGGCTTGCTTTTTAGGTCTTACAATGAGGGCAGACTTCATGCTTTCAGGCATGGATACGCGATTGTATCCATAAATGCGTAAAACTTCCTCTATCAAATCTACCTCTCTTTGCACATCTACTCGGAAAGCCGGCACTTGCAAACGCAGTCCTTCTTTGGTCTCATTCAAAATTTTAATCTCTAAGTTTTGAAGAATTGTCTTTACCGTTTGCTTGCTGATCTGCTGACCCACAAGCTGATTGAGTTTTTGGTAACGCAATTCAACTAAGAAATCTTCAATTGCTTCAGGATAGTGATCTACTGGTGCTGATGTAATTTTTGCGTCTGCAACCTTTTGCAACAAATAAGCTGCTCTTTGCAGGGCTATGATACAACTGTTGGGATCAGCTCCCCTTTCATATCGAAATGAGGCATCGGTGTTCAAACCGTGACGTTTTGCAGTTTTCCTAATACTTACTGGATCAAAGTAGGCACTTTCTAAAAGTATACCGCTAGTGGTTTCACTTACCCCTGACTCTATTCCACCAAAAACTCCAGCAATACACATACCTCCTGCTGTATGGCATATCATAAGGTCTTCATCAGATAGCTCACGTTCTACTTCATCTAAGGTGGTAAACTTACTGCCAGTTTTTAGCCCCTTAACAATTACTTGGTCTCCCTGAATCTTAGCCAAATCAAAAGCATGGAGAGGCTGACCGATTTCATGCATGACATAATTGGTCACGTCAACCACATTGTTTATAGGATTCAAGCCAATCGCTAAAAGCCTATTTTTTAACCAGTTTGGCGAATCTTTCACGCTTAGCTCTTCTATTTTTAGGGCTGCATAACGCGGACAAGCCTTTTCGTCTTTAACCTCTATTGAGAAATCAGTTGGAGTTTTTCCTTCAAAAGAAAGAACATCAGGTTTACTCAGCTCAATATCGTCTTCTAATTTTAAAAAAGCTGCGAGATCTCTAGCTACTCCCCAATGAGAAGCAGCATCTACTCTATTAGGCGTTAAGCCAATCTCAAAAACTACATCACTTTCTAACTGAAAATAATCCGCAGCGGCTTGACCGACGGTTGCAGCTTCCTCAAGCTCCATAATGCCATCATGGCTCTTTCCAAGTCCAATTTCATCTTCAGCGCAAAGCATGCCTTCAGAAACTTCTCCCCTAATTTTTGATCTCTTGATCTTAAATCCTTTTTCATCAGGATACAAAGTGGTACCCACTAAGGCTACCACTACTTTTTGATTCTCTGCAACATTTGGAGCACCACATACAATGTGAAGTAGATCGGCATGGCCCACATCTACTTTGGTTAGTTTCAAACGGTCGGCATTAGGGTGATTAGTTACTTCTTTGATCTGCCCGATCACGATTCCTTCTAATCCTCCTTTTACTGACTCTACCTTTTCAATGCCTTCTACTTCAAGGCCGATATCAGTCATGATCTCAGCTAAATCTACCGGCTTATGCTTTAAAGAAAGATAATCTTTTAACCAATTGTACGATACCTTCATGAAACTAATTTAAGGGCACAAAAATAATGATTCCAACAGGCCTGCTGAAGCCAATTTTAAAGCTGAATCTGCCAAAGTTTTAAACTACCGTCGTCGCCTGTGCTGACTAGCATCTCAAGCTTATTGCAGTAGTGAAGTTTATTGACCGAATGGGTATGTGCTTGATCTTTCAGCCCCTCAAGTCTTTTAAGCACTTTTTCTTGTTTAAAATCCCAGATCTTAATGGTCTTATCTCGGCTAGCAGTTGCCATCCATTTACCATTTGGCTCAAATACAACATCATAGATTGCCCAATAATGTGCTGCAATGGTAGGCGTTTTTGCTTCCGCTTGAAGGTCAATTTTAGAAAGCAATGCATCTTTTTCTCCGACCCATAAAGCCGCTTCATCAGGCTGGTAGCGCACAATATTCACGGCAGACTTGTAGTCTGTATATTCCTGTAGCAATTGAAAATCATCTTGTCTTCTTAACTGCACCTTTCCTTCTGCTGCAGAAATGGCAATCTCCTTTCGGCTGGCAGCAAGATCGATTGACCTAAGCTTACCCTCTCCTACTCGCTCTTGTAGCAGTAATTTGCCATCGGGAATGGAACAAACTGAAAAAGTACCGTCGCCCGAAGCCATTATAAGCTCTTGTTTTGGCTCCAAGTATTGTAGATCAAAGATATAACCCTTATGGTGTTTAAGGTACTTGACTTCTTTACTCTCTTCAAGGTCGATTATGTGCACTCCACCTTCAACCTGACCGATTAAAAGGTAATTGAATTGAGGTAAGTAAAGCAGACTGATCACCGTGGTAGGTGACTTGGCTACCGCTTTTACAGCTTCTTGTTTCTTGAGGTCCCACAGCAACACATGACGATCTGCCCCAGCAGAGTAAATGAGGTGTGGTTCTGGTCCTTGACATAAAGCGTAAACTGCCCCTTTGTGTTCTTTAAGTGTATTAAGGTTGTTAATCTTCATTATGATATATTACTCCAATTTATTTTATTCTTGTTTTGATGACTGAGGTACTGCTTAAGTGCAGTATGTTCTGCGTTGTTTAGATTTGGGTCACTTTCTAGCACTTCCGCTGCTGAAGCTCGAGCTAAACTTACCAATTGTCCGTCGGTTGCAAGATTGGTGAGTTTTAAGCTAATCGGTGTTCCACTTTGCTGCGTTCCTTGAAGGTCTCCGGGTCCTCTTAACTTAAGATCCACTTCTGCCACCTCAAATCCGTCGTTTGTCCCACACATAGTCTTCATGCGCAATCGTCCATCAGTAGAAAGCTTGTTTCCAGTCATTAAAATACAATAAGACTGATCTGCTCCTCTTCCAACCCTTCCTCTCAATTGATGCAATTGAGATAAACCAAATCGTTCTGCGCTTTCAATAATCATCACCGAGGCATTGGGCACATTCACGCCAACCTCAATTACGGTAGTGGAAACCATAATATCCGTTGTGCCTTCAACAAAGCGTTTCATCTCGAATTCTTTGTTTTCAGGAGGCATTTTACCATGAACAATGCTCACCTTGTAATCAGGTGGAGAGAAACGCTGAAAAATGTGCTGATAGCCTTCTTCCAAATTAGCATAATCCATTTTAGCTGATTCCTCGATCAAAGGATACACAATATAAACTTGTCTACCTTTTTTGATCTCTTGTTCGATAAAACCATAAAGTCTTAGTCGTTTATTCTCATACCAGTGCAAGGTTGTAACTGGCTTTCTACCTGGCGGCAATTCATCAATAGTGGAAACATCGAGGTCTCCGTATAAAGTCATGGCAAGCGTTCTTGGAATTGGTGTTGCTGTCATTACCAAAACATGGGGTGGTTTGTGGTTCTTTTTCCAAAGCTTGGCGCGTTGTGCCACTCCAAAACGGTGTTGCTCGTCAATTATGGCCAATCCTAAGTTTTTAAACTTTACTTTGTCCTCGATCAAGGCATGAGTACCCACTAATATTTGCAAGTCTCCGCTTTCTAGTTCGCTGTGTATGACTTTGCGATCAGCTTGTTTGGTTGAACCAGTCAAAAGGGCAAAACGAATGTTCAAATCACTCAAACTATCCTTTAAAGATTCAAAATGCTGCCTAGCTAAGATTTCTGTAGGCGCCATCATTACCGCCTGAAAATTATTGTCTAAGGCGATGAGCATACTCATAATGGCCACCATGGTTTTTCCACTTCCAACATCCCCTTGCAAAAGTCGGTTCATGTGTTTACCGCTACCTAGATCGCGTCTAATCTCCCGTAGCACTTTTTTTTGAGCACCGGTAAGTTCAAAGGGTAAATGCTCTTGAAAAAATTGATTGAAATACTCCCCTACCTCAGCAAATAAGAAGCCTTTACTCTTCTCAAGCTTCAATAATTTGAGCTTTAACAGGCTTAGCTGAATCAGAAAAAGCTCTTCGAACTTCAACCTGAAAATAGCCTTTTTTAAACGTATCTCATCCTTTGGAAAATGGATATTAAATAGAGCCGCTTCCCTTCTCATAAGCCCATGCTGCTGCAAAATGTAATCAGGCAAATTCTCCTTTAACTTTCCTTTTAACTTGGGTAATAGATTGCGGCTGAGCTTAGCAATATTTTTTGAAGCCAAAGAAGAACGGTTAAGCTTCTCTGTAGTTGAATAAACTGGTAGTTGCTTGACTTGAATTGAATTCCGAAACTCGGTCAATGTCTCCAATTCAGGATGAACCAAGTTGATGATCCCTTTGTAGGCATTTGGTTTACCGTACACAACATACTGCTGACCTATTTGTATACTCTTTTTTAAATAGCTTACACCTTTAAACCATACAAGGTCTATTCTTCCACTCTTATCTTTAAACTTTGCCACCAAACGCTTGCTTCTGCTTTGACCAAGCTCTTCTACAAAAGTAATCTCACCTATTAATTGGACATAAGGCATTTGACTGTTGATCTCACTCACTTGATGAAAGTGACTGCGGTCCTCATGGCGAAAAGGATAATAATGCAAAAGATCACCGAAAGTGCGAAGGCCGAGCTCTTCTTTTAAAAGCTGAGCCCGCTTGGGCCCCACGCCTTTTAAATATTCCAAAGATGTTTCTAAAATAGACTCCGCCATGAGCTTGCAAATTACGAAGAGGTAGAAAATAAACTAAACTATTGGGCTGCATTTCGGTTCTATTTATATGAAAACGCCAACACTACCCTTTTTAATAGAATACAAGAACGGAGATAAAAAAACCCTTGATGCGGAAAATCATCAGGTTTTAATTAGCAAAATCTTTGGCGGACAAGAAAATTTCAAGAAAAAAGTGCATCGAATTTCTTGGAAAATCAAATCAACTATATGTGTCTTATATGCTGAAGATGGAAGAATCGAACGCAATATTGCAGATGGTGACGTAAACCCTTACGGTTGGAGAATGCAACACAGATAATTAAGGCAACTTGACAATCTTTTCACTCCAACTCTTTTCTGCATGACTAATGCGCATTAAGTAAGTTCCTGCTTTAAAGTGTGTAAAATCCAATTTACCTTTAAAGTTTCGGCTTGTTTCTGAGTATAACAACTTCCCTTTCAGATCAAACAATTGAATTTCGATTGCTTGTGTCAAGGACACATTTAGCTGCCAATGCAAATGCTCTTCCCTGATTGGATTAGGATAAGAGCGCAATACAGTTTCATCTTTTTGATCCAAACTACTCACATTGGTTAATAATCCTTGTAATTTCACCTCTGCTGCATTGATAAGCTCCATGCGGTTTTGGCTAGGTTCATGATAGGTCACAAAAGCCACTACTGATAAGCGCGAACGATCATATTTTTGGGGTAAGTCGAACTGAAGTTGCTGACTATAGGCCTGCCCTTGCACTGCCGTATCGGGTAGCAAACCACTAAGTCCCCATACTGAATTAGCAGGAAACTTGGCCCTGATTACTTTGCGGTGAATATAGAAATTAATGGGATTAGGATAATCGAAAAAAGGGTGGTCAAGTTGGTTAGTAAATGTATTTGTTTGATGATACCCAAAGCCGTTACCACTAACACTATCTTCCACGAGCAGTACGGTCAATCTTTTCCTTCCCGGAGCTTGAAAGTCGGTAAAAGTTGTTTGAACGTTCAAAGCAAGCCTATTTCCTTGGTCAAAGCCAAAAATATCGAGCTTACAAGCAGAAGAACTTAAAGTTAAGCTATCAGCTAAGACAGGCCATCTATGAGGGGGTAGATTGATCCCATTTTCTGAGGGCCAATTTTTTCGGTCTAATGTGGCTTGTGGGTGAATTATGCCAAAATAATTACCCAAAGTAGCAGCGCCGTCTATTTGCATAGAATCGATAAAAAGAGAATCATTATGCCAAGCTACAGCGATCATTTCAGGGTTACGGTATTTTGCATAGATCATATTCAATTTTGACTCAACCCCATAAGCTAGCATAGCCGATTCATGACTTTCCAATAAATGTCGCTTTGGCCATCTGTTCCAAGGTAAGATGTATAGCTTCTTAGTAAGGGTATCATTGGTGGTATTGCCATCAAGCGTTCCATTTCCATCATGAATCCAAACTTTAAAATTCACTGCTCGTTCTGGTCCACTTGGTAGCCACTGTGAAGAAATAATTCGCTCACGGTAAAAACGATTAGTAGCATTGCTCAACAAAATGTTTTCCGTGTAAACTGTGGAGTTTCCGCTTATTTGGTAAGAAATAGAAACCGTATCAGTAAAACTTGCACTTAGGTCTCTAAAACGTACTTTAAGGTCAAAGCGCTCACCTACTTTAAGAAAAGTAGGAATCTCACATTTTGCAAGATCTAGATCTCTTGCCTTACGTGGACCTGGGATGAATTCATAATAACTATTATCTGCCGGAGTATGTGAGTCGTGATTTGCAGGTAAGAAAGGTGATACAAAGGGGGAACCTCTAATTTCAACCGCATTCGAAGTATCATCTTGAACACCAATGGTCAAGAAATGCGGGCTTAGATAAGAGCCCATATCCACGAAATAAATGTGATTGTTTCCTTCACACAATACTATTGCCCAATTAATGTCTTGTGGCAATTGCGTAGTATCTGCACTAAAAGAATGATAATACACCCAATGCTGACGATTTGGTGCTTGACCCAATGTCTTAACGTAAATTGCATCGTTTCCTCCTTTTTGGGTCAATCCCCAAAGTGCAGCGGTTTTATTGCTTACCGAGGGAGAAGGAAGACGCCCATGCGGTAAAGGAGCTAAAGGACCAGGTACAAATGAAAGCATGCCTGTATTACTCACTCGAAAGCGTCTTACAGTATCACCTGCAAAAACAAAAGGAAAGGGCAAAGAACGAAAAGGTAAATAAATTCCGCGTGGATTTTGCCAAAATGGAAAGCGTCTGATCCAATCTGAATTAATCCGTTCAAATGATTGGTTTAAATTGAGTGGATTCTTGCCGGCCCCTAAATACGTATTGACGGTATATTGCGCCTTTATTGAACCGCTGCACAATAAAAGAACAAATATGATAAAACGAAATGGCATTAATTTAAAGGTCAAGTATAGACTTTAACAAAAAAAAGTCCCCTAGTTGCCTAGAGGACTTCTAAATTACCATTTAGTTTGTTTATCTCACAATCGAAATCTTCTTGGTAATCACTTCTTCACCTAATCTAAGGTTTAGAAAATAAAACCCTTCAGCTAAGTTGGCAACATCTAGTTCAATGAACTGATTACCTTGTACCATCTGACCCATTTCTTCTTGGATCAAACGCTTGCCGGTGATATCGACAACTTCAAGCGATACTCGTTTGCTTTCGCTTAAGTTAAAGCTCAAGTTAGTCAAGTTAGCTGTTGGATTAGGAAATACCTTGAGGCTAGCCTCATCCTTGGCAAAATCTTCTATTCCTGTAACCAAATTATTCATCTTCACGCGCTCAGCATTTAAGATTTGATAATTTGCAGGGTTAGAGCCACCAAAGTACGCGACAAAAGCGATCACATAGATCTGACTCTCATCCCATGAAGTTGGAATGGTAGTAGAAAAGTTATTCGAGTAACTGGTGTTCAATGCATAATTCGAAGGTATTACGCTTCCTGCACCCCAAGTTCCGGGTAGAATGTCACGTAATACTCTTTTGTGTATGTAATTCGTAATGGGATTTCCTAAGCCAGCAAATGGGTGTCCTGCTTGATTGTTGTAAGCATTACTTTGGTCCCAACCTGCGCCTGAACCAGTTACACTGTCTTCAATGATCATCAATCCAACATTCATGCTACCTGGGAATACATAATCTACAAGAGAGGCATCAACGTTCACCGATAAGTTTCGAGTACCAGGTGTAAAAGCCCCGCTCACTAAAACATCAACCGCAGAACCTGCTTGTGAATTAGCTAAGGAACGCGTTGCCCAAGTGCTAGTAGACCAGTTAGGAAAACCGTTGCCTCTACCGAAAGCCACGGTTGCTTCTCCATCGAACAAAGTACGGTCAACCATACCTGTTGGTGCAGAGTTATTCCCCAATGTTGAACAAAGTTGCGAAGCCTCGGTATTGGTCATTTGATCCTGCCCAAAGCATGAGTGAACAGATGTGGTATAGACATTGGCATAATTAGTCTCCATTTGCTGCGCTACCCATGCTCCATCGGGACAAAACTGACAGCCTGCAGTGGTAAACTGCTCAAAAACAGCATTTTTCTGCACCGTATTACCTAAAACAGCTAATACCGTGGTATTGATGTCATTGTTGGCTGGCAGCGGATCAGCTACTCCGTTTGGTTCAACAGCTTCAACTTCCACCAAGACGGTTGTAGGTGAAGGAGTTGCATTCCAAGCAGTTTGATGACTAAAACTAGTCGAAGCCCCATTGGCTAAGCCCAATCCGGTTAAAGTGTCTCGATTAATCGTCGTGCCTCCATCTGCAGTCCAATTGATTTCAACAGTATTCAATACATTCGATCCTCGATTCGTGATGGTACCACTAATGGTAATAGGACTGGTAGCCACCATAGTAGTCGTTAAGTTCACTGAAGTCAACTCAACATCTTCTGATGCAGGAGGAGCAATATTGATATCATCTACCCCAAAACCTTCAAAAGTGATGGAACCATCAGAACTCATCACAAACCTCACTTTAACTGAAGCCGAGCCTGCAGCTCCGGTTAAAGAATTATTAGCAGTAACCCATGAGCCTGTGCCTGCTGAAGAATTCCCTTCCCACCAATCATTGGCCAAATCGTTATACCAATTGGTAGCGGCTCCATTATCAACTAGTTTAGTCCAGCTCACTCCACCATCAGTTGAGAGTTCAACCCAACCTTCATCCCAATCAGTTTCCGTGTTAAAGATGTGAGAAAAGTTCATAACCGGATCAGTAGTCAAAGTAGAAAAATCAAAACAAGGTGACTCTAGGTAAGAGGTTTCATTGTTATTGTAATCACCACTTAAATTGGTTACCCAAGCATTGGTTCCACCTGCAGCAGATGAAATGTAAACTCCGGCTGGAGCTCCATGCGTCCAAGATGAATTAGCTCCATAGCTTACCCAACCACCAGGACCAGCTTCAAAGTCTTCTGTATAAGGAATGGTACTGATCACAGGGATACTTGTAATGGAGGAAGTAAGTGAATCATTATTGGTGTTACCGTCACTTGCTAAAGCTGTAAAAGCTTTTAAATTATAAGTAGCAGGTGTCGCAAGGTTTACTGTTGCCGTTTGAAAGGTGTATGTATCGGTAGCTCCCGGAGCAATGTTTCCTGAGTAGGTTTCACTTACTACAGCTCCGCTATTCAATTGAAAGCCAACCGGCACTGAAGTAAGCGGACTAGCACCTGCATTAGAAATGGTAATGCGTACACTATCGGCTGCGCTGTTGTTACAGCTTGTCACTGGCGCATCAATGGAAGCAATGCTAGCATCTGCACTAGGTGGATCAAACAGTTTTACATTATCAATCAATAACAAAAATTGATCATTGGAATTATTCCGAAAGGCTATTCGAACCGTATCATTGGCGTATGCACTTAAGTTCAATGATCTTCTTGTCCAACTAGCATTTTCAGCAGTAGTTGAATAAAGTGGTGGATTAGCCAATAGGCCTGCAACCGTTGGGCCGGTAGTAGAGATGCGTACTTCATAGCCATCAGGGAAAGAAGCATCTTGTGCTTTAGCATCCCATTCAAGCACGGTGGCTGTACCTGTATTGATCACAGGACTGATCATGTAATCATCTGCTGCACCTGCAGGAGTATACCAAGAAGTACTAACGGCAGTAAAATCACCTTGACCTGTGGTGTCGAAGTCTTCCCGAATTACCCAAGCGTTGGTTACATAATTCACATTGGCTGCAGGAGTGAGGTTATCTACATTGACCAAGGTCCAGTTGGCCAAAGGAGTAGCTCCATTAAAGTCTTCATTCAAGATAACTTGAGCTTCCGCCATGTTTACGGCCATCAAAGCCATTAAAAAGAGCAATAATTTAGTTCGTATTTTATTCATATCCATAGTTTTAGTTGGGCTAATGTACATAAAAAAAGAAAGGCCTTCCGAAGAAGGCCTTTGCAATTTTATTTAATTGACTATTTTATCTCACAATAGAGATTTTCTTGGTGATCACTTCATCGTTTAATCTTAGATTCAAGAAGTAAAAACCTTCAGGCAGATTGGCAACATCCAATTCAATGAACTGATTACCTTGAACCATTTGACCCATCTCTTCTTGGATCAAACGCTTACCTGTAATATCAAATACCTCGATAGAAACTTGCTTGCTTTCACTTAAGTTAAAACTCAAGTTCGTCAAGTTTGCAGTTGGATTAGGGAATACCTTAAGGCTCGCCTCATCCTTTTCAATCGCTTCTATGCCTGTTACCAAATTATTCATCTTCACACGCTCGGCATTCAAGATTCTGTAGTTCGCTATATTGGAACCACCAAAATAAGCTACAAAAGCGATTACATAAATTTGGTTTTCATCCCATGCCGTAGGCAAAGTTGCATTAAAGGTATTGGAATAGCTTGTATTCAAAGCGTAGTTAGCTGGAATCACATTTCCTGCTCCCCAAGTACCTGGCAAGATATCACGCATTACCCTTTTGTGTACATAATTTGTAATAGGATTCCCTAGGCCTGCGAAAGGATGACCTGCAGCACCATTGTAGGCGTTGCTTTGACAATAATTATTTTGGCCTCCTGTAACGCATGTTGTACCTCTAACACTATCTTCAATGATCATCACACCCACTGTATAAGTACCAGGCTCGATGTAATCGACTAAAGAAGCATCAACAGAAACAGAAAGGCTTCTTGTACCTGAAGTGTATGCACCTGTTACATTTAAATCTACCGCTGAACCTGCTTGTGAATTTGCTAAGGCTCTGGTAGCCCATGTGCTGGCTTGCCAGTTAGGGAAGCCACTGCCTCTGCCAAAAGCGACATCAGTTTCACCGTCAAATAGGGTGCGGTCTACCATACCTGTTGGAGCAGAATTAAATCCCAAAGTAGCACAGAGTTGCGAAGCCTCAGTGTTAGTCATCGCATCTACACCAAAACACGAGTGAACCGATGTAGTATACACATTGGCGTAATTGCTTTCCATTTCTTGCGCTACCCAAGCTCCATCTGGACAGAACTGGCATACGGCTGTTGTAAACTGCTCAAAAACTGCTTTTTTCTGAACGGTATTTCCTAGATTAACAAAAACGTCGGTACTTAAGGAATCATCTAAAGGATCTTGATCTGCAACTCCATTTGGATTATCAGTTCTAACTTCAACTGTGTAAGTTGAACCTGCTGTAGGAGTCCAAGTTACTCCATGACTGAATGATGTAGAAGCATTACTTGCTAGGCTTAAACCTGTTAAAGTATCACGGTTTATGGTTGCCCCGCCGTCTGCTGTCCAACTTACCTCAAGTGAATTCAATACAGCTGTACCTTTATTTGTAACAGTACCTGAGATTGAAATAGGACTTGAATTTGATTCAACTGGATTGAGGCTTAAACTTGATAATTGAGCATTATCAGCAGGAGGTGTTCCCTGTATAAATTCATAATAGACATTATCAGCAGGGCTAGAAGCATTACCTCCATTGGTTACAAAAGAAGGCGTATTTGGAGCTGCCGTAGCACCTGTGCCTACTGTAACTGCCGTAGTGCTGTTAATTTGAACCCCAATGGTAAGTGTTAGGGGAGTATTAAAGGTTCTTAAGTCACACACGTAAAGCTTATTGGTAGTTTCTTCCAAAACAATTCCCCAATAAGTCCATTGAGAACCGCTAGCACCCGGAGCTCCAAAAGAAGCAAAATTGATCCAAAGCTGGCGATTAGGCGCCGTACCATGGGTTTTCATAATTACTCCATCATTAGTCGAGCCACCCGCTCCTTGCTGCAAGCCCCACACCATTACCGAATTATCGGGAATGCTTGTAGATGGAAGAGTAGTGTTAGCCGTTGGAGGCACCGTAGTAGCCGAGGTAGTAAACGTTAAGACCCCTGTGTTGGACACCTTGAAGGAAGTAACCGGGTTTCCATTAAAGCTAAAAGGAAAGGGGATAGTTTGCACAGGCGACCAAGTTAAAGCTGTGGTGCCATTTGCAATAATTGAAGTGTAGCCATTAGCTGCAGTTACACCCGCAGCGCCAAAAGGTTGTTCGGGATCATTGTTTAAGCCCCCGGGGTTTTGTCCCGCAGGATTAATGGCGTTAAAATAGTATTGCGCTTGCAAACCAAGCGTAAATACTACCACAAAAGATAAAGTAGATAGTAGTTTTTTCATCATAAATTGATTTTAAAGATTTAAGCCCTTAAAATTAACAAATCTTTATTTAAAGTTTAAGGAAGAAGTTTTTCGCATTAACTGATTAAGCTAAGCTTGATAAATGGAACTAAAAAGGGATGAACGGGAGTTGAATAAATCGGCTTAAGATGAATTATATTTGCTCAAATTTGATTCCATGGAAAACATCTTAGCGGTAAAGAACATCACCAAAGAATACGCCAAGCACAAAGCTTTAGATGGCGTGAGCATCGAAGTACCTAAAGGAAGCGTATTTGGCTTGTTGGGTCCGAACGGAGCAGGAAAAACCTCCCTGATCCGCATCATTAACCAAATTACAGCTCCCGACACAGGCGAGGTGCTTTTTAATGGAGAAAAGCTAAAACCCGAACACGTGGAACAAATTGGCTACCTGCCTGAAGAAAGAGGCCTATACAAAAAGATGGAAGTGGGAGAGCAAGCCATGTACCTCGCTCAGTTAAAAGGCATGGACAAAAGGGAGGCTAAAGAAAAATTAAAAGCCTGGTTTAAAAAGTTTGAGCTGTCTACTTGGTGGAACAAGAAAGTGGAAGAACTTTCAAAGGGAATGGCTCAGAAAGTGCAGTTTATTGTGACTGTGTTACACGAACCAAAACTCTTGATCTTAGATGAGCCTTTTAGTGGTTTTGACCCGATCAACACCAATTTGGTAAAAGCGGAGATCTTACGCTTAAAAGAAGAAGGCACTACCATTATTCTTTCCACTCACAATATGGGCTCAGTAGAAGAGATTTGCGAACACATTGCCTTGATCAATCGCTCAAAAAAGATCTTAGGTGGCAGTGTAAAGCAAATTCAACAAGACTTTAAAGAAGGTGTTTTTGAGGTTAGCTTCCGTGGCAACCTGATTGCATTTACCAATGCTTTATGGACAGGCTGTGAATTGATCAACACCAAGGAAGAAGGTGAGCTAAAAACAGCCAAGGTGAAGTTGATCAACCATCAATCACCCAACGAATTGCTTAAAGCCATTGTGCCACATGTAGAGGTTCATGGCCTACAAGAGTTAGTGCCGAGTATGAACGACATCTTCATTAAACAAGTACAAGAAACATCCACCCCTGAAAACAGCTAAGCCATGAGTAAAATTAATCTGATTATACAAAGAGAATACCTCACGCGGGTTAAAAAGAAGAGTTTCATCATCATGAGCATAGTAGGACCGCTATTGATTGCAGCTCTGCTCATCGTTCCAACCTGGTTGGCAACGCAACAAGAAGACATCCAAAACATTGAGGTTATTGATGAAACGGGTCTCTTTATACGTAAGCTTAAGAACACCGATGAACTAAAATTCAACTACGAGTTTAGAAGCCTGAAACAAGCGCAAGACGACCTGTTGAACGATGGAGAATTTACCGCTGTATTGCACATTCCAAAAGTAGTGGTGAGTTTGCCCAACACAGTGCAGATCTTTTACCAAGAAAAGCCCTCAAACAGCAGCTTGGAATACATGGAGGAGCAAATTGCCAAGGTAATCGAAAACAAAAAACTAGAAGATCAATTTAATTTGAGCTTGGAACAAATCTCTGGTCTTAGACCGCGGGTTGAAATTGTGCCAAGTAAAATAGATGAAAGCGGTGAAACCCAAGAAACAGGAGGCACACTAGCTGCTGGAGTCGGTTTTATATTGGCTTTCTTCATCTACGTGTTCATTTTTCTTTTTGGAGTGCAAGTAATGCGTGGGGTAATTGAAGAAAAAACCAACCGTATTGTAGAGGTGATCATCTCATCAGTGAAACCCTTTCAACTCATGATTGGCAAAATTGTGGGCATTGCCTTAGTGGCTTTTACGCAAATTGCCATTATGATCTTGCTAACTACAGCTATAGTAGTAGGATCTCAACAAATCTTTAAAAGCGACATTACCTCAGCTAAGGTCGAACAGGTTAAAGAACTAGAACAGTTTAATCCCCAGCAGGCTAGCGTTAAAGGCGAAGAATCAGGTGAAAACGATTTTGTAAGCCGTTTAAACGACCGTATTGGGCGCATCAATTTCCCATTGGTGCTTGGTTGCTTCCTGTTTTATTTCATGGGAGGCTATTTGCTTTACGGTTCACTTTTCGCAGCAATTGGTTCTGCGGTTGACAATGAAACTGACACGCAACAATTCATGTTTCCGGTTACGGTGCCTTTAATTGCCGCCATTGCAGTGGCGCAAGCTGCCATAGAAAACCCTGATGGAACGCTTGCTTTTTGGGCCTCTATGATTCCTTTCACCTCCCCCATTATTATGATGGTTCGAGTTCCTGTAGGCGTTGAAGCTTGGGAATTGGCGGTTTCTATGGGTCTATTGCTTCTCAGCTTTTTAGGCTCTACTTGGCTTGCTGCAAAAATTTACCGCACAGGTATTTTGATGTATGGCAAAAAAGTCAACTTCAAAGAGATTGGTAAATGGATCATGCATAAATCTTAATTATTCTATGGCAAACATTTTAGTGATCGACGATGATCGTCCAATCCGCTCTACTTTAAGTGAAATACTTGAATTTGAAAAATTTAAGGTTAGCACAGCAGAAGACGGAAAAGAGGGCCTTGAGAAAATTAAAGCGAATAGTTACGACTTAGTGCTTTGTGACATTAAAATGCCCAAAATGGATGGTATTGAGGTCTTAGAACAAAGCCTAGCCGCTAAACCAGATTTGGCAGTGGTGATGATCTCGGGTCATGGGACTATTGAAACTGCCGTAGATGCCATTAAGATGGGTGCGTTCGACTTTATTGCTAAGCCTCTTGACCTTAACCGCTTACTCGTAACGGTACGCAATGCCCTAGACCGCAATGAATTGGTGGAAGAAACGAAGACACTACGTAAAAAGGTCCACCAGAGTAAGCTAAATGACATTATTGGAGAAAGTAAGGCTATAGCTGAAGTCAAGGAAATGATTGCCAAGGTAGCGCCAACCGATGCCAGGGTTTTGATCACCGGCAGCAATGGAACTGGTAAAGAATTGGTAGCTCGAAACTTACACCAAAATAGCGAGCGTAAAAAGAAACCGTTTATTGAAGTCAATTGCGCCGCTATTCCTTCAGAGTTGATAGAAAGTGAGCTATTTGGCCATGAAAAAGGAGCATTTACTTCTGCTGTAAAACAAAAAAAGGGCAAGTTTGAACAAGCAGAAGGGGGCACCCTATTTCTGGATGAGATTGGTGACATGAGTGCTTCTGCACAAGCTAAAGTTTTAAGGGCTTTGCAAGAAAATAAGATCAGTCGGGTGGGTGGCGAAAAAGACATCAAGGTGAATGTGCGGGTGCTTGCCGCTACGAATAAGGACCTGAAAAAAGAAATTGAGGAGGGAAATTTTCGAGAGGATTTGTATCACCGCTTAAGCGTGATTTTAATTGAGGTTCCCGCCTTAAAAGAGCGCAAAGAGGATATTCCGCTTTTGGTTGACTTTTTTATTGAACGGATCTGTGCAGAACAAGGTATGCCTGCCAAACAATTCGAAAAGAAAGCTATCGAAGCGCTTCAACAATTTGAATGGACCGGAAACATTCGGGAACTTCGGAATGTAATTGAGCGGCTGTTAATTTTGGGTGGAGAGCAGATAAGCGCTCAAGATGTTTCGACTTATGTAAAGGGCTAAGCTAATCATCGCACTTATTTTCTTACATTTAGGGAAATTTAACACTCTAGGCCGATAAATATTAACTGCTCTTTTCAACTTTTTCTCCTCTTGACTAGAATGGTTGTAATGAAACTTTAAGCACTTATGAAAAGAGCATTACTATCAATCATATTCATATTTTTTCTTATTCCAACATTAGTGGCTCAAAATTGGAGCTTAGCTTCTGATGGAGAAGATTACTTTTTTGATTCTAATACTGGGTTCAAGCTCGATAGCCTAACAACGCAGAATTCAGACAGTATTTACTACACATCCAAACAGTTAGTTTATGAAAGTCGGACACAATTTAGAATTTGTTTAACACTGGCAGAAACTTCTTTTGGCTTAAGCTATCAACGAAAACTTGGTGAAACGATCATCACAACTTTAAATGGTGACTCACTTCATTTTCCTGATTTTTCAAGCATCCTTAATAATTGGCGGCTTTTAACATTGAGCAGTGGAGCTTATTATGAAGGCACCATGCTATTAAGAGATACCATTAGTTTTAAAGGAGCAATCGACTCAGTGCAATACTATAAAATTAGTTTTTATGATTCTTCAGGAACTTTAAATAGCTCGGTACTCGGGGATACATTGAGCCTACTAAAGCAATCGGGCCAACTCTCAACTTATGCTTGGACTAACTTTAGTGATAGTACCGCTCTTTTATTTGAACAATTGCCAAAAGACCTTCTAAGCAAAAGAGAGGTTTACAACTTTGATGTAGGCGATGAAATTCATTACACGATCTACCACGATCATTTTAACCCAACCGATTACAAAAACATAGAAATACTTTCCAAATCTCTAACAAGCGATTCAGTAACATATATAGTTGACGTAGATTTTGAAGATAATTATTATGATATTATCACTTTTCAATTAGCAACTTCATATCATTCTTATCGGGATACTATTACCTATAACAATCTCGATTTTAAAGTTGGTGGATTGCCAAATCATCTGAACCCAAAATATGGTGGTGAAGATTTCGATGTTTCTAACTCTAATATGACTAACAGAGAGGGTTACACTTATCTTTTGGGTGGTATTCATTATGATACAACAAATAATCGTTATTGTAAGAATACACGTTCAGGCCTAGAAAGAACCTATGTGGTTGGTTTAGGAAGCTTAGATTATAGTTATAGTTATTTTGGAAGTGGGGGTGTATATTTTGACCGTGAAACCATTACGTATTACAAGAAAGGTAACTATAGTTGGGGAACACCTAATATCATCACTGGGATAGATAAACAACAACAAGACATTCAAGTCCCTTGGTTTTACCCTAACCCTGCGAAGGAACGGATTCAATTAGAATCAAGTTTATCAATAAACGAACTGAGGATTTACAATAATAAAGGTCAACTAGTAAAGGAGTTTTATAATCCAAATCAATCAATTAAACTCACACAGCTGTTAAACGGCTTATATATTATAGAAGCAGTTGACGTAAACGGGCAAATCAAGCGTAATAAGCTACTTATTCAGCGATAATTGATTTAGCTGCAATCAAAGCTGCTTCTAATCCATCCGGATTCTTTCCGCCTGCGGTAGCAAAAAATGGCTGTCCACCGCCCCCACCTTGAATGTGCTTGGCTAAGTCACGAATGATTTGACCTGCGTTCAAATCTTTTTCTTTCACCAAGTTTTCACTGATCAAGACAGAAAGGCTTGGTTTTCCGCCCGCCTTAGAGCCCAGTACTAAAAAGAGGTTTTCGATCTCCCCTTTCAGCTGAAAGGCCAAGTTCTTAATTGAGCCTGCATCTAATTCAACCTCTTGAATAATGGCATTGACTTCCCCTACTTTTTGGATACTGTCTTTTAATTCTTGCTTTACATTTCCAGCTGCTTTGGCCTTCAACTGCTCCAATTGCTTGTTCAACTTTTGGTTCTCTTGCTGCAGAGCTTCAATGGCTTGCTTCAAGTTCTTAGGCTGTTTCAAGAGCTGTTGCAATTCCTCGATCAGGTCATTTTGGTCAAATAAGCGTGCCTCGGCTGCTTCTCCCCCGATAGCTTCTATTCTCCTAACGCCTGAAGCCACTGCGCTTTCTGATGTAATTTTAAAAAAACCGATTTCACCACTTGCTTGGACGTGAGTGCCTCCGCAAAGCTCAATGGAGCCTCCAAACTGGATCACCCTGACTGTATCACCGTATTTTTCTCCGAATAAAGCCATAGCGCCGCGTGCTTTAGCCTCCTCAATAGGTAAATTGCGTTCTTCCTCTAAAGCTAAATTTTCTCGAATCTTTTGGTTAACAAAAGTCTCAATAGCCCGAATTTCCTCGCCACTAACTTTTTGAAAGTGAGAAAAATCAAATCGGAGATAATTGGGATGCACCAAAGAGCCTTTTTGCTCTACATGCGTGCCCAGTATTTCGCGTAAAGCTTGATGCAGTAAATGGGTAGCTGAATGGTGAACTTGTGTTTTTAGCCGTGAAGGCACATTCACTTTGGCTGTAAACTCAGCCTCAAGATTGCTAGGCAGGTCTTTTAGAAAATGAACGATTAGTTGATTTTCTTTTTTTGTATCGATCACGCTCACCTTTTGCCCATTAGCTTCTATGTAACCTGTATCACCTACTTGTCCACCGCCTTCTGGGTAAAATGGGGTCAGGTTAAAAACCACTTGATACAGTTTCTTATTTTTTTGCTCCACTGCACGGTAACGGCAAATCTTGACCTTTGCTTGCATGCGGTCGTAACCGATAAACTCCTCTTTTTCATCTTCACGTAGCACTACCCAATCGCCGGTATCTACTTTGGTTGCTGCACGTGAACGCTCTTTTTGGGCTTGTAATTCACTTTGAAAGGCATCCAAGTCTACTTTCAAATTTTGCTCTTGGGCGAGTAATTCTGTTAGGTCGATAGGAAAACCATAAGTATCATAAAGTTCGAAAGCGAACTTGCCTTCCACCCTGCTAGGAGCTTGCTTCAGATAAGCTTCAAATCGCTCTATTCCCTTATCTAAGGTGCGCAGAAAAGCTTGCTCTTCTTCTTTTAATACTTTCTCGATCAATTGCTTTTGAGCGCGTAATTCTTCGAAAGTATCTCCCATCGTTTGACTGAGTGTGTCTACCAATTGGTATAGAAAAGGCTCTTTTAAGGCCAAGAAACTGTATCCATAGCGGACTGCTCTTCTCAAAATCCTACGAATTACGTAACCAGCACCTGTATTTGAAGGCAGCTGTCCATCTGCAATGGTAAAAGCAATAGCCCTTAAATGGTCTACTATAACACGAAAAGCAATAGCTGTTTTGTCATCTCCTGCGGTGTAAGCTTGCCCACTTATCGCTTCCACCTTTTTAATTAAGGGAGCAAAAACATCTGTGTCGTAATTGGAGGTTTTACCTTGAATAGCCATGCATAGGCGCTCAAAGCCCATACCGGTATCTACATGCTTGTTGGGTAAAGAATGTAGAGATCCATCCTTCTTGCGGTTGAATTCCATGAAGACCAAATTCCAGATTTCCACTACTTGTGGATGGTCTTGATTGACCAATGCTGCACCATCTTGCTTGGCCCTTTCCTCCTCAGAACGCAGGTCCATGTGAATTTCTGAACAAGGTCCACAAGGCCCAATTTCTCCCATCTCCCAAAAGTTATCTTTCTTTCCGGCTCTTAGTATCCGTTCAGGGGGTAAGATCTTACTCCAGGCCTGATAAGCTTCTTCATCTTCGCCCAAACCATCAGCTTGATCTCCCTCAAATATGGTAGCATATAAACGCTCTTTTTCCAGACCAAGTTCATCAGTTAAAAACTCCCAAGCCCATGGAATCATTTCAGCTTTAAAAAAATCACCAAAAGACCAATTACCCAGCATTTCAAAAAGGGTATGGTGATAGGTATCAACCCCAACTTCTTCCAAATCGTTGTGCTTTCCAGAAACCCTCAAACACTTTTGAGTGTCGACTACTCGAGCATATTTAGCAGCCTGATTACCCAAGAAAAGGTCTTTAAATTGGTTCATACCAGCATTGGTAAACATTAGTGTTGGATCGTCTTTCACCACCACCGGGGCAGACTTAACCAATTGATGCTCTTTGTTTTGGAAGAATTTAAAAAATGCTTCGCGGGTCTCTTTTGAGGTCATATCTGTTGAAAACTTTTTAGCTTCGATAAGGTTATTTAACTGGCCTTTAACACTTTTGTAAATGAGCAAGGGTTACGAAAGCTTATCTTTGCCCACCTATAAAAACGCAAAATTAACTAAATAAGACTGTTCAAGTGTCACGCACCAAGTACCGTTTTAATACCAAAACCCTCAGCTACGAAAAGATCGAGCTCGGCTGGAAACAGCGGATTTTCAGAGCCTCTACTTTTTTGATTGCCAGTGTTTTCATGGGCTTCGTGATTTATGTTGGAGCCGCTAAGTTGATTGATTCTCCAAAAGAAAAGTTATTGAAGAAAGAGAACAGTCAACTCAAATCTCAGTACCAGCTCCTAGATAGTCGCATGAACCAAGTAACAAGAGTACTAGAAGACATTCAGCGCAGAGATGATGAGATCTACCGTGTAATATTTGAAGCTGAACCCATTGCTAAGGAAATAAGAGAAGCAGGTTTCGGAGGGGTTAACCGGTATAAGGTCTTGGAAGGCTATAAAAATTCAGACTTGATTGTAGAAAGTTCAAAAAAGCTCGATCAGATCACCAAGCAGCTTTATATCCAATCAAAGTCTTACGATGAAGTATACAGCCTAGCAAACAAGAAAGAAAAAATGCTGGCTTCCATTCCGGCTATTCAACCGGTTGCTAATAAAAATTTGAAGCGCATGGCTTCGGGTTATGGTATGCGCATGCATCCAATCTATAAAAGACGAAAAATGCACACTGGCATGGATTTCTCTGCAGAAAGTGGCACAGAGATCTACGCCACTGGAAATGGTAAAGTAGTGCATGTGGAAAGAAGTAGAAGAGGCTACGGAAACCACGTGATCATCGACCATGGTTACGGCTTTGAAACACTGTATGCACACATGAGCAAATTTGATGTACGCAGAGGCCAAGAGGTTAGACGTGGGGAAGTGATTGGCTATGTTGGTAACACCGGAACTTCTGTAGCCCCGCATTTGCATTATGAAGTGCATAAGAATGGAGAAAAAGTCAATCCGATCAATTACTATTTTAACGACTTGAGTCCTGAAGAGTATGAGAAAATGATCGAGGTTTCTTCACAACCTACCCAATCTTTCGATTAACTTCCCACACTAATTATGGAAGATCAAAAAAGCAAATTGTATTACAGCATCGGCGAGGTAAGCCGCATGTTTGAAGTCAATACTTCTTTGATCCGCTTTTGGGAAAAAGAGTTCAGCATTATTAAACCCAAAAAGAATAAAAAGGGAAATAGGCTATTCACCCAAAAGGATGTAGATAATTTTCACCTCATCTACCACCTTGTAAAGGAAAGAGGGTTCACTTTAGAAGGCGCAAAAAAGAAACTAAGAGAAAATAAAGGTGATGCCACCAACACCATGGAAATGCTGAAATCGCTGAAGAAGATTCGCGCTTTTTTGGTTGACCTGAAGGCAGAACTTTAATCCACTACCACTTTTAGCTTGGGTTGGTTACCATACCAGTCATCTCCTTCTTTTACTAAATCTAATTGCAGCTGGTAAATGCCTGCTTCTTTGGGAGCAGCAACCAGAATATCTTGCTGAAAAGCATGCCAAATGTTGACCTCTAAAGGTGTTCTCAAACCATCCCATTCAACCAACTGATCTTCTTTATACCAATGGTAAGATAAAAAGAGTTGCTCTTTTAAATTTGATGGTATAGGCTTAGGGTTTTTATCTTGCTGTTTAATCAAAACCTCGAGGTAGCTTGTATCATTTGCAGTAAAACGAAAAGGAAGTTGCACTTGTGCTTCCAGACTGAGTTGAGGCCTGTAGTCTGCGATCGATCTTTCTTTAAGCGGTAGATTTAAGCTGCGGTAATCTGCTTGACCGAGCTGAAAAAATCGAGGATTTAAAAAGTCGAGATCCTTAATTTCAAACCTTCTAAACATGAAGTTAGCTTGGTCTAGCTGAGTAGCATTCTTTTCAAATTCATAGTCATTGGAGGTAATTAAACTCAAACTCTTTTCTTTTCCATCGGCAGCAGACAAGAGCAAAGCTTCGATCGGATTGGCCCAAGTAGGCAAAGAATAGCTTTTCTCAAAATTTTGATTCTCGATGATGTACTTATCTCCACCCAGGGTTTGTGCATAATCTACAAGGCGTTCCCATTGAGCCATACGCTGACGAAGAGGTTCACCAAAATCCCAGATCCACCAAACTCTGAAGGCCAAAAATAAAATCACTATAGGTAAGAGCGCAGTTGTTAACTTAGTCAATTTTCCATGAAAGAGTGCATAAGAAAAAGGGACTGCTACCACAAACACCAGCGGATGATACATGGATTCAAAGTAGCGGATAAAAGTAACAGCTGATGCTTTGTTATTCACCGCAACCACAACAATGATAAAGCTAGCCAATAGCGTTACAAGCTTGAGCCATTTTTTCTTAAAAAGTAAAACTAAAATCGCTACTAGAGCCATCAACAGAAGATCAGGATAATAGTCAACGAAAAGCGTGACAAGTTTTTGCTGGTAATCGCTATTCAATAAATTTTGCCACGAAGCTGCTGCATCAAACTTACTGCTGGCGTTGCTCCACTCATAATCCGAAAAAGTGGCGAACTCAATAAATAAGCCAATCGCAAAAGCACCTAGCGTGATCAGGTGAATGCGTTTTTGCCAGCCCTTTTCTGCAAAATGAAAAAGCATGGCCATGAATACCAGAATAAAGTTCTCTGTATGCGACATCATGGTAAACCACTGGGCGAGTAAGAGTAAAATCAACCATTTATCATCTTGGTATTTGCCAGACCTTAAGATGGCATAAAAAAGCACAGCAATACCTGACCCATAGGCAATTTCATACATGGGACTGTAATACAACCAGAGTTGCCCAACCAAATGGACTAGCAATAAGGCTATGGCTGCGGCACGGTCTTTCAAGCCATGTAAAAGCAGCACAAATAGCAGGTAGAAAAACAATTCATGGCCAACAGACCATAAAACGAGTAGGACTTTAAGCGGAAAACCGAGGTAATAGCCAAAAAGGGGAACGATTTGAGAGAGCGCTAAAACAGTCCGGCCGTGTTCTACGTGAAACCAACCCTCGTTTACAGTTTGAAAAGCATAATAAGCAGCATCTGCATAAAGCCGCTCTTTAAAAAGCACCACAGCTAACACCACTAAGATGGCGAATAGTGCATGCAAGCTGTAGGCAAAAATGCGCTCGATCGCCTTCATGGAATTTTAAAAATACTTTTCTTCTGAAAGGTAGTTTTGCACATAATCTTTAACCCCTTCTTCTAAAGAAGTAAAATCGTCAGTGTAACCTGCCTCTTTCAATTTCGACATATCTGCTTCGGTAAAGTACTGGTACTTGTCGCGAATGTCTTCCGGAGTTGGAATGAAGGAAACCTTAGGCTCTTTGCCCATGGCTTTGAAAGTGGCATTTACTAAGTCTAAAAATGTACGCGCCTTGCCTGAACCCATGTTGTAAAGTCCGTTTTTAGGCATAGCTTCTCTAAGCCAAAGCATTACTTGAGCCAAGTCCTTGACATAGACAAAATCCCTTTTTTGTTCTCCATCTTTGTAATCGGGGTTGTGTGATTGAAACAGCTTCATCCCTCCGCTTTCCTCAATCTGTTTATGCGCATGAAAAATAACAGAAGCCATTCGTCCCTTGTGGTACTCATTGGGTCCGTATACATTGAAGAACTTTAAGCCTGCCCAGAAGGGCGGAGTTTCAGATTGAGCGAATGCCCATTTATCAAATTCATTTTTCGACCTCCCATAGGGATTTAAAGGCTCCAACTTGTCGATAACCTCTTGACTGTCTTTATACCCATGCTCACCTAAACCGTAAGTAGCTGCAGAGGAAGCGTAGATCAATCCGATCTTGTGTTCAGTACAAATTTCCCAAATGGATTGTGAGTACTCCACATTCAACTCATTTAGCAGTTCAGTATCAAACTCAGCCGTGTTGGTGCGGGCTCCCAAATGATACACAAAAGTTACTTTTTCAGCATTTTCCTTAAACCACTCAATAAATTCCGTTCGTTCAATTTGCCCTACAATCTTTTTCCCATTCAGGTTCTTATTCTTTTCAGGGTAACTAAAATCGTCTACCACAATGATGTTTTCTCTCTCTTTTCTATTGAGATAGCTTACAAAATAACTTCCTATAAATCCCGCGGCACCTGTAACTACGATCATCTTATACAAATATGGGTTTGGTAATTTTTTGAATAATCTGTTTTGCTTCTGCTTGCTTGAAAAGCGTTTGAACTGCTTTCCTGCCTTCTTCCCCCAAATCTAAGGAATATTGATTGACGTAAAGGTCAATGTGCTGTTGGGTAACTTTTACATCCATTTCCTGAGCATGCTTTTGCACAAAATCCCTCGAAGCAGCAGGCTCTTTAAAAGCATAGGCCACACTTTCTCGAATCAATTGATCTATGGCAGTTTTCATTTCCGGTTCCATACTGCGCTTTACTGCAATCCCACCTAAGGGAATTAAACTCCCTGAAACCTCTTCCCAGTATTCACCTAAGTCCATTAGCTTGACCAAGCCTTTTTCTTGATAGGTAAAACGATTCTCATGAATGATTAGACCGGCTTCGACTGAACCATCCAAAACTGCAGACTCAATCTCAGAAAAAAGCATGGCTTCTTTTTGCTGAGCAGCCGGATAGGCGAGACTCAGCAAAAAATTAGCAGTGGTGTGCTTCCCCGGTATGGCAATACGCGCCTGCTTGATCTCTGCTTCGCTTAATGCTTTTTTGGCAATTAATAAAGGACCTACACCCCGGCCCAAGGCTCCTCCGCTGTTGAGGATTTGATACTCTTTCGTAAGCAAAGCCAAGGCATGGTAACTCAATTTGCTTACTTCTAATTCAGCTCGAAAGGCCATGGCATTGAGTTCTTCCACATCGGCAAAAACTGGTTCGAATTTCAAACCCCGTGTATCGATCTTTTGATGCAGCAAAGCATCGAAGATAAAGGTATCGTTGGGACAAGGAGAAAGACCAAGGCGTATACTGCTCATACTAATTGTTTCAAAGTAAATTTAACTGCTTGCGCCAAATTACGGAGTGCCTTTTCAATTTCCCAATTTTCTCGATTTCGGGGCTCAACCTTATTTGAAATAGCTCTTAGTTGCAGGCATGGAATTTTTTCTAAAGCACAAACATAAAAACAAGCGGCCCCCTCCATACTCTCTACACCTTTTCCGTAGCGCTTTTTGAGGGCTTCTATAGAAGTATCTTTACCATGAACTTGATTGACGCTAATCCCTTTGACTTTCGGATATTCTAACTTTCCTTCAAGCGCTTTAGGATAAGCACATTTGATCGCAGCCTCTTTAAAAGGGGCTTGGTCTTTTTGACACAAGCCAATTTCGAAGGCAGATAGGAATCCTTCGGGGCTTTCAGCTCCAAAATCTGCAAAATGTTCTTTGCGGATCTCAACTACCTCCCCAATTGGTATTTCATCATCAAAACTACCGGCTATTCCAAAATTGAATACAAAATCATAGTCTTGGTGCTGCAACTTTTTGGTTAAAGCATAGGCGGTAGCCGTTAAGCCTACCCCGCTGATCAGGGTCTCTAACTCTAGTTTACCGTCTAATTCAGTTAATTCCTCTCGGACGGCATCCATTTCCTTATCAGTGGCAGCAAGCAATAGAATTTTCATGCTGCTTGTTTTAAGCTTTAGGAATCAATTTTAAAGCATCAAGTAAGAAGTCCCAGTATTTTTGAATGGATGAGATTTGTGCTTTTTCATCGGGAGAATGCGCTCCTCTAATGTTTGGCCCGAAGGAAACCATGTCCATTTCAGGGTACTTTGAGCCGATAATACCACATTCCAAACCGCCGTGACCGGCCATTACACGAGGCTCTGCTTTGAATTTTTCTACATAAAGTTTGCGCATCAATTCTACAATGTCTGATTGCGGACTAGGCGTCCAACCCGGATATGAGCCATCAGTGCTCACTTTGGCGTCGGCCAATTGCAAGGCAGCGGTAATGGCATTCACCTCATCCCATTTTTCTGAATCTACCGAACTACGGCAGAGGCAAAGAATCTCTACTTTACCATTGACCATGTCTATTTGAGACAAGCTGTTAGAAGTTTGCACCGTATCGGGCATGGTTGGGCTCATACGGTAAATTCCCACCGGCAGCGCATAAATGGCTTGAAAAAACTGCCGACAGAAAAGTGCTGATGCCGCCTTGGCAGGCCTATCGGCTGCTTCGATCAAAAATTCGATCTTGGGGTCGGTTACTGCATATTCCGCTTTGATCTGATGAAATTCTTCCTCCAAGGCCCCTCGCACCGCTGCCTCATTTTCTGCTGAAAAAGCAATCATAGCGCTTGACTCACGGGGAATAGCGTTGCGAAGCGTTCCGCCACTTAACTCAGCTAGCTGAATACCAGCCGCTCGATGCGCCGCATAAAGCAAACGATTCATCAGTTTGTTGGCGTTGCCCAAACCTTTGTGAATATCCATCCCTGAATGACCACCTGACAAACCTTTGAGGGTAAGGGAAAGTCCCTTAAAGTCATCTCCTAGCTCAATTTCTTCGTAATTGATCTCCGCATTTACATTAACGCCGCCGGCACAGCCAATGGTTAATTCATCATCATCTTCGGTATCCAGGTTTAGTAAAATATCGCCTTCTAGCCAGCCCGACTGTAGGCCGAAGGCACCTGTCATGCCGGTTTCTTCATCGATGGTGAAAAGGGCTTCAAAAGCAGGGTGTTCAATGTCCTTTGATTCTAGCAGTGCCATCATGGTAGCCACGCCAATTCCATTATCAGAACCTAAAGTAGTGCCTTTGGCTTTCACCCAATCGCCGTCAACATACATTTCAATGCCCTGCGTATCAAAGTCAAAATCAGTGTCGTTATTCTTTTGACAAACCATATCCAAATGCGATTGAAAAACCAATTTCTTTCGGTCTTCCATGCCTGGGCTTGCTGGTTTCTTGATCACCACATTGCCCACCTCATCTGTTTTAGTTTCTAAACCCAAACTGGCTCCAAAATCTTGGATGAATTTGATCACTCGTGCTTCTTTTTTTGAGGGACGAGGAACCGCATTAAGCTTTGCAAAATTGCGCCAAATGGCTTGGGGTTGTAGTGAGGATATTTCTTCTGACATACTGCTGTTTTTAATTAGAGACAAAGGTAAGTGTAGGGATTGAGTCTAAAAAATGTAGTGTGTTTCCTTATATTTGTATTTCATAAATATACTTTGCAAATATGACAACCTTTACTTCTACCCTACCAGATGAGCTCTTAACAGAACTAAGTGAACAGGCTAAGAAACTAAAGGTTCCTAAAAATCGCTTGATCGAAAGAGCCCTCAGCACCTACCTTAACCAGCTTAAAAGACTAGAATACATTCGATCCTATCAACAAGCCTCAAAAGATGAAGAACTCATTGCTTTGGCCGAAGAAGGCATGGCTGAATACCTAAAACAACTAGGCGAAGAAGATGCAAAAGGGTGAAATTTACCTAGCTGATTTAAACCCTGTGAAAGGCAGTGAGCAAGCTGCTAAAAGGCCCGTAGTAATTATAAGTGGAAATTTGCTCAATCAATACGCTCCGGTGGTGTGGGTTTGTCCGCTAAGTAGCAAAATAGAAAATTACAAAGGTGATCTCATTTTAAAACCAAATAAAACCAACGGACTAAGCAAAGAATCTGAAGTGTTGATCATGCACTTGCGCTCCATCAGTAAAAGCCGATTAGGAAAGAAATTGGGAGAAATTTCTGTTACTGATCTAAATTTTCTAAGAAAAGGAATTCAAGAAGTGTTGGTGATGGATTGAATTTCAATAAAAAGTGCTTAAGCCGAAAGGTAACACTTATGGATTTTCTCCCCGAAAATGCTCTAAATAATAACCCTCTTCTTCTTGCTTGATGTAAAAAACATCGCCTTCTTCGATAACTTCAAATATATAATTTAAGGCTTGCTCAGTTCTCATTTTCTTCAACAGTTTGCAATTGGCACAATTGGCGCTCGCAAAAGATTTTTCTTTCATTTCTGCTAATCGCTCACTATCTAATCCATAGTGCATTTGCATTTCATATTCGGCTAATGCCGAAATAAACATAAAGGTATTCTCATTCATACTCATAGGCAGATCGAAGCCCATTTTTACTTGATTATACTGATCTTGATAGGAAGTATACTGAGCGCTGACTTCGAGACAAGAAATAATTAATAAAAGAAAAAGTAAAGGGTTCTTTTTTAGCATTTTATATTCTTTTAAATCAAGCAATGTAGATCATTCTGCTTTGTTGAGATACTGCTCAAGTTTATAGGCAGATTTGTTATTATACACAATGTAAACTTGACCTGCTTCTATCTTGTCGTAAATAAATTCAACAGGATCTTCAACTTGATTATACGTATTAGCTAAAATACAATTTGTGCAATTTGCATCAGTAAAAATCCTTTCTTTAAAGCTTTCAAACTTATCAGATGATTTTAACAAAGTGAGGGTTGTAATCTCACCTTGTTCTTGTATTGCAACAAAAATACAGAGCATCTTTTCAGAACTAAAACTGACTTCAAAAAATGCTTTAAGCTTCGGTTTATATGCCTCATAGTTTTCGTTCTGGGCACTAGCAAATAAAGCTATGGAGAACAAAATCAAGAATGATATACATTTGGACATTTTGATTTACAATTAATCAACTTTCATAAAAATAGCGGTTCCAAAACTACCTTCTTTATTTAGCCGTAGGTAATAGGTGCCGTTTTGCAGATGTCGAACTTCTACTTGCCTCTTTTGATTTATAGTACCGGAAAAAACAAGACTTCCCTTTAGATCGTAGATTGAGTATTCATCTCCGATTTTAAATAGTTCTGACTTTATCATTTCTCGACTTGGATTAGGGTAAACGATAATTTTCCGACTCCCCTTTTTCTGTGGCAGTTCTTCTATACCTGTTAATAAGCCTATGGGTATTTTATTAATTTGCAAATAAATACTATCGTTTGTCCAAGCATTTGAAAAAGTAGATAAAGTAAAAATGTGACTATTGTCTACTACCATATTAAAGCCCGAATGATTTTTTGTCCCCTCAAACTGTATGCTATCTAATTGTTGACCATTGTAACGCAATAAGAGAAGCTTGGTACGATTAGGTGCAAAAGCATAATAGGGCTTTACGATAGGGGCACTTCCAAAAATATAATCAGAAGAGTCATGTCTCTTATATGACATGCCCCACTCATGCGTATTTGTATCACCAAAATTACGGTAATAGCTTAAAGTACTATCCCAATTAAACTTACTGCTGAAAAACTGATCATCGTATGTGTTGGGTAGCGTAAAGTGTGTGCTATAACCTCCCATGTAAACGCCTGAGCTGTCAATATGATAATCACTTGTTTTTGAATTAAAATAATTTGACGAATTATACAATTGCACCTGTATGGGACTCGTAAAACCAATTCTTGCTTTTGTTTCTAATGAATCAATGTCTAGCATGCTGATAAAATTTGCATCTCCTTCATAAAACACAAGCAATGAATCATGCTCAAAATGTTCACTTATTCTATAGACTTTGTGTGTATTAAAATCTTGCCCCAATTGATAATTATTGAAGTCAACATCTCTTTTTTTCAGGATCTGTCCGCTATTTAGATCAATTGAATAGATAGAATAAAAAGATTGGTTTACAATACTTATAAAGAATACTCTTGATTGGTAGATAAAGACTTGGCTTGAAGGTCTCTTTCCGTTTATAGTGCTAGTTAATATAATAGAATCTTTCTCTATCAGGTTTCTCACAGAATAGATATTGATTGTGTAATCAGAAGTATTTGCGTCATATTCAAATTCTGAAATGTATTGGTTTCCATTTGAGGGGTCTTCCAGCAATTTAGACTCAATTCCACCTTCAGTTCCTGATAAGTTAAGCGGAACAAACTTACTTCCTCTTTGCCAAATCATATTGGAGTCTAAAGTAACTAAGGTAGATTTGTCAATACGATAGAAGTTATAAGCCGTTATTAAATTTGATGAGTCTGAGCTTTCAAAAGCTAAAAATAAGGATGCCCTATCATATTCATTTATTCCCGCTCTTAAAGCAAATTTGAAATTTGAGGATTGGTTCCCCAAGTAACCTGTAGGAATTACTTTACTAATTACAGTCTGGGAAAAAATGACCTGACAAGAAAAAATAGTTAGTAATAGCAGGAGAAACCCCCTGCTATTACTTTTGAAATTAACATACTTCAATTCCATACCATAGCATTGCTTCGTGATAAAGTCGTACTATTTTGTAACGTTTTCCTCTTTTTATTATTGCTCAAATAACGTTGATTGCGTCCGAATAAAGATAGCTTCCTATCTAGCTCGGTAAATTTTAGAATAGACACAAAATAAGCGTTACCACTTAACAAGATATAGAGACCATAAAAAGTATAATTGTCAGAAAAATAAATAAATCTGATATACATTTTGTCGGTTTCTGAACCAAATATACTATTCTTTTTAAAAGGTCGCACTTTCAAGGCAACCAATCAAGCAGTTAGCAAAAAGGGCTTACCTACTATCCTTTTTCGACAGCAGCCTTAAGCTTATAATTACAATAGGCGTTTAATTGAATTACGCTATTTCTTGCTAAACTCTTTCGCTTTTAAACTGTACTCAAATGGTTCATTTATATTTGCAAAAAATTATTTGAAGATGATTCACATTACAAGGAGAGAACGCTTCAGCGCTGCCCATAAACTAGCAAAAGATGAGTGGAGCGATGAACAGAATATGGAGGTTTTTGGCAAATGCTCTAATCCCAACTGGCATGGCCATAATTACATTTTGTGGGTTACGGTAAAAGGAGAACCACAACCTTCTACGGGCTTTGTTGTTGACCTATCGGCCTTGGGTGATGTGATCAAAGAGAAAGTAATTGCGAAGCTCGACCATAAAAACATTAACCTAGATGTTGACTTTATGAAAGGACAGATGAGTTCCACTGAAAACATTGCCATTGCCATTTGGAATCAAATTGAAAAACCAGTAGCTGAGCTTGGTGCTCAATTGCATTCGGTTAAGCTGCAAGAAACAGAGAACAATTATGTCGAATACTTCGGCAACTAACAACGGCCTTATGGCAGAAAAAGACAGACAAGAAGGTTACGAAAGGGTGGACCAATACAATGCCGAAAAGATTGAACGCATTTCCAATCATTACAGCGAGATTATTGGTGAACTTGGAGAAGATGTGAACCGCGAAGGTTTGTTGAAAACCCCAGAGCGGGTAGCCAAGGCCATGCAATACCTCACCCATGGTTATGACCTAGACCCGGCTGAAATCCTACGTTCAGCCATGTTTGCAGAAGATCACAGCCAGATGGTGATCGTGAAAGATATTGAGATCTACTCCATGTGCGAACACCACATGCTGCCTTTTTTTGGCAAAGCCCATGTTGCCTACATTCCCAATGGACACATTGTGGGTTTAAGCAAGATTCCTCGCGTAGCCGACGCCTTTTCAAGAAGGCTACAAGTGCAAGAACGCTTGACCGACCAGATAAAAAGCTGTATTCATGACACTTTAAAACCATTAGGGGTAGCAGTAGTAATTGAAGCCAAACACCTGTGTATGCAGATGCGTGGGATTCAAAAGCAAAACTCTGTAACGACCACCTCAGCCTTTACGGGAGAGTTTAAAAATGAATCAACGCGAAAAGAATTCATTCAGCTCATTTCTGCTAACTTAATTTAAGACTGACATTCTTTCAGAAATTCGCTAGAGGCATGATTTATGCTTAATTTGGATAAAAATAATATACAACAATGAACGATCTTAGAAACTTTAATTCCAACCCTTCTTCCTACCAGCAAGAAGGCAGTGCGAGCCGCTCTGCAGATCAAGTAAAAGCATTCTTAACCAATGTATTTACCTACATGGCAGGAGCACTTTCCATTACTGGAATTGTGGCGTATTGGTTCGCCTCTTCTGATGCACTCATGAGCAGTTTGGTTAACATGCAAACCGGCGGAATGACCTTTTTGGGCTATGCGGTTATGTTTGCTCCCCTGATCTTTGTTTTGGTGATGTCTTTTTCATTTAACAGGCTGTCATCCTTTACTTTATTACTTTTATTTATCGCCTACTCTGCCGTAATGGGAATGAGTTTGAGCTTTATTTTCTTGGCTTACACAGCCGCTAGTATCACCTCGACCTTTTTTATCACGGCGGCAACTTTTGGTACCATGGCTGTGGTTGGTTACACCACCAAACAAGACCTGACCAAGTTTGGCTCTATTTTGACCATGGCTTTAATTGGCTTGGTGATCGCCATGTTGATCAATATGTTCTTAGGCAGCGCTATGATGGATTACGTAATCAGCTGTATCGGAGTGTTAATCTTCACCGGTTTAACCGCCTACGACGTTCAAAAGCTGA
Organism: uncultured Flavobacteriales bacterium; assembly: GCA_913056345.1. GTDB lineage: Bacteria > Bacteroidota > Bacteroidia > Flavobacteriales_E > Vicingaceae > CAJXMH01. Next base: position 4,648 of record CAJXMH010000002.1, on the reverse strand, counting down.
AACGCATTGGCTCGGGTGTTGAATATGGGACTGAATCAAATAATAAGCTAGCCATCATGGGCGCATTAAACTTATACTTGGACTTTGTCAACTTATTTCTATTCCTTCTGCGCTTATTTGGCGACAGAAGATAGTTTTCAATTTTAAAAACAAATCCCTACTATTGCCTGCTTACATACTAAGCAGGCATTTTTGATAAAAAAACTAAGCAGATGAAAGCATACGTATTTCCGGGCCAAGGAGCCCAATTTTCAGGCATGGGAAAAGACCTTTATGAGCATGCTGATGAAGCAAAAAACCTTTTTTCTAAAGCCAACGATATTCTAGGCTTTGACATAAGCAAAACCATGTTTGAAGGAAGTGCAGAGGAACTGAAGCAAACCAATGTTACCCAACCCGCTATTTTTTTACACTCGGTAATCTTGGCTAAACTCTTAGGGGACGACTTCAAAGCTGACATGGCAGCAGGTCATTCATTGGGAGAATTCTCTGCTTTAGTTGCCTGTGGGGCCATGAATTTTAAAGACGGACTTAAATTGGTTTCCCAGCGAGCCAATGCCATGCAAAAGGCTTGCGAAAAAGAGCCTTCTACCATGGCAGCAGTTTTGGGCATGGAAGATGAGCGCGTAGAAGCCATTTGTCAAAATATTCCAGGTGTAGTCGTTCCCGCAAATTATAATTGCCCCGGACAGTTGGTGATTTCAGGAACGGTAGAGGCAGTTGAAAAAGCCTGTGAAGTGCTAAAAGAAGCGGGTGCTAAAAGAGCCTTGGTTCTTCCAGTTGGTGGTGCCTTCCACTCGCCCCTTATGGAACCTGCAAGGGCTGAATTAGAAGAAGCCATCAAGCAAACTGAGATCAAAGCACCGATCTGCCCTGTTTATCAAAACGTAGTTGCAGCAGGGGTGACTGATCCTGCTGAGATCAAAACAAATTTGGTAGCTCAACTAACTGCCCCAGTTCGATGGACGCAGACCATGCAACAAATGATTGCCGATGGTGCTTCTAAAATGATAGAAGTTGGTCCGGGTAAAGTTTTACAAGGCTTGGTGAAGAAAGTAGACCGTCATTTTGAAACCGAAAGCGCATCCATCTAAATGCTGAGCTTCGACAACACTAAAATAGCTTTTGCCAATAAAAGCGACCTCTATTTAAAGAAGTCCAATTGGATGTTTAGAATGATGAGCATAGGCTGGTTGACTAAAGTTGGCGGCAAGTTATTGAACTTTGCCCTTAGCATTGGTCTGCCTGTTAAAGGCCTTGTAAAGTCAACCGTTTTTGAACATTTCTGCGGTGGTGAAAGCATTGAAGATTGTGAAAGTCGAATCTTAGAACTTGGGCAGTTTAACGTTAAAACCATTTTAGACTATTCGGTTGAAGGCAAACAAAGAGAAGAAGACTTTGACCAGTTTTTGGGTAAAGCAGTCGCCTCCATTGAGCGTGCCAGTAAAGACAGCAATGTACCCTTTTGTGTGTTTAAAATGACAGCCTTGATACCTTTCGACTTACTTAAGAAAGTCAGCACACAAGAAGAGCTTTCTGAAGAAGAATCAAATGAATTCTTAAAAGGAAGAAATCGGGTAGACATTATTTGTCAGAATGCGGCTAATGCCGGAATTCCCATCATGATCGATGCCGAAGAAAGTTGGATCCAAGATGCCATTGATGAAATTGCCTTGATCATGATGCACCGCTACAACCAAGAGCGTGCCTTGATCTACAATACAGCTCAACTTTATCGCCACGATCGTTTGGCCTACATTAAAGAATTGTATGAGCAATCTCAGCAAGAGGGCTTTTACATTGGCCTGAAGTTAGTGCGAGGTGCATACATGGAAAAAGAAAGAGCCAGAGCAGCTCGCAAAGGGTACCAAGATCCCATTCAACCCAATAAAGAAGCAACCGACTTAGACTTTAATCGGGCGGTTGAGTTTTGCATTGATCACTTAGATCGAATTGCCTTTTGCTGTGGTTCACACAATGAATACAGCTCTATGTTGTTGACTGAGTTGATGCAGAAAAAAGACATTGCCGCCGATGACCCACAAATCTATTTTTCGCAACTGTTGGGCATGAGCGACCACATTAGCTTCAACCTAGCCAAACAGCATTACAATGTAGCCAAGTATGTACCTTATGGACCAGTAAAGGAAGTAATGCCTTACTTGATTCGTAGAGCTGAAGAAAACACTTCCATTGCCGGACAAACCAACCGAGAGCTCGATTTAGTAGAAACAGAACTTGAACGCAGGAAAAAAGCGGAAGCAGAATAAATCTCTTTGCTATCTTTAGCGTACAAACTGATCTCACTTGAGCAAAAAGTCCTCTATTCAATCTTTTCAGCAAAAATCTGGTCTCTTTTGGGAAGAGAAAGCAGAAGCATTAGAAGTAGCCTTAGCCAAGAATAAAATCATAGCTGCTGAAAAAAAGAAATTGCGCCTTGGAAAGCAAGGTCCTCAGCATCGCCTATTTGAAGGAGATAATTTACTCGGTTTAAAGTGGCTGAATCAAGCAAAAGAAAAGTTTGACCTGATCTACATTGATCCACCTTACAATACAGGCAGTAAAGAATTCAAATACAATGACCGCTATGTAGATGAAGAAGATGAATTACGCCATTCCAAATGGATCTCTTTCATGTACAAACGGCTGCTAGAAGCCAAGCAGCTACTAACAGAAGATGGCGTGATCTTTATTTCCATTGATGACTACGAACAAGCGCGCTTAAAACTCCTCTGCGATGGCCTATTCGGTCAGCAAAACTTCGTGGCCAATTTTATTCGCAAGTGCAAAGCCGGCAGCGGCCATGACAGCCGGCAAGTTGCCATTGAGTACGATTATGTGTTATGCTATGCCAAAGAAATCGACAAGCTAGAGTTTGCTAAAGCCACCGTTGATGTAGAAAGTGACAAAAAATACCGCTACAGCGATGAGTTTGTAGCCAAAAGAGGCAAGTACTACTTGCGTGACCTCGATTACCGCGGCAGCTACAGCAAAAGCATGGATTATGTGATTGAAGCACCAGATGGCAGTAAACTCAAATCAGGCGGAAAAATTGGCAAGCCCAACACCTGGCGCTGGAATAAAGCAAAATTTGAATGGGGCTTAAAAAACGATTTTATTGAATTTAAGCAGCGTAAAGAAGGCTGGAAAGTCTACATTAAACAATACCAATATGTAGACAATCAAGATAGAAAACGCGTGCGGAAACTCCCTCATCGTGCCATGATTGATTTTAGCAATGCTAAAGGCAGCAATGAACTGAAAGACATTTTACCAGATGAGCACTTCAGCTATCCGAAACCAACCGCCTTGATTCGTTTTTTCTTAGACCTATTAGACAAAAAAGAGGCTAAGGTCTTGGATTTTTTTGCAGGCTCCGGCAGCAGTTTGCACGCTACCATGCTACAAAACCAAGCAGATGACGGCGAACGAAGCTGTACCTTGATCACCAATAATGAAAACGAGATCTGTCAAAAGATTACTTATCCGCGTAACAAGAAAGCCATAGAAGGTTACAAAAAACGCTCTGGCAAAAAAGTAAAGGGCCTAAGTGATAACCAACTGCGCTACTTTCAACTCAAATTAAAAGATGCTTGATTGGCTAAACATACCCTTGAGAAAAGCCGAGGTGATGCAGGCCATGAAGCAAGCTTTGGCACACAATTTCATCGATAATTTAAGAAACCGTCACCCCAATGTGGCCTTTGATAGCAAACTGAGGGGTTATGTGGGCGAATTGGCTTTTCGAAAATGGTTGGATCAAAATGAAATCAGAAATTATTCCTGCAACCATGCTGATGAGAATAGCGGTATGGATGTAGATTTTCTGTTTGAGCGCAAAGAGAAGCCCCTGAGCTTGGAGCTAAAAACCTCCCTGATTCCTGATGCGGATGAGACCTTTGAGACTTTAGCTGAAAAGCGGGATATCAAATTAATTCGAAGAGGAGCTCAAAGCATAGCGGAATTGAAAGGCGATGTGCACGTGCAGCTTTTTTTCAAACAATTGCGCTTGCGAAAAGATGAGTGGTTGAAAAGTAGAAGAAACCTCTCGGACTTCTCGGCTCCGCTCGAAGTCCGAGAGGTTGACAAGATATATCAAGAATTTGCGGCCTTTCGCTATGAAAAAGACACTTACCTAGCCGCGTGGATCGATAAACCAACATTAGTAAAGCAAATTGAACAGAAGCCAATTAAACAACAGAAATGGAAATACGGCAAACGGGAGTTTTGGTGTTGTAATTTAAAAAGAGAGGCGAAACCGATTGAAGAACTGGTATTTCATTTAAAAGCTTAATCTTTGTCCTATGGGTCACCTCAAAGACTTCCAAATTGCCTTAGGCAGTTACAGCAGGGCAGTGGAATTCATCCGTAAAAACGGGATGATGAAATTTTTTATTTTACCAGTCCTACTCAACATAGTGCTGCTCGCTTTAGGTTTAAACCTCGTTGGCAGCCTCACCGAATCTGCCATCACCGCTATAAAAGCAGCATGGGAACCAAACACTTGGGACTTTTGGGGTGCTGAATTCCTAGCAGGAGCCTTGAACCTTTTCATCTGGCTCATTTTAAGAATTTTCTTTTTCTTGTTCTTTGCTTTTATCGGTGGTTATGTGATTTTAATGCTGCTTTCACCTGTATTGGCTTACCT
>CAJXMH010000001.1 GCA_913056345.1 uncultured Flavobacteriales bacterium | reverse complement strand
CATACATTCAACTCGATGCTTTAAGCTCTTGGCTTTCAGCTTTTCACTTTAAGCACCCTGCACTTTTCCACTTTTCTACTCTTTCCCTTTTCCACTTTTCTACTCTTTCCCTTTTCCACTCTTCTACTCTTCTACTCTTCTACTCTTCTACTCTTCTACTCTTCTACTCTTCTACTCTTCTACTCTTCAACTTTCCTCTAACCACAAAGGACTCAAAGTATGCGCAAAGTACTCAAAGCCAATACAAAGTACATACATTCAACTCGATGCTTTAAGCTCTTGGCTTTCAGCTTTTCACTTTAAGCACCCTGCACTTTTCCACTTTTCTTCTCTTTCCCTTTTCCACCCTTCTACTCTTCAACTTTTCTCTAACCGCAAAGGACTCAAAGAAGCCGCAAAGCACCCAAAGTCAATATGAGGCAACTCGTACATTCAACTCGATGCTTTAAGCTTTTCGCTTTATAATAGACTAAGTTCAAACACATACCTTGCATGCTATTTCATGCATTATGTAAGAAAAATGACTTAATGAATGATAAACCATTCAAATAAACTAACGATTTGTTTCAGGTTTATTATATTTGAATGATAAATCATACATTACAATCAAAAAACAGACTTTATGAATGATAAATCACACACAAAATGGTATGCTAATAGCGATCAAATGCTGGGTAAAACCATTGGTACTTTCATAAAGCATCATCGAACAGCACAACAGTTAACCCAAAGTGAATTAGCCAATAAAGCCAATATAAGTCGATCCACTTTAAGTTTGCTGGAGAGAGGAGAAACCGTTACCCTATCTACCCTGCTTCAGGTATTAAGAGTACTTAATTTGCTCCACATTATGGAAGTGTTTACCATAAACAAAACCATTAGCCCGATAGCCTTAGCTAAAGCAGAGCAAAAAGAAAGACAAAGGGTTCGCGCTAAAACAAAGAACCAAAACAAAAAAGATTCGGAATGGTAAAAACAGCTTTTGTGAAAATATGGGGAGAAATGGTAGGAGCAGTTGCTTGGGATGAGCTACAAGAACTAGGCATTTTCGAATATGATCCAACATTTCAAAACTTAAATTGGGATATTTCTCCACTTAAAATGCCACTAAATTCTGGTAATCGTATTTTCCAATTTCCAGAAAATCGATCAGTTAGAAACAGTGAATTCAATACCTTCAAAGGATTGCCCGGGCTTTTAGCAGATGTTCTGCCTGACCAATACGGAAACCAATTGATCAATCTTTATTTAGCAAAAGTAGGGCGCCCTGAAAACAGCATGAATCCGGTAGAACAATTATGTTTTATTGGTAGCCGGGGAATGGGAGCACTTGAGTTTGAGCCCAGCACTTTAAAAGCCAGATCAAAAACTACAGAAGTTGAAATTGACACTTTAGTTGAAGTCGCCCAAAGAATACTCAATAGCAGAGAAGCTTTTCAAACCACTTTCAAGCAAGATGGGGAGCAGGCTGTAAAGCAATTGATTACGATTGGAACTTCTGCAGGTGGGGCCAGACCTAAAGCGGTGATAGGGTACAATGAAAAAACTAAAGAAGTACGCTCGGGTCAAACAAAAGTACCCAAGGACTTTGAGCATTGGCTCATTAAATTAGACGGAGTAAGCGATGTGCAATTAGGAGAATCACATGGCTACGGTCGGGTGGAAATGGCCTATTACCTAATGGCAAAAGAAGCAGGCATAAACATGATGCCCTGCCAATTACTAGAAGAAAATGGTCGTGCTCATTTCATGACCAAACGTTTCGATAGGGATAATAATACGAAACACCATGTACAAACCTTTTGTGCCATCAAGCATTATGATTTCAATGAAGTGACTAGTTTTAGTTACGAACAGCTGTTTCAAACGATGCGTGAACTTCGCCTTCCGTACACGGATGCCGAAGAACTTTATAGAAGAATGGTATTTAATGTACTAGCCAGAAATTGTGACGATCATACTAAGAATTTTGCCTTTCTACTCAAACAAGGAGGCGTATGGGAATTAGCACCCGCCTATGATATTTGCTATGCCTATCGTCCAGGTAGCAAATGGGTTAGTCAGCATGCGTTAAGTGTCAATGGGAAAAGACAAAATATTACCGTTCAAGATTTTCTTACGTTAGCCAAATCTATGAACATAAAGAATGCCAAAACCATCATTCAACAGGTCGATCATGCAATTTCAAAATGGGAATCCTATGCGAAGGATGTGCATGTAGATGCTGAAAAAAGGAAAGGCATTAAAAGCACCTTAATACAAGTAAAGGATATTTCGTAATGCTTTGAACAGTAAAAGCCTTTGGTCATTCCTCCTGAATTAAAAGAAGCCTTAAAGCACCCAAAGTCAATATGAAGTAACTCATACATTCAACTCGATGCTTTAAGCTTTAGGCTTTTCGCTTTCAGCTTTAAGCTTAAAGCCCTTTTCCACTTTTCTCTCTTCTTCTCTTCTTCTCTTCAACTCTTCAACTCTTCAACTTTCCTCTAACCGCAAAGGACTCTAAGAAGCCGCAAAGTACCCAAAGTCAATACGAGGAAACTCATACATTTAACTCGATGCTTTCAGCTTTAGGCTTTTCGCTTTAAGCTCTTAGCTCTTTTCCACTTTTCTTCTCTTCCACTTTAAGCTCTTGGCTTTCAGCTTTTCGCTCTATGCTCTTTCCCTTTTCCACTCTTCAACTCTTCAACTTTCATCTAACCGCAAAGGACTCTAAGAAGCCGCAAAGTACCCAAAGTCAATACGAAGAAACTCATATATTCAGCTCAATGCTTTAAGCTTTAGGCTTTTTGCTTTCCGCTTTAGACTTATATCTTTAACTTCAGCCATACTTCGACTCCGCTCAGCATGCCTGAAAATTGATTCGTAATTCGAAATTAAAATCATTTTTCATCCTTTATCCTAAACCGCACTCCTCCGTAGATCATGCGGCCAAAGATGGGTCCCCAAACCAAAGAGGCATCAAAATTATTTCCAAAGGGATTATTGGCATCAATGATGGGATTATCTTGACGAAAATCAAAGATGTTTTCCATACCGGCATAAACTGCCCACTTCTTGTTAAAATTTCTGGTGACTTGAGTATTGAACAAGCTAAAGGCAGGAGACTTACTAGATCGTTGAAATTCCACCGGATTGGTCTCCGTACCGGGTATGTCTTGTTCGCCAATCCACTGGGCTGTGAGGTCGAAGGTCCAATTAGCACCCGATAGCGAAGACTGCGTTTCGTAGGCAAAGTTGGCAAACAAACGGTGTTTGGGCACAAAAGGCTTTTGCCGCTGTCCACTCAAGTAATCAGTTCGCACTTCTAACCAACGGTAAGCTAAGCGCATGTCTAAAAACTTCAATAGCTCATAACTAACTTCTGCCTGAAAACTCGTGGAATAAGAACGCCCATCTAAATTATAGAAGAGTGCTTGATCAGCCGACTGGTAGAGGTCGTAGACCACTTGCTGTTCAAAATCCGTTCGGTAAAGGTCAAAACTAACATAACCCTCTCGGTAGGCTAAACGAAAGTCTCTTGTAAGGTTGAAACCCACATTCCAAGCGCGTTCAGCTTGTAAACCATAAGGCAAGTTCCGATTGCCTAAAAGTCCAATTTGCCGAGAAGTAGCAAACATGGCTTGATGCTCTGCAAACACATTGGCTGTTCTTTGGCCGCTTCCACCAAGCAAACGCACAACCGTTTGTTCATCGTAAGCATACCTAAAGTGCAAACGTGGGGTTACAAACGTTCCAAATAAATTATGGTGATCTGCTCGAATGCCCGCTACCAGAGTCAAGTTTGGATTGGGCGTGAAGGTATATTCAAAGTAAGCACCTGGCACCTGCTCTATTCTTCTGAAGTTAATCGAATCTACCTTCTCATCGTACTCATCATAGAGTAAGCTTACACCAGTTTTAAATTTATGTCGGGTATCGCCTAAAATAGATTGGTAAATGTAGTTTGCATAGCCCGATCGCTGCTCAGCATCGTAGTCAGTTTGCCCAAAAGTTGAATTTTGCTCATGGTAGTTAGCAGAAAGCTGAAGCCCCATGCTGCGGTATTTGAATTCAGGGTAAACCAAACCAACTTTCGCAAAAAGCTCAGCCTTTTGCGTATTGACATTCATGCGCCATGGCTGAAACTGAGGCTGGGATCTTTCAGCATCTTCAATTGATTGATCGGTTTGTCCGCCTTCTTTATCATCTTGCACATACTGCACCCCTAGTTGAGCCCTTAAACGGGTACCAAAGTATTTCCAACGGTTCATGACATTGATCTGCTCTTGCAGAGGAAATTCCCGAAAACCATCTTGATTGCGGTCTCGTTCCCATGGGCGATAATTTCCGTGCAGCATGATGGTAGTCCCCCACTTTTCAGAAAGGCGCTGGGTATTGACAAAGTTAAACTCAGTACGTCCCGCTTGGCTGGCAAAAAGGTTTACAAACACCTCCTCTCCTTCGTCGGGCTTTTTGAGCTCGGTGTTGATCTGACCAGCTATACTTTCATAACCATTCACCACTGAGCCAACTCCTTTGGTGACTTGAATGGAAGAGATCCAGGTTCCGGGAATAAACGTTAGGCCGTAGGCATTTCCCAAACCTCGAATGCCTGGCATATTCTCTCGGCTGATCATGGTGTAGGGTCCGTCAAGGCCTAGCATGTGAATTTGTTTCACCCCAGTAACCGCATCGGTAAAATTGACGTCTACCGATGGATTGGTTTCAAAACTCTCCGAAAGGTTACAACAAGCGGCTTTAAAAAGCTCACGCTCTGAAAGGTTTTCCATCTTGATGGGATTGATGAATGACATTTCAGTGCTTTTTCTGCGCGACACTACTTCTACAGCATCTAGCTGTATGCTCGACTTTAGCTGTAAGGTCACTGTTTGGCTTAAGTCTTCTACTACAACGGTATCAGACTGGTAACCAACAAAACTTGCAATTAAAACAGTAGCATTATCAGGAATAGCAATCTGAAAGGTCCCCGAGGAGTCGGTACTAGTACCGTAGTTGGAGTCCATCCAATACACATTGGCAAAAGGAACCGGCTCCAATTTCCCTTTTTCACTTTCAGTGATTACTACTCCCTTAAGGCTGTTTTGAGCGCATAAAGCGATGGTTCCAAGCTGAAACAGCAGGAATACGAATCGATATGATAACATAATGACTCAGCCTTTAATTATTGCACTTTGCCCCATCGGCATAGCGACAACAATCGGGAAGCTTTTGATAAGCTGCAGTGTCTTTTGGCATACCCTCAGAGGCATGTCCCTTCATGGCAACTGCTTTTTGGATTTCTTCCTCAGAAGTCTTTTTAGAATTGTAGACCAATTTGAGCTGCTTTGTTTCTTTATTCCACTCTGCTAATTTGACACCAGAGGTTCGGAGAGCAGCACTCTCAATACGGTCTTTACACATTTTACAAACGCCTTTAACTTCAAGAGTTGTTTCAACGTTCTTTTTATCAATTTTTCTTTCTTGTGCTTGAACATTTAGGCTTAAGAACATGCCTAAAGTGATGATTAAATATTTCATTTTGATACTGTTTTAGATTAAAAATAAGGTACTATACGGTGCCTTAAGAGGCATTAAAACAGTATCAGCCGTAAAAGATTAATTGTTGAGAAGTGATGTAAATTGGCGGCCTGACCAAGGGAGGTGGCTTCGGCTCTGCCGCTTGCTGATCCAATTTAATATCTTCAACTAAAGGAAGTAAGCGGCTGCTTTCTTGAGCGGTAAGTTCAACATTCAAAGACAAGCTTTGCGCATTTACCTTTTGAAGTTCAACATCTAATTGATAGAATTGGAATTCATCATCGCAGCAATCCATTTCCTGCTCCATTGAACAGCTCTCTTCCTCTTCTCCATCTAAACATGGATTGTGTGCGTGAAATAAGCTGACTGCCGCAAGATGATTGCCGCAGTAATGTTTGTATACACTTACTCCTGAAGTGCTTAAAACAAACACGAACAATAAGCATAAAGCAGAAATACGTTTCACTAATTCCACTTCGCTAAATTAAGAAAGTCTGCCTAAACGAATTGAATAGCAAGAGTTGAGCGAACAAGTCTTAACTGATCTTAACTTTTAGTTGCCTGATCAGCATGATGACTAAACCAATGCTAGCCATAATTGGAACGTAGAACAGGATTTGATTCTCACCGTAGTGCTTGTATGAAATGGCTACTAAGGCCCAAACCGTAACAAGTGGAAAGAGGATATAATTTCTCTTTTTCAAAACAAAGTAATTCACCAGCATTAAAGTGCCTATGAGCAAGATCACCCAACTTTCTTCTTTTAACTGCCAAGCATCCCAACTTATGGCTTTTAAATGAGCGGTAATGTTGGCTGCTAAAGCAACAGTAATCCAAGCAGCAGTTAATTCAATGGGTTTTACTAAAAGCCAAACTTCTTGCTTGTTTAGTTTTTCAAGCCCTTGATCCATCAGCATTCTGGCTCTAAGAATGCTAATTAGTATGAGGATCATAATGCCGACCGAGATCAGGGTTTCTTGCTGCAGCCAAAACCATAACCAAGCCATAATGCCTACATAAGCAAGTAAGATGGCAGGAATAGCGGTGCTAATTTCCTTTATCAACTCAGTTTTAAAAGACCGGTAAAGCAGGTAAATGGACATGATCAATAATCCAAGGAAAATCAGTCCCCAAATAGCAAAAGCATAAGAAGCTGGGGTAAAAAGGTTGTAATATTTAGCACTCACCTCCCCCACGCTTGCTTCATGAACTTTGCCGGTATTGGTGAGGTAGTTCCAAGCAATTAAGAAAACCACCATAAGAAAATGGAGGACGGAAAGGACTTTATCTTTCATGCTTCAAATATCTTAAATAAAAAGGGGCATAAAAAAAGGGCGACTTGGTCGCCCTTTTGTATTTAGAATAATCTCAATTCAATACTATTGCCCTTGACCCAAAGAGAAACCTCTCGTTCCGTCGAAGGTGTAAAGGTTTTCAGTTTTAATCACGTCAACCCCTTTGTCAATTGCGTTTTGAAGTACTTTCAAGATTTCTTCTTTTGCAATTTCTACATCAGCATTAGCTGTGCTGTAGCGACATCTCCAATGGTCCGTGCAGAAAGTTTCTTCAAAGCCATTAGGCCAAACTTTCACACCACGGTTGGTGATCATGATCAATTCGATCTTATCGGTATTCAGCTCTTTAAGGATTGCGCCTAAGTCATCAGGATTTGTACCGGCCCAGTCAACAAAAACGTCAACGCCAACTAATTCTTTATCCTTTTTCGCTGCTTTTTGATAGTCTTTGATCTTAACCGGCTTAGCATCTTTAAGCGATACAGGAGCTAATTCTTGAGGTTTTTGACCAAGATTCGCTACTACAGCTTCAGCAAACTCTTTGGTGCCAACTAGCTTTTTACTGATTCCTTCTTTGTAAATGTCAAAAGTATGCGTGCCTTCTTCAATGGTTTTTAACCATGCATTTTGGATTTTTTCAGCACTTTCAAATTCCCCTAGATGAGACAACATCATGACTGAAGCGTTGATCAAGCCCGATGGGTTTGCTTTGTTTTGTCCGCCAATGTCAGGAGCAGAACCGTGGATAGCTTCGAACATAGCACATTCTTGGCCGATGTTAGAAGAACCTGCTAATCCTACAGAACCTGCAATTTGAGCTGCAATATCAGATACTACATCACCGTAAAGGTTTGGCATAACTACCACATCAAATACTTCTGGGCTATCAGCCACTTTAGCTGACCCAATGTCGATGATCCAATGCTCATTCTCGATTTCAGGGTACTCTTGTGCAATTTCATCAAACACTTTATGGAACAAACCATCGGTTTGCTTCATGATGTTGTCTTTCGTAAAGCAGGTTACTTTCTTACGGTTATAGCTTTTAGCATATTCAAAAGCGTAACGAATAATTTTTTCACAACCTGGACGAGAGATCAGTTTCAAGCACTGCACTACTTCATCAGTTTGCTGGTGCTCAATTCCGCCGTAAAGATCTTCTTCATTCTCACGTACGATCACCATGTCCATTTCAGGATGCTTAGTGGTAACGTAAGGAGGATAAACTCTACAAGGACGAACGTTTGCATACAAACCTAATGTCTTACGCATGGTAACGTTTAAGCTTTTATAACCTCCACCTTGAGGGGTTGTAATCGGTGCCTTTAAGAATACTTTGTTGGTTCTAATGCTGCTCCAGGCTGCTTCATCAACTCCAGAAGTGTTTCCTTTTAGATATGATTTTTCACCAATTTCTACTTCGTCATATTCGAGTGGTACGTTGGCTGCCTTCAAGATGCTTAAAGTCGCATCCATGATTTCTGGTCCGATTCCGTCTCCTTTTGCAATGGTTATTTTTGTCATGGCTTAGGGCTATGTTTAGCTGTTAGAATTTATGTTACTTAGGTTTATTCAATGGAGGTTTAATCCATATTTTTAACAGCGACAAAAGTAAGGCTTTCAGTTAAAAAAAGCATTCATCTATGAAATTACAGAGAGAAGTACTAGGAGAGCTATTCCAAATTGCAGTTGGGGTAATTCTTGCTAGCATCGGCTTAAAAGCCTTTTTATTACCCAATGGCTTTTTAGATGGGGGTGTTACCGGTATTGCCATTCTGATCAGCCGGCTGCTTCCTGTAAATATTTCTGTTTTGCTTTTTGTTTTAAGCTTACCTTTTTTAGCCCTAGCCTACTACACCGTTTCCAAACGCATTTTGATCAAATCAACCTTTAGCATTTTGGCCCTTTCCATTATGATTCACTTTGAGAACTTTAGCATCATTACCGATGATAAACTCTTGATCTCGATCTTCGGTGGCTTATTCTTGGGCATGGGAATTGGCTTGAGCATTCGCAATGGAGCAGTATTAGATGGTTCTGAAATTTTAGGCGTCTTTCTCAACGACCGATTCGGCATCAGCATTGGCAGAATAATTTTGATCTTCAATGTGGTTCTGTTTGCACTAACCGCCTTAACCCTTTCGGTGGAAACCGCCTTGTACTCTACCCTGACCTATTTGGTTACGGCAAAAGTGATTGATTCCATGATCAAAGGCTTTGAAGACTTTATTGGACTTCGGGTTATTTCAGGCAAAACAGAGGCCATCAAGGAAAAGCTCGTGAATGAAATGGGCGTTGGCGTAACACTCTACAAAGGTGCCGGTGGCTATGGCAAAGAAGGTGAGCAAAAAGAAATGGAGATTATTGATACCATTATTAACCGAATGGATATTAGAAAAATTCACAACATTATTGATGAAGTTGACCATAAAGCTTTTGTAGTGGAATATGATGTGAATGATATTAAAGGTGGAGTATTAAGAAAGTACCTTGAGAAAAATAAAAAACGCAAGATGGGAAGCATCAAAGCATAAATGGAAGCGCTTTATGAAATATTGGAACAGCCGGGCTTAAAAGGCAAAGAGCTTGAGCTTAATAGAGGTGATTTTTTAGTTCATGAGAATGAAAAAGCCAAGCACTTTTATTGGGTTAGATCAGGAGCATTACGGGCTTTTAAGTGGATTGAGGAAGAAGAGTTTACCATTCGTTTGGCCTACAAAAACTCTATCGTTGCGGCTCTACCCGCCTACTTCCATAATAAAACTGCTGACTTAAACATTCAAGCGATCAGGAAAAGTAAGGTCATTGTTTTTAGCAAAGCTGAGCTTGACAGCTTCTTTCAAAGTGATTTGAGCCTTAGTATTAAGTACCAAAAGGTGCTAGAGGGCCTCGTTACCTCTTTTTATGAAAGGGAGATCGATCTCCTTACCCAATCCCCTGCTGACCGTTTGAAAAGAATTCGAAATCGCTCTCCTCAAGTATTTCAGGAAGTTCCTCATAAATACATCGCCTCTTATCTGCGGATGAGTCCGGAAACCTTAAGCCGGCTCTTAAATTCTTGATTTCAATCAAGAAATTTCTTCTGGCTTTGCTGCAACTTTGTCTAAAACAAGCAAGATGAAACAATCAGCCTTAATCGAAGAACTCATTACTAAAACAGAGGCTCACTTAGCCTTTGCTCGATCACTTACTGCCGAAAAGCAGGATCTATTAAAAAAACCACCACCTTCAGGAGGATGGAATGTGCTGCAGTGCTTAGAACATATGAACCGCTATGACCGCTTTTACATTGATGAATGTGGCCAAAAGGCAACTCAGGCTAAGAATGTTTCAGCTGACAAAGTGTTCAAACCCGGTTGGTTAGGCAAACTTTTTACAAAGATGATGTTGCCAAAGAAAAATATGCTCAAAATGAAGACCTTCCCTGACAAGAATCCCAAAGCGGGAGAGGTAGATGAACGTGTACTTCAAATTTTCATCAAGCAGCAAAAAGAATGGTTAAGTGTATTGGAAGAAGCAAAGCAAGTAGATTTAAATAAAAACCGCTGCAATATTACCTTACCCTTGCTAAGCATGAATTTAGGCAGCAGTATGCGGTTTGATATTTACCACAATGAAAGACATGTAGCACAAGCGAAAAGATGCTTGGAAACGCATCGCTAAGCCCATATTGTTTGGGAAAAGCTCAATTTTTATTATATTTCAATCAACCAAAACCAAAAAGATGAATAAAATTAAAATTGAGCTCAAGTGGGCAGTTATTTTCGTGCTTTTTACCCTTTTATGGATGGTATTTGAAAAGGCCATGGGCTGGCACGATGAATTTATAGCCGACCACGCTACTTATACTTTATTATTTTCATTGCCAGCAGTTGTGCTCTACGTGCTAGCCTTGCGTGATAAAAAGATCAACTACTATCAAGGCAAAATGAGTTGGGGACAAGGCATGATCTGTGGATTGATCATTTCAGCATTTGTGGCCTTGATCAGTCCGCTATCACAATACATCACACACACCTTCATCACTCCAGATTATTTTGAAAATGCCATACATTACTCAGTAGAGTCTGGCCAAAGCACACAAAGCGAGGCAGATGAGTATTTTAACTTAAAAAGCTACATCTTTCAATCGGCAATCGGGGCATTTGTAATGGGAGTGGTAACTTCAGCAATAGTGAGTCTTTTTCTAAAAAGTAAGAGTGAAAAGCGGTAGCCAAAAACTAGTCTTCTTTTGGTTTCCTCTTTTTATGCCTTCCCTCCTTTTTCAGAGCTTGGGTAATAATCCATTCAAGCTGACCATTAGTACTGCGAAACTCATCTGCAGCCCATTTCTCAACGGCTTTTAAAAGCTCTGGATCTAGACGTAATGCAAATGCTTTCTTTTTAGCCATAAATTATTTGGGCTTTTCCATCAAAACCACCATATGCCCTCCATTATGACTGATGGAAATCGCCTTCCACCCTTCAAGTGACAAGCTATTTAGTCGTTTTTCGAATTTTCCAGTACTTTCAAAAACACCTTTTGATATAAGTCGATAGCGTTCCATTTCTTATTGATTTAAAGTTCCAGTATTGATTACGGGAGAAGCGTCTTTATCAGCACAAAGAACCGTCATTAGATTGCTTACCATAGCGGCCTTCTTATCATCATCTAATTCAATTACCTCTCTTTTCTTCAGTTGCTTGATAGCCTCTTCAACCATCCAAACAGCCCCTTCAACTATTTTCATTCTAGCTGCTACAATGGCTGTTGCTTGTTGGCGACGAAGCATGGCTGAAGCAATTTCTGAAGCGTAAGCCAAGTAACCAATTCTAGCTTCTAAGACTTCTATTCCTGCAATGGCTAGACGTTCTGAAACTTCTCTTTCCAAATTATCATTAACCTCTCCCATTCCACTGCGCAAAGTGACTTCAGATTCATCATCATCAAAATTGTCGTAGGCGTACAAATTGGCTAACTTCCTTACTGCAGCATCGGTTTGAACGCGCACAAAATTCTCATAAATATCCACCTCAAAGGCTGCCTTGTAAGTGTCTTTTACCCGCCAAACTAGAATCACACTAATGTTGATCGGATTACCCAATTTATCGTTCACCTTTAAGCGTTCACTATCAAAGTTCCTTGCCCTAAGTGAAATCCCTTTCCTTACGTAAAAGGGGTTGACCCAAAAGAAACCATGTTCTTTAACCGTTCCCTTGTATTCTCCAAATAAGGTCAAAACCCTAGAACCATTGGGGTAAACAAAGAAAAAGCCGATGCATAATATTAAACCTAGAAGAATAAGGATAATGGATAAGGGGTTTTTAAGGAAGACAATTCCAAGTACCCCAATAACAACAAGACCTAAGTTGGTCGCCAACATCGTGTAACCAGAAGTTGGCTTAATTTCTTTTTCGTGACTAATGCTCATTTTAATATGATATTGATTTGATATCACAATGATAAATATTATTTTAAACTTTTGCAAGTACTTTTAAGGGATGCAAAACAAAATAGATTTTCTGCCTGCAGAAATCAAGCTGCTGAATAATCAAGAAGTCATACTCCAAAAAAATACCCTACTCGATAAGGTACAAGCAAAGCTTGATGAGTTGGGTAAAGCATGCCTGAAGGACTACCCTCAATTAAGAAAGGTAAGTCCAAACTGTAAGGTAAGCAAAGGGGAAAACTTAAAAGGATTTCCTTTTAGGGTGCTCGACTTTCCAAGGCTTTTTGGACAAGAGCACATTTTAGCCATAAGAACCCTTGTATGGTGGGGAAAAAGCTGCACCATGACACTTCATCTTAAAGGAAAACACCTAGAAAGTTCATTAGACCATTTACCCCTGCTGGATCTATATTCGAAGGATATAGAGTATAAAGTTTCATGGCATGGAAATGAGTGGGAACACGACTTGGAATCGAATAACTATGAACCTTTTTCTAGAGAAAAAATGGAGCAATATAGCAGCGCAGCATTCTTAAAAATTGCCGTAGCTTTACCATTAGAGCAATTAAATGAACTTGATCATTTTTACCGACTACATTTTAAAAAACTAATATCCCTTACGCCCTATGGAAAATGAACTCAATAAATTTCGCCATCAACTTGATCTGAAAGTTAGGTTTATGGACTTAGATGCACTTCACCACGTAAACAACGCCCGTTACCTTAACTTTTTAGAAGAAGCAAGGATAGCTTACTCTCAAGATGTACTCGGTTTGTTTAGAGACATTAAGCAGCTCAACGTGCTTGTAGCAAGAATTGAGATCGATTATTTACAGCCAATTTTATTTGGTGATGCGGTAAAGATCTATACTCGAGTTAATAAAATGGGCAATAAGAGTTTCACCTTTGAATGCTTGGTTTGCTCCATTCACGATGGGAAAGAAAAAGTAGCAGCCAAAGCCTTGCAAACCTTGGTGACTTTTGATGTACAAAAGCAACAGACCATTAGCATTCCTGAAGAGATCAAAGAAAAAATCGAGCACTTTGAACCAAGTCTTTAAGCATTTTGGGAAATTGAAGATTGTTTTTATCTTGTAAGGGATTTTACTTAGCATCATGAAATATCGCTACTTAACCTACCAAGAACTAACGGTCATGAATGAAGACTTTTCAGATTTTCTATATGCTGAAGGCTTTAGTGGTTATGACTGGAAAGTATTACAAGATCAGCACTCTGAGCAAGCCTTAAATATGCTAAGCCGCTATAGCGATGAGACCTTTGAAAAAGTAATGCAATCAGTAAAGTATTTAGAGTACCGCAGTAGCGACCAATTAATTGCTTTTGAATGCCTAGAAGAGGATATAACAGCTATCGGCATTAAAGCTCCGCAGCAGCTGCAATTCGATTTTACTCAAATTCAATCGCTTAGTCTAGTGGAACAAAACTTCTGGTCGGGGTTTAAGTGTTTTAAAGAGGTAAGACCATACATTAAAAACCGCGAAGACGAGGTATTCCAGTTAATAGAAGCAGGCCATTTTGTGAGTAGTCAAGAGAATTACCGCTACTTGGAAAATTTGCGATTACTCAACCAAAACTAGATCAAGCCTTTTTGGTCAATTTCTCGAAGTCGCATGAGGAGCGAATAGAGGCTTTCATGCTTTTCTTTAATCATCAAACCATTAGCTCTTAATAGTTTAGGAACTTCCTCAATTAAAGGCTTCTGAGTGGCATTGGTATCTCTTAAAAAATGCATGAACTTTAAGCATTGAAAAGCATCAAACCAATTGAAAAAGCGTTTCCTAAAACTTTCAAGTGAAGTTGAATTGGCACGAATTTGCTCAATTGAGCTAAGCCATTTTTCTCGTCCATAAAATTCTTCAAATAATGGATGTGCTTGAAATTGGCCAGTGTACCACTTTCCGACATCTTGCAAAACCTCTTTTAGTAAAAGTACATTCTCCCACGCATAGCTTTCGTCTAGTTGCCTTTTATTCTGCTGCATCTCAGCAATGGATCGACCGGTGCCAAAAGGCACTCGATGTGATGGTCTAGGAGAAGGAATGACCGTGCTTGAGTTCAACTCAGTGAAATTTCCTGATTTGATGAATTTCTGAAGAAAGTAAAAATCCTCTCCTGCTTTTCGCTTGTTCATTCCCCCTTGTTTGCAATAGGCCGAAGTTTTCACGGCCATAGATGAGCCTACCGTATGGAAAGCATAGGGTAATTGTACGAAAGCAAGTGCTTGTTTATAATACCTCAAGTGCAACTCATAAGCTACAATGCCCTCATAAACTTCAGAATCAAAATCTTTCCCTGCCGTTGGGTGTTCGAAATAAATGGAGCATGCAGGTGTGTTAACCTGTATTTCAAAATGCTGTTCAATGGCCGTGAGGTAATTTTGATGACACCGACTATCTGCATCAAAGCAAATTAGCAAACCATCTCGCCCTAACTGCAGAAAACGCCTCACAGCTTCATCCATGCCTATTTTTCGGGCAAGGCCAACTCCTGCATGTTTTGCTGGAAGGTTATTCTGCTCAATTGTATGGATTTTGAACCAAGCTTGCGAAAGTGAGCTGTACCATTTTTCTAACTCAAGCCGAGCCTTTTGATTAATAGTAATAGAGCTTGTTTCACTATGCTCTGAAGCGTTGAATACAACGATAACTTCAAGCGCACATTTTGGTTTTTCGCAAGCGTATAGACTTTCTAGGGTAGCAATAAGAGAATCTTCTTCAAATGCCGGAATGATTACAATTTGACCTAGCTTGGACGACGGCTTTTCATCTATCAGTTGATTGCTAAAAGCATGCCTTTCTAGGTAACGATCAATTAAGGAAACAACCTTTTTATCTTCCAATTTGCTCCATCTTGTTCGTAGATAATTCGATCGTGTAATCTACTCGATCTACCCTGCCAAAATTCATAATAAGAAGGTTTAATCAAGTAACCGCCCCAAAACTCAGGTCGAGGAACCTCTTGATCTTCGAAACGCTCTTCAAGCTCCTTGATTCTAGTTTCTAATAATTTTCGGCTTTTAAGTTCATGGCTTTGATTGCTTGCCCATGCTCCAATTTGGCTTGATCGAGGTCGGGAGTGAAAGTATTCGTCGGACTGTTCAGCAGAAAGCTGATCTACTTTACCATGAATTCTGATTTGACGATCTAGTTCTGCCCAAAAGAAATTTAGGCTAACGCGATTATTTCTTACAAGGTCTTCGCCTTTCTTGCTTGAATAATTGGTAAAAAACTGTAAACCCTCTTCATGCGCATCTCTTAACAGTACTACCCGGCTATCAGGCTGCCCATTCTTAACCGTAGATAAAACAAAGGCATTCGGATCTTTTAATTCACTTTCAATGGCTAATTCCAGCCACTGATGCAAAAGGTCTAACGGTTCTTCAGTCACATCAGATTTGCTTAAACTGTCGAGTTCAAAATCCCTTCTTAAAGATTTGACCTTTTTCCTAATATCACTCATAACGGTCTATTTGTTGCTAAACAAGAGTTAACTATCGATGTTTTGTTTGCTATTGGTAATTTAACCGTAAAGTTGAATAAAATTATAAGATCACAAAACGCTTTAAGGCAGAATTTAAAGCCGTAACAACTATGGATTACAACCCTTTTAAAAGAAAAATTTCAGAATTAAATAAAATAGAGGCAGCAAAAGGCAGATTTTTGGTTTCAGAGCCCTTTATGGAAGACCCTTACTTTAAACGATCTGTTGTGTTGCTAACGGAACATAATAAAGAAGGATCGGTAGGTTTTATTTTAAACCAAGCGCTTGATATAAAGTTATCTGAATTAATTGAAGATTTTCCTGAGCTTGACTTTCCTGTCTACCTAGGAGGTCCTGTACAACCGCAAAATTTATTTTTTCTTCACTCCAAAGGTGATTTGATCCCAGAAGCAATTCAAGTAAGCGGAGACATCTATTGGAGTGGAAATTTTGATATGCTCAAGGGATTAATTGAACAAGAACTCATTCAAAAAAACGAGATCAAATTTTTTCTTGGCTACTCAGGTTGGGACTTTGGACAATTAAAAAATGAACTCAAAACAAATTCATGGTTTGTTCAAGATAGCGACCCTTCGTTAATTCTCAGTAATGATTCAGAGGATTTGTGGAAACAGGTAATGGCGAAAGCTGAAAAAGAAATCGCAATGATGGTTAATTATCCTGAAAATCCTAATTTGAATTAATTGATCGACTAGCTAACTGTTGTAATCATTTGCTTTTGCTCAAAAAAAGCGCATAACAAAGCAAGCCACCGATTCCTCGGTGGCTTGTTGTTTATTCAGTTTAAGTTTGTTCTACCTAACAATAAAGGGCAAAGTCTTTAACCTTTCGACTGATTGAATCACTACAAAATAAGTTCCAGAGCTTAACTTCAATCTGTTGAGCAACTCAAGCTCAAAGTATAAAGTTTCTGCCTCAAGGCTTAGTTCTCTTACTAGCATTACTTTACCTTCAGAACTTAATACTCTTAAAGTATACTTACCTGCTTTTGGCTCTGTTATAGTTAAAAACAATTGTTCTCCATTGGTCGGGTTAGGATACAGGCTAGCGTCCATCATTTCGGACTTGTACTGAAGAACCTCAATCTGAGAGTAACTATACTCCCCATTAAAATCAACTTGCTTTAAGCGGTAATAGTTATTGCCTTCTAATGGATTCTCATCATAGGTGAAATAGTCTAATCTTCTATTACTGTTGCCTGCCCCATCTACTTGAGCAATCACTTTAAAATCACCATCCTCTCCTGCCCGCTCAATTAAGAAATAATCGTTATTCAATTCAGATTCGGTAGCCCAAATCAATTTACTGCGATCACCTTCTGCAAGTGCGGTAAAGCCAATTAACTCAACCGGTAAAGATGTTTGATTGTCTGTGTCTCTAAAGTCGTATTCTCCATCTCCATCGGTATCAGGAGTGCTTGCCACTGTACCGCTATTGTCCGTATCATAAAGATCAACTGTTCCGTCACCATCGGTATCTTGATAGAAGGCATTATCCGGATCCAAGAAGTTCGGAACATTGTCTGCATCATCATCTTCTAACCAATCCGGTAATCCGTCATTATCGGCATCATCGGTGTTGATGTAAAATAAAGGATTGCCGGCTGCTGTTTCAAAAGCATCTGCTCGATCCTCTAGATCATTTTGAGCATCTCCATCCTCGTCATCATCAAAACCTTCTTGCCAATCCGGGAAACCGTCTCCATCTGTATCGATTCCTGAAGGACTGGTGTCTGCGACACCGTCATTATTAGTATCCCATCCTTCTAAAATATCCAAGTCTCCATCGTTATCGGCATCAGGATCTTGAAAATCAGGAATACCATCTCCGTCGGTATCAACTGGTGCTGAAACAACTTCAAAGTTGTCATCAATACCATCGCTATCGGCATCAGCCCCTGCAGGAGCAATTGGTGTTGCTGTTGAAGCCTGCCACTCTATATAATCTACTATTCCATCATTATCAGCGTCAATATCGAGGTAATCTGCAACACCATCCCCATCACTATCAACCGAACCACAATCCCCGATGTACGAGAAGTCCCATATGGTTATCCATTGATTGCCGGGAGCTGCAGGTGCCGTTGACCCATTTCCATAGTACACAACCATACTATCGATCGGCTCTGTAAAAGCAACGTCTAAATTTGCGGTAGCAAGATTGTCGGCCGTACTGACATCCCCTACGGCTCTGTTTTGAGTTACAGTGTTATTGGCGCTTGAAGTTAAATTGGGAAATACTACAAAGCCATCAAAATAGCCAATGACCGTTATTGAATCAACATATTGCCCTCCCAATTGGTCTACATCGAAAATGGTATACTCCAAACTATCTATGGCTTGATCAAAACTGAAAGTAACATCAATACTGTTTACTTGGAGGTTTTGGTTTCCGTTTAAGAATAATCCAACCGTTCCTGCTCCTTGTCCTCCTGTGAGATCTGAATTTGTTTCTCCAGCAACAATTGATGCACCATTTGAAGACACAGCAACTGTCATATTGGTCCCATCAGGAAGATTATAAGTATTGCTAGCATCCCCATTATTGTATGTGTAGTTATCCCAATCTGCTAGAGATCTGTCTTGGGTAGGGCATTTTTCAATCACATCTAAAATTCCATCATTGTCATCATCTTGATCTTGGGTATCAGGTATACCATCTTGATCAGTATCAGGGGTTAGGCAAATATCAATATCACCAAGAGCAAATTCTGTATTAGTGGCATTTCCACAACCAGAGCATCTTCTTAAAATAACCGTGATGGTCGAAATATCAGAGATACTTCTGAAATTAACTCCGACTTGATCATTGGTGCCCGCAGTGCTTGTTGCATTTCCATCAATCACACCTGGACCTTCCAATTCCCAAGAGGGTGAGCCATTATCTGTTAACTCAGGAACAATGGCAAAACCGGTTGAAGTCAAGCCAAAAACCTCCATTTGCTGCCCCCCTATTCCACCTCCTGACAATTCTATTAAATTATATAAATCAAAAGAAATATCACCTGCTAAAGCAGGTGTAAAAGTCATGGTAAGCCTTATTTCTTGACTTGCACTTAAACCACTAGAAGATATGTGAAGGGCGTCTACACCACCACTAAGTGAATTAGTTACACCAGGGGTTGAAATTGAGTTTTCTGTGGTTAAGGTTCCTGTTGCTCCAGTTACTGCAAAAGCAATTTGGTTTCCTGTTCCTTGAATATTAGAAGCTGTAAAAGAAGTATTTCCTTGTGGGGTCCAGTTAAATTGGTTTGCGCCAGGATTATCTTCCCAATCCAGAGTGAAGCTAGTACTAATTGAAGAACAACTGTTATCATGCAATATTTGAGCATTCAAAGCATAAACACTTAGGGAAATAACTACTAAGAAAAGTGTAATCTTCTTCATTAGACTGAATAACAGCGTTGTTTGAATAACCTTAAGCAAATTTTAACAAAATTTACTTAAGAGCATACATCATAAAGGTAATTTATGCGCTCATTTTTAGATTGCTTTTTGAATTAAGCAAGATTAGAATATCATGTAAAACTGAATGCGTTTGCATTTCAACTTCCACTATCCACTACATTTAACAATATGCATTAGCGCAGTTTTACTTTGTGATTAGAGATATACAAAGTATAAAGTGCTAGATTTTACGCTAATTTGCAGTCTGTTGTCTAACGACAGACTTAATGAGATCTATTACTACTATACTTTTGGTGCTGAGCTATAAAGCTTTGAACTCAAAACATTGGAAAGTTGGTGTAAATACCTTCTTTTTCTAAAGGCTTTCACCCACTGAATTCCAGATACTGCATTGCTCAGAAAAACCTCATCAGCAGACTCTAATGCTTCTTGAGAAATTGACTCCTCGCTTACACTAAAACCAAGCCTTTTAGCCACTTGTATAATCTGTTTTCGCATTACTCCATCAAGGGCACCAGAGCTTAATGGTGGCGTGTAAATGGCTTTCTTTTTCACGATGAACAAGTTAGTAGAAGTCCCTTCAACAAGTTCCCCTTTTTGATTGCGCAAAAGCAACTCATCGAAACCTTTTTCCGACTTTTCAATTGCAGCCATTACGTAAATCAATGAATTCAAGCTTTTAAGATTTGAAAGAGTATCGGCTGTAAGTGTCACAGTTTCACACAAATCTATGATCAACCCATGCTGAGTATTATCATTTTTTTGCGCCGGCAGGGTTTCAGCTTTGCAAACAAAGCTAGCGGAGTTGGTCTCAGGGGTGTACTTTCCTTTGCCAGATCTAAAAATCCAGATGCGAAAGATCGATGATCGAAATGCTGGCTTTTCTAACAAGTCAAAAAGGATGTTATTAAGGGTGGTTGTAAAATTCTTTGGAAGGTCGAGTTTCAGTATTAAAGCTGACTGCTTAAGTCTTTCTAAATGTTGAGTCCATAATGGAGCTTTACCTTCCGTAATTCGAATCGTTTCGAATAATCCATCACCAAAACGAAATGCTCTATTCAATCCAAGTCTAGGTTCATTCGCTTGCCATTCACCCTCCCAAAAGTATATCTCTTCAGCCATAATGCCCTTTCTAGAAAGGCAAAAGTCCCCATAATTGCTCGAAAAATGAAGGGATAGACTGCGGCACAGTAACGAAAGTGAAAAGTGCGCCATAAACCGCTCCCCAAAAGTGTGCATCGTGATTAATGTAGTCTCCTCCTTGCTTTGCTTTTCGATATGAATAAACAAGGTATAATAAAGCCCATAGAATTCCTGGAAAACACAAAAACGGTAAACCATAAAAGCATAGCTCTCTAATTGGTGAAAACATGACTGAAGACAGCAAAACCGCAGAAACTGCACCTGAAGCTCCTACCGAATGATAATTTGGATTGTGTTTGTGTTTCTTATAGCTTGGAATGGTGGCAAAAGCAACTCCACCCACATACAGTAAAATGAAGTAAAAAGTACCCTTAGTGCCGGCGTAAGCCTCAAAGTAAGCTTGGGTATGATCGCCAAAAAACCACAAAACGAGCATGTTGAAGATTAAATGCATCCAATCTGCATGCAGCAAAGCATGGCTTAAAAAGCGGTACCACTCTTTACGGCTTTCCACCTCAAAGGGTGAAAAATCGAGCTTGTAAAACAATTGCTTGTTGTTAAAAGCCGGAATAGAGACGGCTGCCGTTAAAATGATGAGCAGTAGGGTAATTGACATCGCTAAGAAAAGAGGTCCATTTGAGGTGCTTCACCTGAAGAAGACTTTCCTTCTTTGGCTTTACCTTCCGTTTCCTTTTCATCACCTTCCTCTTCCTCGTTTTTCTCTGAAGAATTTTCCGATTCAGACTTTTCCGCTTGCTTCTCCTTTTCTTCAGTTTCTGTAAAAGGGTCTTTTTGTAATTCTTCAACAGTGGTTTCTAAGGCTTCAGCTGCTGCCTCCAAACCTAAGCGATCAATCGCCTTTACTTTGTCGTAACTCAGTTTGTTCCCAATGGCTTTTAAGCCCTTCACACTTATAAAATCTTGTAGATCAAAGATTTCATTGGGCTTGGGGTCTTTACCTCTTGGTTTCACAAAACTTAAGTCGATAACAGTATGAAAATCAGTCGAAACTAACTCTAAGTAACTGTCTTCATGCTCGCTAATAAAGGAAACTTTCTTATCCGTATCTTCTACTAAAAAGCGCTTTACGTAGAAATCTTCTTTTTCTCCTTCGTAATAAATGGCAGTCACCGGCTTCTTAGGAATCCACTTTTCAATCAAGATCAAATCATCTTCAAAGTGGGTGCTTACATTGGTTCCGGTTAATTTATAATGACCAGATTGGGTAATGGTTAGAATTTTATCATCCGCTTTGAAGCGGCCTAACAGTTCTCCCCTTCCTTCTGTATTTAAACGCTGAACAGTGTCGTCAAACCAAATCTTTCGAGCACTTAAAGTAGAACTTCCTTCCTCTTTTAATTTCACCTTACTTACAAGGTGCTTACTGAGAATATTTCCTTTAGCCCCTCGACCCTTAATGGCTTGTTCGGCGAAATCAAAGTCAAATTTTAGCTTTCTCAGCTTTGCCTTTGCTCGAAGCTGCACTTGAATCACCTCAGCTTCACCATTTGGATTTGCGGTAAAATACAGCACTTTAGAGCCTTTGTTTCCGGCTGTTAAGTCGTATTCCTTTTCTCTGGTGATAGAAGTCACTGCAAAACGCTTTACCATGGCCCTGCCTGCTTTCCCATCTTGATAGACCATGTTGTAGATGGTGCGCTTATCACCTTTCTTCCAAACTGCAACATGGATAATGTTTTTTCCTACAAAGGATTTCGGCTGAATCTTTTGGACTTGCATTACACCATCTTCGCGGAATACAATAATATCGTCTATGTCAGAACAATCAGCTACAAACTCAGATTCTGACTTCTTTAAACCATGACCGATAAAACCTTCAGCACGGTTTACGTAAAGCTTGGCATTGGCAACGGCTACTTTAGAGGCATCAATGTTTTCAAAGGATTTGATCTCAGTTCTACGCTCTCTTCCCTTGCCGTGCTTTTCTTTGATATTCTTGAAGTAATCAATGGCAAAATCGGTGAGGTGTTCAAGATTGTACTTGATCTCTTCAATTTCATCTTCTATCCGCTTGATCAACTCATCTGCCTTGAAGCTGTCGTATTTTGAAATCCTTTTGATCCGAATTTCCAACAAACGATTTACGTCATCATCGGTCACTTCACGGATAAGGTTCTTAACATGAGGCTTTAAACCATCGTGAACGGCTTTCATAATGCCTTCTAAGGTTTCTTGTTCCTCAATATCGCGGTAGATCTTATTCTCGATAAAAATCTTTTCTAAGGAAGCAAAATGCCACTGCTCCTCCAACTCTCCTTTGCGAATTTCCAATTCACGTTTGAGCAAGTGTTTGGTGTGTTCCGTGCAAATTCGAAGTATTTCATTCACGTCCAAAAACTTGGGCTTATCATCCTCAATTACACAGGAATTTGGAGAAATCGAGACTTCACAATCGGTGAAGGCATAGAGCGCATCAATAGTTTTATCTGGCGACACGTTGGAAGGTAAATGAATGTTGATCTCTACATTCTCGGCGGTATTGTCTTCTACCTTCTTGATCTTGATCTTACCCTTATCATTGGCTTTAATGATCGAATCGATTAGGCTTGAAGTATTGGTGCCAAATGGAATCTCAGTGATAACCAAAGTCTTTTTATCCTGTATACCAACCTTGGCCCTTACCCGAATTCGCCCTCCTCTCAATCCATTGTTGTAGTTCGAGAAATCAGCCATTCCCCCGGTTAAGAAATCCGGTAAAATGTTGGTCTTCTTACCTTTTAATATTTTGATGGAAGCGTCAATCAACTCATTAAAGTTGTGCGGTAAAATTTTACATGAAAGACCTACGGCTATTCCTTCTACCCCTTGGGCTAAAAGCAAAGGAAACTTCATGGGTAGAGTTACCGGCTCTAGTCCTCGGCCATCATAAGAGGCAGCCCATTCGGTAGTTTTCTTATTAAAAGCTACGTCTAAGGCAAACTTCGACAGCCGAACTTCAATGTAACGAGGAGCTGCGGCTCGGTCTCCGGTCAAAATATTTCCCCAGTTTCCTTGGGTATCTAAAAGCAATTCTTTCTGTCCCAATTGCACCATGGCATCTCCAATAGAGGCATCTCCATGAGGATGATACTTCATGGTATTTCCGATCACATTGGCCACCTTATGGTAGCGGCCATCATCCAGTTCTTTGAGGGAATGTAGAATTCGTCTCTGCACCGGCTTTAAGCCATCATTGACATGAGGCACAGCCCGCTCCAGAATTACATAAGAGGCATAATCCAAGAACCATTCATTGTACATGCCCGAGACCTGAATCACATTCTCCAGCCCCTCTGAATCTTCTACCTCATCAATCGGCTCTTCTTGCTCTTCGTTTTCGTTTTTATCTTCCTCTGCCATATTATTTAGGCGACTTCAGCGTCTTCTATTAGGTCTTGTTCAACTTTCAAATTCTCAATAATAAACTCTTGTCGGTCGGGGGTATTTTTACCCATGTAAAATTTCAATAGATCATTAACCGATTGCTCTTTTCCGATCACCACCGGTTCCAAGCGAATATCTTCTCCAATAAAGTTCTTGAACTCATCGGGTGATATTTCACCCAAACCTTTAAATCGTGTAATCTCAGGTTTGCCTTTTAATTGCTTTAAGGCATCTTTGCGCTCTTCTTCGCTGTAGCAGTAAAAAGTTTGCTTTTTGTCTCTTACTCTAAAAAGCGGAGTAGCCAACACATATAAATGCCCATTCTTCACCAAATCGGGAAAAAACTGTAAGAAGAAGGTGATCAGCAACAGACGAATGTGCATGCCATCGACATCGGCATCCGTGGCCAACACCACATTATTATAACGCAGATCGTCCAAACCATCCTCAATATTCAAGGCAGCTTGTAAAAGATTAAATTCTTCGTTCTCGTAAACGATTTTCTTGGTCAAGCCATAAGAGTTCAAAGGCTTTCCCTTTAAACTAAATACCGCTTGGGTATTTACATCACGTACTTTGGTGATTGAACCAGAAGCTGAATCTCCTTCGGTGATAAACAAGGTCGTTTCTTCGTTTCTCTCTTTTTTATCGTTGTTGAAGTGTATTCGACAATCTCTCAACTTTTTGTTGTGCAAGCTTACTTCCTTGGCTCTTTTTCGAGCTAGTTTTTTTATGCCGGCCAAATCCTTGCGCTCGCGCTCCGATTGCATGATCTTTTTCTGCAGCGCTTCAGCCACCTCGGGATTCTTATGCAAAAAGTTATCTAAGTGCTTTTTTAAGAAATCGTTTACAAAGGCACGCATAGAAGGTCCATCAGGACCTACATCATTAGAGCCAAGCTTGGTTTTAGTTTGCGATTCAAAAACTGGTTCCATCACCTTTACGGCAATGGCAGCCACTACCGAAGAACGAACGTCTCTCGCATCATAATCCTTTTGAAAATGATCGCGAATGGTTTTTACCAAAGCTTCCCGAAAAGCGCCTTGATGCGTTCCACCTTGAGTGGTATGCTGTCCGTTTACGAACGAATAGTATTCTTCCCCGTAGGAGTTAGTGTGCGTGATAGCCACTTCAATGTCTTCATCTTCTAAGTGGATGATGGGATAAAGCGGCTCGTCAGACATGTTCTTTTCTAACAGATCATATAAACCTCTTTCAGAATGGTATTTTTCACCATTGAAAATAATGGTAAGTCCTCGATTTAAGTAGACATAATTCCACAACATCCGCTCAACATGCTGGGTGCGGTATTGGTAGTTGTGAAAAATATCTTCATCGGGCATGAAGACCACTTTCGTGCCTTTTCGTCTGCTGCTTTCCTCAATGTCGGTATCTTCAGTTAATTCTCCTCTTGAAAATTCAGCTGCTTTCCACTTTTCGTCTCTCGAGGATTCAATACGGAACATAGAAGATAGAGCGTTCACTGCTTTGGTACCAACCCCATTTAATCCTACAGATTTCTTAAAGGCTTTGGAGTCATATTTTCCTCCGGTATTGATCTTAGAAACCACATCAACTACCTTTCCCAGAGGCACTCCACGACCGTAGTCGCGAACTTTAACGGTTTTGTCTTTGATGGTGACTTCTATGGTTCTACCGTTGCCCATTACAAACTCATCAATGGAGTTATCTAAAACCTCCTTCAACAAAACGTAAATTCCGTCATCATAAGCAGAGCCATCGCCTAGCTTACCAATATACATGCCGGGACGCATGCGGATGTGTTCTTTCCAATCAAGCGATCGGATATTGTCTTCGGTATATTGAACCTCTTCTGCCATAAAGTAGATTGAAAGCTCTAAAGTATTTATAAAAGCAAATCGCTTAAATGTATTCGTAAAGGATTTATCAACAAGACTTTTAACATTACTGCCTGCCTGCAGTTAAGAGGAGATTGAGCAACAAGTGTTACTTTAGTCAGTTCAATGAAAGGGGTACAAAACTATATTCTCAGGCAGTCTTTACCGCTTCTACTTCTCCTCTATATTATTGGCTCTATTGTGTTGATAATTAAATTTAAAGGAGTTGGAACAGAAGCTGACAGCATTACCCATTTTTTGATTGCCAAATATGCGCCCCAGTACCCTGAATTGTTTCTCGATCATTGGGGTAAACCAATTTTCACCCTTTTAGCCTCTCCTTTTGCGCAATGGGGATTTGTTGGGATCAAAATTTTTAATGCCCTCTGCGTGGGCATCAATTTGGTACTCATTTTCAAGATCTGTCGTCATCTCAACTTCAAATTTCCCGCCTTAGCGGGCTTCTTCTATTTATTGTTCCCCCTAACCTTAAGCACTACTTATACTGGTTTAACAGAGCCGCTTTTTGCTAGCTTCTTAATCACGGCCATTTGGCTGCTCTTGAAAGGGAAGGTAAGCATTGCTCTTGTCTTGATCTCTTTTACTCCTTTCATTCGCTCGGAAGGCTTGATCATCATCTTAGCTTTTGGCCTTTTTCAAAGTTTACATGCCAAGTGGAAAAGCCTCCCCTACCTTTTAGCGGGTCATCTTCTATTTGCTTTAATCGGTGCATTTTATTTCAAAGACTTTTTTTGGGTTTTCAACCGCATTCCTTATGCTAATATCGGAAGCCCATATGGGTCAGGTGATTGGTTCCACTTTTTTGATAAAATGACTTATGTGATGGGGATTCCCTTGATGATTTTGTTTTGGCTCGGCTTTGTTGGCTTTAGTTATAAATCTCTAAAAAAAGGATTTCCTCTTCCAAACAAGCTTTTTATTCCGGCTTGCTTTTTGGCCTTCTTTCTTGCCCACAGCCTTTTTTGGAGTTTGGGAATCTTTAATTCCATGGGTTTAAAACGGGTTTTTGCTGCCCTCACTCCACTGATGGCTATTTTGACCTTATGGGGTTTTGAGAACATTTTTCAACTTCTCAACCATAACATTCGTAAGGTTTTGCAATTCGCTTTATTGGGCTATATTCTAGTTTTCCCTTTTACCTCCAATCCTGCTGCTACTGATTTTAAAAGCGATTTAAGTTTAACAGAGAAGCAACTAGCCTTGAGCAATTATGAAATTGTCCCGGCAGGTAAACGTCTTGTTTACGCCGATCCTTACCTCTCACTAAGGTATGGCATTGATCCATTCAACCCTAACGATTACCTGCAATTACATAGGAACAATTGGGAGTTGATCCAAAAAGGAGACTTGATCATTTGGGACAACTGGCATGCCCCGGTAGATGGTGGAATTGAAAAGGAGCGTTTAGAGAAAATGGTCATAAAAGGGAAGCTCAATAAAGTAAGCGAGCTAGGTAATTATTACAGAGTTTACGTGGCCCTCTGAATTCCCTTTTAACGCTAAACGTTAAACTTAAAAAGCATTACATCGCCGTCCTGCACCACGTACTCTTTTCCTTCCATGCTCATTTTACCTGCTTCTTTTACTGCTTGTTCTGAGCCATATTCAAGGTAATCTTCATATTTGATAACCTCAGCTTTAATGAAGCCTTTTTCAAAATCGGTGTGAATTACCCCGGCTGCTTGTGGCGCTTTCATGCCTTTGGTAATAGTCCATGCGCGGACTTCTTTCTTACCTGCCGTAAAATAAGTTTGAAGGTTCAATAGCTCGTAAGCTGCGCGGATTAGTTTGTTTACTCCCGGCTCCTTCAGACCCGCATCTTCCAAAAAGAGTTGACGTTCTTCAGCATCCTCTAATTCAGCAATATCGGCTTCTAGGCCTGCGGCTACCATTAAGACTTGAGCATTTTCATCTGCAACAGCTTTTTTTACCGCTTCAACATGCTCATTTCCACTTGCAATAGCCGACTCATCCACATTACAGAGGTATAAAACAGGCTTATTGGTTAGCAAAAAGAGATCATCGACCTCCTCTGCTTCGTCTTCATTTACAGGAGCCGTTCTAGCAGGCTTACCATCTTCAAAATGAGCTTGGTACTTTTCTAAGGCTTCAAAACTTTTTTTAGCAGCTTTATCTCCTGTTTTGGCAGCCCGCTTAACTTTCTCCATCTTTTTTTCAACTGCCTCTAGGTCTTTTAGAATAAGCTCGTAATCAATGGTTTCTTTATCTCTCACCGGATTTACTGAACCATCCACATGCACCACATTACCATCATCAAAGCACCGCAATACGTGGATGATGGCATCAGTTTCACGTATGTTACCCAAGAACTTATTACCTAGACCCTCTCCTTTGCTAGCTCCCTTTACCAAACCAGCGATGTCTACAATATCTATGGTGGTGGGCTGCACATTCTCAGGCTCCACCAAATCGGCTAGTTTATTTAAGCGTTCATCTGGTACGGTAATTACCCCAACATTTGGTTCTATGGTGCAAAAGGGAAAGTTGGCCGATTGTGCCTTTGCATTAGATAAGCAATTAAACAAGGTTGATTTACCAACATTCGGCAATCCTACAATTCCACATTTTAAGGCCATAGCTATTTTTTTGGGTGGTAAAGGTAGCACTTTGCAGGCAGTTTAGAAGCTCTATTCTACGTAGTGAAAAAATTAAAATTTCCACAGCCTACAATACTTTTCAACATCTTTCTTTCTCACTGCTTTATTTGATTTACTTTTGATTCTTACATCAACACATCAACATGCCTAACCATCAAGAATTAGAAAAAATTGCCTCTCAAGTCAGAAGAGATATTGTTAGAATGGTCCATGCCGTCCAATCAGGTCATCCCGGTGGCTCATTGGGCTGTGCTGACTATTTTACTGCGCTCTATTTTGAGATCTTAAAGCACAATCCTCAAAATTTTGAAATGGATGGAGAAGAAAAAGACCTTTTCTTTTTGTCTAACGGACACATTTCGCCCGTTTGGTACAGTGTTTTGGCAAGAAGTGGCTATTTCCCTTTAGAAGAAATGAGCACTTTCAGGAAAATTGATTCTAGGTTACAAGGCCACCCTACTACCCATGAAGGTTTGCCAGGCGTTAGGGTTGCTAGTGGATCATTGGGTCAGGGCCTATCAGTTGCCTGTGGTGCTGCTCTTACTAAAAAATTGAATCAAGATTCGAATTTGGTTTATAGTCTGCACGGCGATGGTGAATTGCAAGAAGGACAAATTTGGGAAGCTGCTCTATTTGCTGCTCACCAAAAAGTAGATAATTTAATTGCTACAATTGATTGGAACAATCGACAGATCGATGGAGATGTAGAAGATATTCTTTCCCTAGGTAATCTGAGAGCAAAATTTGAGGCTTTTGGCTGGGAAGTGCTAGAAATGGACGGCAACAAAATGGCCGATGTTTTAGATGGACTTAGAACTGCTAAGGATAGAACGGGACATGGCAGACCTGTGGTAATCTTAATGAAAACCGAAATGGGCCAAGGAGTTGATTTTATGATGGGAAGCCACAAATGGCATGGCATTCCACCCAATGATGAGCAAAAAGAAGCTGCATTGGCGCAGCTTGAAGAAACCCTTGGCGATTTTTAGGTATGGTATTTGGAATTCAAATATCCTTACCAAACAAAATGATTTATGAGGTTATCCATTAGCATACTCTTCTTTTGCCTTTTTGGTCTTCTATCTACTACCGAGGCACAAAACGAACCCCAAAAAACCCGAATACTCTTTGTACTTGATGGTTCACAAAGCATGTATGCCCGCTGGGAAAACGGGCAAAAGATGCAAGTAGCCACTCGTCTACTTCGTAACTTGGTTGATAGCTTAGAAAACGTTGATGAAGTAGAATTAGCCTTAAGAGCATACGGACATCAAAACAGTGTAAGCTCTGACGGCAGGAACTGCAAAGACACCAAGCTTGAGGTTCCTTTTGCGAAAGGCAATCATGCAAAAATCAAAAGCAAACTGCGAAGCATTCGTCCAAAAGGCACCACCCTGATCGCCTACTCACTTGAACAGGCGGCAAAAGACTTTCCTTCTTGCACCAATTGCCGAAATGTGATCATTTTAATTACCGACGGCATTGAGGAATGTGATGGTGATCCTTGTGCCGTATCACTTGCCTTGCAGAAAAAAGGGGTTATACTTAAGCCTTTTGTGATTGGCTTAGGGCTTGAACCTGATATTATGGACGCTTTTAAGTGCATAGGTAACTTCTACGATGCAAAAGACGAAGTAAGTTTTAAAAATGTACTTGACATTGTAATCTCGCAAGCCCTTAACAACACTACCGCTCAAGTCAACTTACTCGATGAACTTGGCCGACCAAATGAGACTAACGTAGCCATGACCTTTTATGATGCTTTTTCTAAACAAGCCCGCTACAACTTTATCCACACCATTAATAGTCGCGGAAACCCTGATACCATCCCAATTGATCCATTAGGATCCTATGACCTAGTAGTTCACACTGTTCCCCCTGTAGAAAAAAAGAACATTACACTTACTGCAGGTAAGCATAACATCATTGCTTTAGACGCACCACGTGGAGACCTCGAACTGAAAATGAATGGCTACAATGAATACGAAGATTTGAAAGCCATTGTGAGAAAAGCAGGAGAACAAGAAATCATGATCATTCAAGATTTTGATCACATTCAACGCTACTTGATCGGTAAGTATGACCTAGAAGTTTTAACCCTTCCAAGAACCAATATTAAAGATGTTAATATTGCGCAAAGCCATACCACTACAGTTGAAATACCGCAAGCAGGAATTGTAACGATTAGCAATAATTCAAAAGGTTATGGCAGCATATTCCTGAAAAAATCAGATGAATTAGTTTGGGTTTGCGACCTATCAGAAAAATCAACTAGACAAAGCATTGTACTGCAACCGGGTAGTTACCATTTGGTATTCAGGTCAATCAATGCTAAGCAAAGCATCTACACTAAAGAAGAATCATTCACCATACAATCAGGGCAAAGCACCCAAATAAAATTTTAGCACCATGGCAAAATACGCTTACACCGAAAAAAAAGACACACGCTCAGGATTTGGAGCAGGTTTACTAGAATTGGGAAAGCAAAATCCTAATGTTGTTGCTCTTTGCGCAGACTTAACCGGCAGTCTTAAAATGGATGCTTTTAGAGATGCCTTCCCCGAACGTTTTATCCAAGCGGGTATCGCAGAGGCTAACATGATGGGAGTTGCCGCAGGTCTTACCATTGGCGGTAAAATTCCGTTCACAGGTACATTCGCCAACTTTTCTACCGGAAGGGTTTATGATCAGATCAGGCAATCAATTGCTTACAGCGGAAAAAATGTGAAGATCTGCGCCTCGCATGCAGGGCTTACTCTAGGTGAAGATGGCGCTACGCATCAAATATTGGAAGACATTGGCTTAATGAAGATGCTTCCAGGCATGACCGTGATCAACCCTTGTGATTATCATCAAACCAAAGCTGCGACCCTTGCCATAGCAGAACATGAAGGTCCGGTTTACCTGCGCTTTGGCAGACCCAAGTGGCCAGTTTTTACGCCTGAAAACCAAACTTTCGAAATCGGGAAAGCCCTCACCTTTCAAGAAGGAAACGATATCAGCATATTTGCTACCGGACATTGTGTTTGGGAAAGTTTAAAGGCAGCGGAAGCATTAGAAGAAGAAGGCATAAGTGTTGAAGTAATAAACATTCACACCATTAAACCTTTGGACCAAGAAGCAGTCTTACGTTCAGCAGCCAAAACAGGAAGAGTGGTCACTGCAGAAGAACACCAAAGAAACGGTGGCTTGGGAGATAGCATTGCACAATTATTAGCGATGAAGCAGCCCACTCCAATGGAGATGGTAGCCGTGAACGATCAGTTTGGAGAGAGTGGAAAACCTGAAGAATTGTTCGAGAAATATGGTTTGAGTTCGAAGGACATTGTTGCGGCGGTTAAGAGAGTCATGAAGCGTTAAGAATCATTAAAATACTTTACGTTTAAAATCCATGAATCTTAAGATCATGGATTTTTTTTTGAAAGAATATGAAAGATAAAGAGTTACTGAATATTTATTTCATAGAAGGAAGAAAGCACTATGCCTTTAACCTTATGGTTCGCAGTTATTCAAAACGCTTGTATTGGCATATTAGGCGATTGGTGCATGTTCACGAAGATGCTGATGATGTGCTGCAAAATACTTTTATAAAAGTCTGGAAGGGATTGCCTCAATTCAGAGCAGAAGCTAAATTGTACTCTTGGATGCACCGTATTGCAACTAATGAAGCTTTAAACCACCTCAAAAAGCAAAAGAAAATTAGTCAAGATTGGGATGAAACCTTACTTCAGCAGTTAGAAGATGATCCTTACTTTGATGGAGATGAAGCCTATAAAAAGTTTATTCAAGCAGTTGACGCTTTACCTGAGAAGCAGAAACTGGTGTTTAACTTAAAATATTTTGATCGGCTGCCTTACGCTGATATTGTTGACTTACATGGCGGTACAGAAGGTTCTTTAAAGGCCAGTTACCACCATGCTTGTAAAAAAATTAAAGATTTTCTACTAACAGATTAAACCTTCTTTGGTCATAACCATCTAAATAGTGAAAGCATGAAAGACGAATTAAAGAAATACAGAAAAGAAGAGGTACTAAAAACACCTGAAGACTACTTTGACAAGTTTGCCTACCGGATGCAAATGACTATCGGGGAAGAAGAGAAAAAAACCTCTTGGCTAACAAAAATAGCCTACACTTTAAAATTAAGGTGGTCGGTGCCTTTAATGACAGTTGTGATGCTTTCTTTCTTTGGTATTTGGTATGAACAAAACGACACTGTTCAACTCAACGATCAAGACCTTATGCTTTTCCTAGCAGAAGAAAACACTGATTGGTCGAGCACAGATGAACTCATGGATCTTACTTACGAGGCCAAATCTCCAAGTTATATCAGCGATCAAGAATTGCTCATGTACCTGAAAGAAGAAAACATTGAACACGAACTCATTCAATCCTTTTAATTAAAATAATTTATCATGAAAAAAATCATTGTATCCCTTACTGTCTTGCTCATCTCTGCGCTTAGTCTAAATGCGCAACGATTGGGCGAAGAGAAAAGAGAAAAAATTGAAAAGCTAAAACAAGCCTATATTTTAATGGAACTTGAACTTGATGATGAAGAGGAAATTAACTTCACCAAAATCTACCAAGATTATCAGGATGAGCGAAAATCGCTAAGAACCGAAGCTTTTGTAAGAAGAAAGAAAATGGACTCTGACTTAGAAAACAAAGAACGTCTTGCAGAACTAAGTGAAGAAGAAGCACTAAAAATGCTAAAGAAACAATTAGCTATGGAAGAACGAAAACTGAAAATGGAAAAAGACTACTTGAACAAAATGGTCGAATCCATTGGTGCTAAAAAAGTTATGGCCTTTAAAATGGCTGAGATGGACTTTAAAAGAGAATTGCTGCACCTCTACAAAGATGATCGAAGAAACCATGAACTACGGGAAGAGTTGATGCGAAAAAGACGGAAAATGGAAGAAAGACCATAATGTCAAAGAGGCGATGAATTTTCATCGCCTCTTTTCTTTTTCTCCTCTCCCGACTTACCTTTGCAAGGTGAATAAAACAGAAGACTTCTTTAAACAGCACCTTGCTCAAACTACTCCCTTCCCTTTCGGAATAAAAGTCGACCATGCTAAGGGGTCTTATATTTACGACCATGATGGTAAAGCCTACCTTGATTTAATCTCAGGCATTGCGGTAAGCAACTTAGGTCATGGAAACCCCGAAGTAATTAATGCCATTAAAGATCAGGCCGAAAAACACCTGCACGTAATGGTTTATGGAGAATTTGAGCAAACAGCTCAAAACGACTTAGCCAATGAATTGCTACAAACCCTACCTGAACCTTTAAACTCTTTTTACTTTGTTAATTCGGGAACTGAGGCTAATGAGGCAGCCTTAAAGCTTGCCAAGCGAGTAACAGGCCGTAAAAAATTGATTGCATTCGAAGGCGCCTATCACGGCAGCACCCACGGTTCATTGAGTGTGAGTTACAATTCTGCTAAAAAGGTAGCCTTTGAGCCCTTATTGCCTCAAATAGAATTTATCCAACTCAATCATCACATTGATTTAGAGCGAATTGACGAAAATACTGCAGCCGTGATCTTAGAAACCGTTCAAGGTGATGCAGGAGTCAGAATAGCTAATGAAGCTTACCTTGTAGCCTTAAGAGAGCGCTGCTCGGAGGTTGGGGCACTGCTTATCTTAGATGAGATTCAATGTGGCATGGGCAGAACTGCTAAAATGTGGGCCTTTCAACACTATCCCATTACACCTGATCTGCTTACCGCAGGTAAAGCGCTTGGGGCCGGACTCCCAATTGGCTGTTTAGCTGCTTCAAAAGATTTAATGGAACAGTTCAGTTTTGATCCAATGCTAGGTCACATTACCACTTTTGGTGGACATCCTTTGATTTGCGCGGCAGCAGCAGCAGGATTAAAAGTGATCCGAGAAGAAAAGCTCCTCGATCAAGTGGAAGAAAAAGGTGCCTTTCTAGAGAGAGCGCTACAACATCCTGCCATAAAAGAGATTCGAAGAATAGGATTAATGCTAGCCGTAGAATTAGAAAATGAAGAAGCAGTAAAAAAAGTAGTACTTGAAGGACTGCAGGAAGGTTTATTGTTATTCTGGTTTCTTTCTACACCAAATGCCTTTCGATTGGCACCGCCATTGAATATTGAAAAGCAAGACTTAAAAAAAGGCATAAAATCTATAAAAGAACTTTTAGATCGACTTTGAATTCACTTTAGTAAACTGCTTTAATTACATTTAGGCTCAGCAAACAACAAATTGAAAAGATGCCCTTATACGACTGGAATGAACTCTTCTTGATATCAGGTCCTTGTGTGATCGAAGAGGAAGATGTGATGATGAAAACCGCTGAAGAACTAAAAAAACTTTCTGAAAAACTCGAGCTTAATCTGGTTTTCAAATCTTCTTTTATGAAGGACAACCGCAGCTCAATTGATTATTACAGTGGACCGGGTTTGGAAGAAGGCTTGCGCATATTACAAAAAGTGAAAGATGAGTTTGACCTGCCTGTGCTTTCTGATGTGCATTTTCCCGAACAGGTAAAGCCGGCCGCAGAAGTATTAGACATCATCCAAATTCCCGCTTACCTCTGCATGCAAACCACCCTAGTAACAGAAGCTGCCAAAACGGGCAAAACAGTGAACCTAAAACACGGTCAGTTTCTAGCTCCTGAAAATATGATCAAACCGGTAAAGAAGATCGAAGCCTGTGGCAATCGAGACATTTTATTGACAGAACGGGGCTTCACTTTTGGTTACAATGATTTAGTGGTCGACCCACGAAGTTTTTACGACCTGAAACAATGCGGCTATCCGGTGATCTTTGATATCACTCATTCCATCCGAAAGTACGGCATTCCCAGCTCAGATCCTTCAGGAGGTTTGAGACAGTACCTTCCTACCCTTGCTAGAGCTGGAGTAGCTGCGGGCATTGACGGCCTGTTCATAGAAGTTCATCCCAATCCGCCTAAAGCGCTTTGCGATGCTGCTAGTCAACTTAAATTAAGCGAACTGGAAGAATTCATCAAACCCCTAATTGAAATTCATCACTTAGAAAAAAAATACCGCTAAATGGAATTATACTTAGACTCTGTAAATCTAGAAGAGATAAAAGCCGCTCACAAATTAGGTTACCTTACCGGTTTGACCACGACACCAACTTTTATGGTGCGAGAAGGGGTTAAAGATGTGGACCAACAGATCTTGGAAATTGCCAAGTATACCGACATCCTTCAAGTAGAAGCTTTAGGTGATAGCGCTGAGGAGATCATCACGGAAGCTAAAAGGATGGTAAAAATGGGCTTAGATAAAGACAAAACTGTCTTTAAAATTCCCATTTCCTTAGAAGGAACCCGAGCGTGCAAATTGCTGGTAAATGAAGGCTTTCAAGTAAATCTGCATTTGGTTTATACCCTACAGCAAGCCTATATGGCATTTGCTGCCGGAGCTACCTATGTTTGTCCTTTGGTTGGTCGTTTGCAAGATCAAGGTCATGATGCACTTGGTTTAGTGGAACAATGTGTGGAAACGGTAGAAAAGTACGGCTATCAATCCAAAATCATGTTCTCTTCGGTTCGACACATGGAGCACGTAAAAAATGCTTTGAATATTGGCGTACACACCATTACCGTACCTTGGAAGGTGATGAAAAATCTGACTGATAACCACTTTACCGCTATTGGCACCGAGCAGTTTGTGCAAGACACCAAACTATTGACCCAAAAAGTTGGTGATGTAGTTCGGACTGAAAACGTGAGTATTTCAGCAGATGCCACGGTTTACGACGCCTTATTACTGATGACTAAAAGCAAGTTAGGTGCAGTAGCGGTTATGAATCAAGCAGAAGAGTTACAGAGAGTTTTTACCGATGGTGACCTTCGACGACTTTTAAACCAAGGAGCGGATATTCATCAAACCAAGCTCAGCAGCCTAGAAGCTCAAGAACCTTTATCCATTGACTTAAACGCTACCCTCTTTGATGCTCAAAAACTTTTCAGCGCCAAGCAGGTAGATACTTTAGTAGCTAAAGATGGAGTGCGCTTCGTGGGATTGATCGATGTACAACAAACCATTTAAAATGGAATTGCAAGCACAGTTTGAAAACTTAGGAGGTCAGTTCTTTCTTTCGGAAGAAGCTTGGAAAGCCAAATTAGCGAAGGTGAAAGCCTTGGTCTTCGATTGGGATGGAGTTTTTAATGCTGGAGTAAAAAGTCAGGCAGCGGGCAGCCCTTTCTCAGAACCTGATAGTATGGGCTTAAATATGCTGCGTTTTAGTTTTTGGCTTCAAAATGGCCATCTTCCTTTTACTGCCATTATTAGTGGAGAGAATAACCAAACTGCCTTGCAATTTGCCCAACGTGAGCACTTGGATGCAGTAATGCTGAAAGCCAAAAACAAAGGCGAATCGCTCACTCTACTCCTCAAGCAGAATCAGCTAAAAGTTGAAGAATGCCTCTTTGTTTTTGATGATATTTTAGACTTGAGCGCAGCCAAAATTGCGACTGCTCGAATTCAAGTTAATCGTACTGCTAATCCCCTATTTTCGGATTTTGTAGATCAGCATAAATTATGTGATTATCGGACTGCCCATGCCG
The DNA here is from genome assembly GCA_913056345.1 of uncultured Flavobacteriales bacterium. Taxonomy (GTDB): domain Bacteria; phylum Bacteroidota; class Bacteroidia; order Flavobacteriales_E; family Vicingaceae; genus CAJXMH01. Next base: position 151,778 of record CAJXMH010000001.1, on the reverse strand, counting down.
GCGATCAGCATGCGGTAAGAGAAATTAGTGAACTGCTTATCGGTTTAAATGGCAATTATGCAGAAGTGATCGAAAAACGCATGGCTTTTGAAGGCGATTACCAAAATTACCTGAATCAGCGGAATGTAATTGAGGTGGAGGAATGGACGATTCATAGCTAATTTTTAGTCTACCCTTTTTTGTAACTTGCAGTCTTCTTGGAAAACCAATTTCAATGCCTGCACAAAAAATAGCTCAAGCCTTAAATAAAGCCTTTCTTAAGGTAAACCCCAATCACTCGCAGATTGGTGATTCTTGTGATATGTTTTATCTGTTTCCGGAGAAGGAGATTAGAATTGTGGAGGAGAGTGTTGAGTAAATGTAAAATTTGAAAGCTGAAGGCTGTGACCAATATGTAATAAAAAATAAAAGTGTAGCAAGACCTTTCAGGTTTTAAAAACCTGAAAGGTCTAAGAGCTACTAAAAAAAGATCACTTAAATTTTATGCACTTCATTGACAAGACGGCAAAAATCGACATGAAAAAAAGGAAGAAGAAGTTGAAGCCGCACTTTACTAAAGCTGCCTGTTGGTAAGAATGATGATGCGGAAGATGGAAAAATAAAATTTGAAAAAGCTCAAGGTCATATCAATCGAAAAGCAATATACCACAAAAGGGCATAGCCCTTATTTGGTGATTGCCGATGATTTTTCTCGCTACGTTTTAAAAACACCTCACAATCAAAAAGATTTACATTCCATTAAAAAGGAATTTTTATGTCATTTACTTTTAAAGGTTTGGAAAATTGCTAGCCCCGATATCGCTTGTTTGAAAATTGAAGATGAAACCCTAGCAGAAAAAATAAACGGCAGTAAGATATTAGGTTATCACTTTGGTTCTCAGCATATAGCCAATAGTATTGATGCTCAAAGTTTTTTCACTTTTAACAAAAAGCCCAGTCGCAATAAGGTGCTAAACCTCGATGATCTATTTAAGATTGCCTATTTTGATATTTGGACGAGCAATGGTGACCGAAAACCCACTAATCAAAACCTCCTTTTTTGTCCAAAGAATAATAGCTTAGAGCTAATGGCGATTGACCATGCCGCCACTTTTGAATCCTTACCATTTCAACAATTAAATGCCTCATGGGGAGCTAACTTTAGTTTTAATGACTCTATTTTAAACATTAGTGCAGCAAAGAATTTAATCCCAAAAAAGAAGGGCTTAAAAGCATGGACCCAAGATTTGCTTGACAAAGCTTACCTTTGTATCGCAGAAACTGAAAAAAACTACGATGCAACTCTAGCCCAATTACCAAAAGAAATAAGGCTTTCAGAAACAGAAAGCAAAACACTTAGAAGCTACCTTTTTGATCAAAAAAGAAACAAATCGGTAAAAGAATTATTCCTTAGTATTGTAAAAGATATCGCATCATGAAATCATTTTATTCCATCATTAGTATTTCTCCAAACTCCAACGCACACGAGCGTTTGAGTCTGGGAATCATTGCCTCAAATGGCAAACGTCTCTTCTTTAAAAGCTCTAAGAGAAAGAAGAATTTAATCAACAGTCTATTAGGCGATAGTTCTAAAATAATTGATTTTGTAATCAAAGAATTAACAGACAAAATCGAAGAAACCAATAAGCTAAACCAAGAAAGAGCAAAAGGGCTATTTGAACTAAATGAACTCCTAGATGGTGAATATTTTAATTATTTAAAAAACTACAGCAACGGTCTATTGCTTTTTTCTGATGCCAATTACATCGCCACTGAATTAAACACTAGTCTGATCAACCAACTTTTTAAGTTATACGTTGATAGCGCAAGCCTGCAAGATCGAGAAAGTAAAAAATCAGACCGAAATTTTAAAACTAAAATTGAATCTAATTTATTAAGTAAGGTTTCGACTCAAGTACACACAAATCTTAAAGTAGAGCCGAAAATTGTGCCTTCTATTAGTTCTTCTTTTGACTTAGATTGTATTGGGAAAAATGGAAGTATCATTAGTGCTAAATCTCTCCTATTTTCATCTTCCATGCCTACTATCACAAAAGAGATAGGAAATTACTTTAATGTGATGTATCATTTTTCTAATCGTTATTCTAAAGGGCAGGATAACCAGATGTTTTTAATTGCAGACGAACCCACAAAGGAAAATAAGGATCAAAAGAAATATTTCAATAATCTTAGAAAGGATAGTCTTGTAAAACTTATCAGCTCAGATGAAGCAGAAAAAGTTGCTTACGAGATAGAAAAAAGTGGCGCTCAAACATTTTTGAACTCCTAAAAACAATTACCCTCAACACTCCTCCCCTTTTTGTGTTACCTTAGCTTAACCAAATTAAAAACAAGAAAAATGAAAAGAATTACACTATTATTAGCCGGTATTTTTATACTAAGCAGTTTAAGTTTTGCTCAAGGAAAAATGGCTGACCGCCCAAGTCCACCTGCAACTGCTGAAGGTATGATTGGCGAAGCTGAAATCACCATTAAGTATAGTAGTCCAAGAGCAAAAGATAGAACCATTTACGGTGAACTTGTACCTTATGGAAAAATTTGGAGAGCAGGCGCTAATGAGGCGACAACCATCGCTTTTAGCAAAGATGTAATGGTTGAAGGTAAAGCATTGGCTGCAGGAGAGTATGCCTTATTTGTAATTCCGGAAGATAATGGAGTATGGACTGTTATTTTTAACAAAGAAACTAAGCAGTGGGGTGCCTACAAGTATGATCAAAGTAAAGACGCTCTACGCGTAAAAGCTAAGACTTCCGAAACTGATTACACTGAAAACATGACCTACATGGTTGACGAAGATGGCATGATTCATTTAGATTGGGCTGATACCAGAATGAGCATATCAGTTGCGCCTTAAAGCCAATTCAAACAGTATTTTAAAAAGCTCCAAGTTGGGGCTTTTTTTATTAAACTAGGGCTTAAATCAGTAATATTACCGTATGACTTTTAAAGATTTTAAATTCACTGAAGAAATTCAGCAAGGACTAGACGCCATGCGCTTTGAAGAGCCAACTCCGGTTCAAGCTGAATCCATCCCGATTCTTCAAAAAGGGAAAGACATCATTGCAGTTGCTCAAACCGGAACGGGAAAAACTGCTGCCTATTTATTGCCGGTAATGGATAAGGCAGTTCGCAGTGGTGGTGGACATATTAGCACCTTGATCATTGCTCCTACCCGAGAATTGGCCATGCAGATTGACCAACAAATGGAAGGTTTCTCTTATTTCACAGGAGCTTCCAGCATTGCCATTTATGGCGGTGGTTCAGGCTCGTCCTTTGAAGCGGAGAAAACCGCCTTAACCCAAGGGGCAGATTTTATTGTGGCTACTCCAGGTAGGCTATTATCTCATCTGAATATGGACTATGTCAAGATCGATCAGCTAGAACATTTCATTTTAGATGAAGCTGACCGAATGTTGGATATGGGCTTTGCAGATGACATTAAAAAAATTGCAGAGTATTTACCCAAAAAGCGCCAAAACATCATGTTTTCGGCAACCATGCCACCCAAGATCAGATCGCTTGCAAAGGCAATTATGCATGAACCTGAAGAAGTAAACATTGCCATTTCGCAAACTGCAGAAGGCATTATGCAGGCTGCTTACCTCACCTATGGTGGCCAGAAAAATGAGTTAGTTAAACACCTGCTCAAAGGAAAAGATGAGCTTTCAAGCATCATCATTTTTACTTCACGAAAAAATACCGTTAAAGAGCTAGTCCGCGACCTGAAACGCATGAAGATGGATGCAGATGGTATTTCTTCAGACCTTGATCAAGATGAACGTGAAGACGTTCTGCGGCGCTTCCGAAACAAGCGCTTGCGGATTTTAGTGGCAACTGACATTATATCAAGGGGCATTGACATTGACAACATTGATTTGGTGATGAATTACGATGTGCCCAATGATCCTGAAGATTATGTGCATCGTGTGGGCAGAACAGCAAGGGCTAAATCTACCGGTATGGCCTTAACCTTTATAGATGAGACAGGTCAACGAGACTTTCAGAAGATTGAACAATTAATTCAAAAGGACGTTCCAAAATTGCCTAATCCACCTGAGATAGGTGAAGGCCCAGCCTACAATCCCGCCAAAGGTAGAAGCGGTGGAAAAGGTCGGAATAAAAAGAATTATAACCCACGGTCTAAAAACCGTAACAAAAGGAACAACAAAAGTGGACGAAGCAACAAAAGCTAAACTTACAGACGAGCAATATAGAATTTTAGTAGAAAAAGGAACAGAACGGCCTTTTACCGGAAAATACCTCGACAATAAAGAAGATGGCCAATATTGTTGTGCTGCCTGCGGTAAACCATTGTTTGATTCCAAAACCAAATTTGATTCAGGCAGCGGTTGGCCGAGTTTTTATGATGTGATCGACCAAGGAAATGTTAAGCTAATTCGAGATACTTCTTTAGGTATGATCAGAACAGAAGTGGTTTGCGCCAATTGTGAAGGTCATCTAGGTCATGTTTTTGATGATGGGCCAAGTGACAAAACCGGTCAGCGCTATTGCATTAATTCAGCTAGTTTGGATTTTAAGAAATAGGAAATAGAATGCTGCGCTGATAGACATAAGATCGCTGCGCTTTTAGATTTTAGAAAACCAGATATCATCTTAACCGCTAAGTACTCCAAGAAATCACAAAGAACACAAAGAAAAAACCTTGAGAACTTAGCGAAAACTTAGAGCCCTTTGAGATAGAAAAGTAGAATTTAGACCGCTGCGCTGTTAAAAATGATAATTGAGACAGCTTCGCTGTTTGACATGAAATCGCTTTGCTTTTAGAGTTTAGACTTTAGACAAGCAGATATCATCTTAACCGCTAAGTACACCAAGAAATCACAAAGAAAATAAAGAAAACACTTAGAAAACCCATGGATAGCTTAGCGAAAACTTAGAGTCCTTTGAGGTAGAAAAGTAGAATTTAGACCGCTGCGCTTTTAAAAGTGATAATTGAGGCAGCTTCGCTGTTTGACATGAAATCGCTTAGCTTTTAGAAGGTTCCAACTTTAAATACTTCTAACTTTAAATACTTCTAACTTTAAATACTTCCAACTTTAAATACTTCTAACTTTAAATACTTCCAACTTCAAACCTCTTCCCTTCTTCTGCAATGTAAGTTTCCTTAAAAACTTGACGGCTTTCTTGTAAAAATCGCTCTTTATTTTTGTAGCGGTTAGAGAAGTGACCCAATAAAAGTTTTTTTACATCAGCTTCTGCAGCTACCTGAGCAGCCTCTTTCGCTGTGGAATGGTAAGTTTTATTCGCCCTTGCTTGGTCTTCTTCAAGGAAAGTTGCTTCATGGTACAACAGATCTACCCCTTTCAAGTAAGGAATCAATTTTTTGAAATATGCAGTGTCTGAGCAGTAAGCATAGGATTTCGGAGGCTCTGCGGCTTTGCTAAGCAAATGATTGGGTACTACCCTCCCATCTTCTCCTCTAAAGTCAGCGCCTTTGGTAATTTCATTTCTTGCGTAAGTCGGAATAGCATACTCTTCTAAGGCCCGAGGAATCAATTTTCGAGGCTTCTCTTTTTCATCAAAACGGTAACCAAAGCAGGCTATGCGATGATGTAAGGGCAATACTGTAACTTTTACTTTTTCATCCTCATAAGCAAGCTGACCTGCTTTTTCGGTTAAGTGAAACTCCATCTGATAAGAAAGGTGGCTCCCCGCATTTCTAAACTGCACCTCAATTATTTCTTGTAAACCTTTAGGACCATGAATATGCAGTGTCTTTTTTCTACCCAATAAATGCATGGTTGACATTAAGCCGACTAGTCCAAAAAAGTGATCTCCGTGCAGGTGAGAAATAAAAATATGGTCGATCTTTTGAACTTTTACCTTGTTTCGGCGCAGCTCTATTTGCGTGCCTTCGCCACAGTCCATTAAAAAAAGTTGGTTTCCAACCTCTATTATTTGCGCTGTTTGATGAGAAGAAATGGTAGGTAAAGCAGAGCCGCTACCCAATATAAGGACAGAAAAACCCATTAATCCTCTTCCTCTTCCATCTCGCCTAGGCCCTTTTCAAGGTCGTCCATAAAGACAAAGTCCACTGCCTCGTTTAGACTAGGTGTAATGGTGAGAATATTATTTAGCTGAGAAATATCAATCAGTTTTTCTACTGCAGTTTGTAAGTTACAGACTACCATGCAGCCTCCCATTTCCTTACAAATTCTATTGGCAACTAAAATAGCACTTAAGCCTGATGAGTCACAATAACTGGCTTTCTCCAAGTCAATAATGATGTATTTTACTTGATTTGCTTTAAGTTGAACCAGATCTGCCTTAAGGTCGGGCGCTATTTTGGCGGTAAACTTGCTATCTAGCAGACTGATTAAGTGAAAATTATCCTTGTCCTCTATCGAATAACTTGGATGACTCATTCTATATTAGGTTTTGCTGCAAAATTAGAGAATTTAATCCTCAATCTTTTCCGAAGAAGCCAAAAGGTAAAGCGCGGCCATGCGGATTGCAACTCCATTTTCAACTTGATTTAAAATGATGGAATAAGCTGAATCTGCTAGTTCTGATGAAATTTCAACCCCTCGATTAATCGGTCCAGGGTGCATCACCACTAGTTTGGAATTTAGGCGCTCTAATCTTTCAAGCGTTAAGCCGTATAAATTGTGGTATTCTCTTAAAGAAGGAAAGTACTTCACTTCATTTTGCTTCCCCTGTCGTTCAAGTTGAATACGCAGCATCATTGCAATATCTGCCCATTCAAGAGCACGGTCTAGCTGGTAACTAACCTCCACTCCTAGGGTTTCAATGTACTTTGGAATTAAGGTTGGTGGTCCGCAAACCATCACTTTGGCTCCTAATTTTTGTAGGCAAAATATATTGGAAAGTGCTACCCTAGAATGCAGTATATCGCCCACGATCACTACTTTTTTACCTGCTACTTGACCAAGCTTTTCGCGAATACTGTAAGCATCCAACAAGGCTTGAGTAGGGTGCTCGTGTGCTCCATCGCCTGCATTAATGATGTTAGCGTTGATGTGCTTTGAAAGAAAGATCGGTGCACCTGGATTGGGATGACGCATCACCACCATATCCACTTTCATAGCTAGTATGTTGTTAACCGTATCGATCAACGTTTCCCCTTTGCTTAAAGAAGAAGCAGAAGCTGAAAAGTTGATTACGTCAGCAGAAAGCCTTTTCTCTGCTAATTCAAAAGAGAGCTTTGTGCGTGTTGAGTTTTCGAAAAAGAGATTAGCAATGGTAATATCACGCAGGGAGGGTACTTTTTTAATTGGTCGATTGATTACCTCTTTGAAATTATCAGCGGTATTAAAGATGAGATCAATATCCTCTTTAGTGAGCTGCTTAATTCCCATTAGGTGTCTTGTGCTTAGCTCAGCCATTTTCTTGAGATTTTAAAATGACTTGGTCTTTTCCATCTGTTTCCTGCCAAATAGCTTCTACCCTTTCACTAGCAACCGAATCAACGGTTTCACCAACATAATTGGGCTCAATGGGCAAGTGTCTGCTGTAACGACGATCTATTAAAACTAAAAGCTCTACTAATTGGGGCCTTCCATAGGCTAGCATGGCATCAAGCCCCGAGCGAATCGTTCTGCCTGTATATAACACATCATCAATCAGTATCACTTTCTTTTCTTCAATTATAAAATCGATCTTGGTTTTATTGGGAATTAAGGGGCTATCCCTTCTTCTAAAATCATCGCGAAAAAAAGTAGTATCGAGACTTCCCAAATGTATTTCTTGATCGGTCAAGATACGCGAAAGCTCCGCTTGAATGCGCTCAGCCAAATAGATACCTCTAGGTTGTAGACCTATAAGCACAGATTCAGAAAAGTCATTGTGATTTTCAATAAGCTGAAAACAAAGCCGCTTAATGGTTAAATTAATGTGGGTTTGATCTAGGAGAATTCGCTTATTGTTCATGCTAGGGGGCAAATATACACCATTCAATGCTTATTCTGAGGAGGAATGATCGGCAATAATTTTCCATTCCTTTCCAAATTTTTTCCAAAGCAAGCTAAAGTAGCCACTTGGTTGATCTTGGCTTCTTTTTAACATCCAAGTTCCTACCACAAAGGCATGAGATTGATCTAAAATATCAAGTTTTTTGATCTCAAATACCAGTTGACCCATAGCTTGGTCATCCGGATAAGATTCACGGTAATTATTCAAGGTTTTTTGCCAGCCATAAGTTGGCCCTTTTGAGCCAATAAAAAGTAGGCTGTCACTTTTCCAATAGGCTTGCATAAACCCTTCTATATCGCCTCTGTTCCACGCTTCTTCTTGCATTTTTAATGCTAAGCGTATCTGACTTTTAGACAAGGTGGTACTTTGTGCTTTTAGCGAACAACTTAAAAGAATCGAAAAAATTACTAGTAAGATGGTAAGTGCGCGCTTAATAAAGTGGGAAATAGATAGGGTGTAATTCATTGTATGCTTTTAAGGCCATGATCAATTGTTTCTCTCTTTTACGAAGCTTTTTATACCGCTCTGCTAAAAGCGGGTCTTGATCAATAAAGGCTTGTAAATTCTCCTGATTCAAAAGGTAGGTTTTACCAGTATTAAAATCAAAAAATAACTGTCGCATGCTTTTGCTCTGACGTGTAATCGGGAAACCAAAATTGTCAACTGTTTGAAAAGTGGTTATGGCAATAGCTGTATAATGTGACAAAGCTCCAACATTGATGATTCTCCAATAGGTTTCTTCTTGCGAAATGTAAACATTGCCTGCCTGAGAATAACCCCAAACTAAATTAGGGTTAACCAAAATATATTCTGCTAAAGAATCATCATATAGCCAAAGTTCACTGCCCCTCCTTTCAAAGGCAGCTTGGATTTCGGGTTGGTTGTCTTTAAATTGCTCATAATTGGTATAAATACCGGCCACAAAAGGAAAGCCCTGTTGATATTGCACAAGTTCATCATCCTCTATAACTTGAGACACTGATCTTAGGCTGCTAAGCAGAAAAACAGAAAAACAGATCAGAATAAAGTAAACTCTCATGTTGCAATTTCATTCAAAAGTAAACAGCAGTAAACAAAAAATACGCCAAGTCAGAACAATCTTATCTTATTGGGCATTATTATTGTGCTGAGTAAGGTGTAATAAAGAACAAATACTAAGGCATCATGAAACATTTAATCATTTTACTTTCTACAGTTTTAAGCTTATTCACAGCATGTGCTCAAAACACTGAAAAAGAAGAAAGCAGTCAGCAATACAAAGTGGAGAAGTCAGAAGAAGAGTGGAAAGACCAACTTACTGATATAGAATACGATGTACTGCGTAATGAAGGCACTGAACCTGCTTTTTCTGGCAAATACGTTGAGTGGAAAAAGTCAGGAACATTTACTTGTAAGGCATGCGGTAACGCTTTATTTGAATCGGATACAAAATTTAAATCCGGCACAGGTTGGCCAAGTTTCTACGATTACATAGAGGGGAATGTGCTCGAAAAACCTGATAATTCGTACGGTTGGAACCGCACTGAAGTAGAATGTGCAAAATGTGGTTCTCACTTGGGTCACGTTTTTGAAGATGGTCCCAAACCGACAGGTTTACGTTACTGCATCAATTCAGTATCTTTAGGCTTTAAAGCAAAAAAATGATCAAATTACGCTACGTTGCTAATAGCAAGTATTTGTACTACCAACAACTGATTCTCTTCCTCAATTTGCCCTTTCTGTTCGGGCTCTTTATTACCAACTTGCTAGATCTTGAGAGTAAATACACGCTTCTCTTTTACATCATTTTCCTTCTATTTGTTCTGTTTGCAGGTTTTGTTTTGCACAAAATTTTTACCGCTAATAAAAAGCAAACTATCGAAATTGATCAATCCATTGTTAGGGTTTTCAATCATAAAGGCAAGCTGATCAAAGAAGGTACTTTGGTGGAAATTGAGCAATTGCAAATGGACTTTGAAATTGATTGGTGGGAAAGCCTGAAAAGATCTTGGGCAGTGATTCGCAAAAAAGAAGATTTGTTTTCTCGACTTAAAATCAAGACGCACAATGGTATTGAAAAATTAAACTTTATGGTTGATTCCTATTATCAACTGAATAAACTGAAATCTGTGGGTAACTTCGCCTCCTTAGAAAACAAACAAAAAACAAACTAAAAATTATAGCTAGATGTTAAGTAAAACCATCGAAGAAAAATTACAAAGCCAAATACACAAAGAAGCCTCATCCTCACAGCTCTATTTAGCCATGGCTTGCTGGGCAGACGTTAAGGGATTCCCTGGAGTGGCAAACTTTCTTTACACCCATTCAGATGAAGAAAGAGAGCATATGTTAAAACTCATCAAATTCGTAAACGAAAGAGGCGGACATGCAACCGTACCTTCTTTAGAATCACCTGCTAAGAACTTTGACAGTTTGGCTAGTGTTTTCAAAAGTATTTTGGAGCATGAAATTTTGGTAACGGAGAGTATCAACGACATCATTACTGATTGTCTAAAAGAAAATGACCATACCACCAATAACTTTATGCAGTGGTATATTTCTGAGCAAATGGAAGAAGAATCATTAGCGCGATCTATCATCGATAAGTTGGAGATGATCGGAAGCGATACTTCAAGTCTTTATCTTTTTGATAAAGAATTGGCAACAGGCCATGAGGCTCATTAATGAGTAATGCCAATCGACTTTTAGGTTTTCTTGGGGCTATGCTGCTTACCTTTGGAATAAGCGGATTGAACCAAGAAAACCTTTCTTTTGACCTCAATCAGAAAGCATACGCTTCTATTTTCTTGGGTGTCTTTCTGATGCTTATTTTCTTTATTAGGCTAAAATCAAAGTAAGCGCAATTTGGAACCTAAGCACTATGATTATTTAATTATCGGAGGAGGCCTTTCAGGTCTTCAACTTGCTAAGGCCATAGCGGACCATGATTTACTTCAGAGCAAAACCTTGGCGATTGTAGAGCCTAAAAGCAAAAGTAAAAACGATAAAACCTGGTGCTTCTGGGAGAAAGGCGAGGGCAAGTGGGATCAGCTTGTTTCTCACGTCTGGCATAAAGCAAAAGTGAATACCCCTTATGGCGAGAAGCATTTTGACCTTGCTCCCTATCAATACAAGAAAGTACGTTCAGTTGACTTTTATGAAGCCTTAATCCCCGAACTCAAAAAACATCCGCAAATTACTTGGATAGAAGATGAAGTAATTGATTTTGAACTTGGTGAGAAACACCTGATCAAAGGGAAAAATAAGACTTACACTACTGCTAAACTCTTTGATAGCTCGCCCCCTAAAAAAAAGGGTGAAGCTCAATACCCTTATGTTCTTCAGCACTTTAAGGGCAAGGTGATTGAAACTACTGAAGATATGTTTGATCCAAAGGCCTTTACCATGATGGATTTTAGTGTAGGTTACCAAGATCAATGCTGTTTTACCTATGTTTTGCCAACTAGCTCTAAAAGGGCTCTCATCGAATTCACTTTTTTTACTCCCAGTCTGGTAGACAAAAAAACTTACGATGAGCTAATTGAAGTCTACCTTAAGCAAGCGGGAGTTGAGAACTTCAGCGTAGAGGAAGTAGAAGCTGGGGTAATACCGATGACTTCCTTCCCATTTTGGAAAGAAAACACGCACAATTACATGCGAATTGGAACAGCAGGTGGCTGGGTTAAGGCCTCTTCAGGCTATTCGTTTAAAAATACAGAGAAGCAAGTAGCCAAGATCATTGAATTACTTCAAGCAGAAAAGGGCTTAGATACACCTGCTAAAGCTGCCCGTTTTCAATGGTACGATGATCTTTTTTTACGGGTGCTCTACCATCAAAATAAAGTTGGCAATAAACTTTTTACAGAAATGTACAACCGTAACTCTATTCAGTCCATTTTTGAATTCTTAGATGAAGAGAGCGACATAACTGAAGAAGTGAAGTTGATCAACCGTTTTAGCAAATTACCTTTTCTTAAAGCCTTGACCAAAAAAGCACTTACTTAAGCTTTTTAAAGTCTAAATTATAAAAGTGAAAATCTGGATTTGGTAGGTCTATCGTAAAGTTGACCACGTCTCCATCTGCATTAGCATTAAAGGTGACGAAGCCTTCAGGCAAGAATTCATCTTTAAATTTCAAACGGTAAGTATTTTGCTGCCAATGCTCTAAGTCAGAACTAAAATAAGCTTTGGCAGGTAGCAGGCTCAGATGCAGGCTTCCCTCCTTCGTACTCACCTCTGCTTTTCCATAATACTTATCTTCATAAGTCCCTAATAGAGAGGATTCTTCTAGGTTAGCTTTTAACTTTTTGTTGCGTTTTTCATATCGTGCTTCTTGTTGCTGTGCTTTGCGCTTTTCATAAGCTTTCGTGTATCCTAAAATGGTTCCTGCCCAATCAGGCTTTTCCGTTTTATCCTCAAATTCATCAATACTGTTAAGCATTAGTGCAGTTGGTAAAGAGGTTTCTCCATTGGTTAGAATAATACCTCCTATTTTTTCTGAAGGCACTAAAAAAATCTTAGAAATGTAGCCAGGTAAACCACCTCCATGATGCGCTACTTTATGACCTTGATAATCCATTAAGAACCACCCTAAAGCATAGCCTTTAAACTCTACACCGGTTTGCCGATCAAATGAAGAAGTTGGTATTGGTGTATGCATTTGCAATAGCTTCTTGCAAGTGCTAGCTTGTAAAATCGTATCAGTACCTGAAATTCCTTAATTTAGCCACATCATGATCCATTTGCTAATGTCCTTAACATTAGAACTTATCAAAGCTGCTCCGGCTGAATTATCGTAGTTCCGCAATTCATCTAACTTGCCTTTTACATGGGGCATAGCAATTTTGGTCTCTGCCGTGTAATCATCAATTGAAGTATAAGTTTGCTGCATCTTCAAGGGTTGGAAAATGTATTTCTTCATGAAACTTTCTAAAGGCATACCACTTACCTCTTCAACCACTAAACCTGCAGCTATAAACATAATGTTTTGATAACCATACCTTGTTCGATGATCATAGCTCAATTCATATTTACTGAAACGTTCAATAATTTCTTCAGGCTCATAGTCGCTCATGTACCACAGTAGATCTCCATCAAAAGTTTTAAAACCACTGCGGTGCGAAAGCAGGTCTTCTACGGTCATTTGCGAAGCAACGTATTCATCGCTTAAGCGGAAATAAGGCAAATGTTGCTGCACACGATCATCCCAGTTTAATTTACCTTGATCGACTAAAATACCAATACAAGCTGCTGTAAAAGCTTTACTTATCGACGCTATCGCAAAAACAGACTCTAATTCTACCGCCTCTTTCGTGCTGGCATTGGCATAACCATACGCATTCTCAAAAAGCACAGAATCGTGACTCACCACAGATATAGCCGCTCCTGCAAGTTCAAAATCCTCAACTGCTGAGGAAATGTATTGATCAAAAGCTTCATGCTGGGCTTGAAGCTGTATTTGACCCAAGAGCAATAGACTGACAACTAGTGAACTAAGTAATTTTGACCTTTTCATATTTTTAAAATCGAATTAATAGTACTTTATTTTCTTTAGTAGGCGCCGTTTCGTTTACGCAAAAACCATTCTAAACTAACCAAAGTAAGAAATACGAAAAACACCCACTTAAGCTCAATGAACTCTTCATACTTCTCTTCATAGTAAACCTGGTCAACTAACTCTTTATTCAACAGAAGGCTATCTCCTAGCTGTTGGATCTGTTCGGGGTAAAATAATTTACCTCCACTCTCTTCTGAAAGCTGATACATTAGGTTGTGGTTTGCAATAGTTTGAGCTGCCTCTAACTGCAATTCTTTTATGTTAAACTCTCCTTTTTCTGTGTAGGTGTTACCACCGAAATTAACCTTTGCCACGTACTTGTAATTACCCACTGATAGACTTGGGATTTCGAGTGAGTAAGCATTTTGATTTCGGCTAAAAGTGAAGTCATATTCTTTTCCATTTTCATCACTTAGCTGAATGTTTAGCTCAGCTTCGTTAACTAACTCATAGCTTTGGTTGAAAAGCTGGGCTTCAAAAACTATGGCTTCATTTTCATAAAAAGCCTGGTCATGATTTATTCTAAAATAACTTTTGTCGGCTTTTAAGGCTAAAAACTGAACTATTTTCGAGATTAGCTGATCAAATACCTCATGATTCGAACGCATTTGGTAATTGGACATTCTCCACTTCCATAAACCTTGCGCAACCAGGCTAGCAGTTTTATAGCCTTCTATTTCTCGAAAAGAGATCAATGGATCTTGGGTGCTTACCCTGCCAATCTTCTGAAAAAACATCGGATAAGCTTGTTGGGCTAATTCATAGTTTGCCAATGGAGCTTGCAAAGGCGGAAACTGTTTGATCAGGCTCAATTCCTCTTCTAATAGATTGAAGAGCGGAAAAGCGGTATTAAAATCTGCTTGCACTTCATTAAAAGCATTCCCTTTGGGTTGAACTTTTACAGCAGTTTCTTGCAAATTGTACTGACTTAATGAAGTCTGCGGGCCTAAAATGTAAAAACTGCCAATCTTTTCTTTCCTTAATTCGGTTAGCAGTTCATTAATTTGATAGGCAGCACTAGGCAATTGGTGCAGAATAACCAAATTATATTGCTTGAGATCACCCTCAAAATTTTGGATAAGCTCCGACTCCACTTGGTAGTTTTTATTCTTTAAAATTGCCTCCTTTATTGCAGCCAAATCAGGGTGAGGAGCAGCCGCCAGCAATAAAATATTTTGTCTACCATCCAATACATCTACATAAAAAGACTTAGTATTATTAGCCGTATTGTCCTCCCCTTCGAGCGGTTCTACGGTTACATCAAAGCGCTGCAAGCCTACTTCTTCTGCTTCTAAGCTTGTAGAAAACTCAACTACCTGCTGTTGTTTATCAGGCTTTAGCGTTTCTTGCCAAAGCACTTCACCATCATGAAGCACCTTGATCATACTCTTATTACCTTGGGCTTTTTTTGCTAAAACCTCTATTTCAAGCGGGAAACGATTGCCCAAATAACTAAGTTCATTATGCCGCAAGTCTTGAATCCTCAAATCCATTCTGGAAGCAGAATCTCCCAATGCTATGCTGTAAATGGGGACTTGCTTGGTTGCGGAAATATAAAGTGGATCTAGGCCTTGATTGTACAAGCCATCACTGGCTAAAACAAGTGCCCCTAAATTGCCATTTTGATAACGCTGCTCTATTTCTTCAAAAAGGTTTTGAAATGAAGTGAGTTTACCTGAGTAATTCGGAACTGAATCCATAGGTCTGAGCGACTCATCAAAAAGTAAAGACCTCACCTCATAGTCTTCACTTAATTTTTCACGCAATGCGCTTAATTGGTCTTGCAGGGCTGTTTTTATAAAGGCACTGTCTTTATTAAGCAGGATCGATTCAGAATTATCCTGAAGGATCAGCACCTCAGGTTTTTCGACCCGCTTACTTTGATAAGCGATCAAGGGTGCAAGCAATAAAGCTGATAAGATCGCTACTAATAAAGCACGTGTTACCGCTAAAAAAGTAATTAAACCTTTGGAAAACTCCGCTAACTTTTTATCCTTCCGGTATAACAAAAAGGCATAGAGAATTCCAAGAATGGCACAGGCCAAAAACCACCAATTAGGGTACTGACTAACAATATTCAATGCTAATGCTTCAAACTGTAATTAAGTCAACATCGCTCCGCAAACACTGAGCGTCTGTCCTGAAACGTAAGTAGAAAGATCTGAGGCTAAGTAAAGTACAGCATTAGCCACATCTTCAGTGGTACCCGGTCTGTTGAGCGGTATGTTCTTCAACCAAGCCTCCATTGCATCTTCACCTAACTCACCTGTCATTTCTGTTTCAATAAAACCCGGAGCAATAGCATTACAGCGAATGTTACGACTGCCTAATTCTTGAGCAATCGATTTAGTAAAGCCAATGATACCTGCTTTAGAGGCCGCATAATTGGATTGTCCTGCGTTTCCTTTTACTCCAACAATAGAGCTCATATTAATGATACTGCCTGAGCGTTGTTTCAACAAGGTGCGTTGCACGGCTTTGGTTACGTTAAAAACCGACTTTAGATTGGTATCGATCACATCATCCCAATTCTCTTCACTCATGCGCATTAAAAGACCATCACGCGTGATACCGGCATTATTAACCACCGCATCAATTCGCTCAAATTCTGCCACAACTGCTTGGATCATTTCTTCTGTTTGGGCGTAATCTGCTGCATTTGACTGATAGCCCTTTGCTTTTACTCCAAGGGACTCTAATTCACTTTCTACTGCCTTGGCTTTTTCTGCAGCAGAGCGATATGTAAAGGCAATGTTTGCCCCTTGTTCTGCAAGTTTTAAAGCGACTCCTTTTCCTATTCCTCTAGTAGCTCCTGTTACTAAAGCTACTTTTCCTTCCATTAATTTCATGATTCTAAATTTTGAACTTGCCCAAAGGTAATTTATCTTCAACAAATAAGGCCTATCAAATCATCAGGCTTTATGCACAATAATTAATTTTGGGAAAAAATTTAGCAGATGTTTGGAGATATGATGGGAAAGCTGCAAGAAATGCAGCAACAATCAGAAAAAGTTAAAGCAAGACTAGAAACCATTTCAGTTAATGGAGAGGCAGAAGGCGGCCTAGTAAAGGTAGTTTGCAATGGCAATCGAAAGATCACTTCAGTTACGATCAGCGATGAATTATTAGCTGAAAATGATAAAGAGCAAATTGAAGACCTGATTATTTTAGCTACCAACAGAGCCTTAGAAAATGCCGAAAAGGTTTATGAAGCTGAAATGAAAGATGTAGCGAAAGGAATGCTTCCCGGCATGTAAAGCAGGAGTTTTTATGCTATTGATGGATCCCAATTTTAAAGCCTACTTCAAATCTTGGTAATTCAGGTAGATCGCTTTTCTCTGTAAAAAGATCTGAAAAACGATAACGACCGTAGAACATAACCCTGTTAAAGCCAACTCTGGCCAAAAGGCCGTAAGAAAAGTCGTCAGCGTAATTTAATCCGAGGTTAACTGTTCTCGTGCGACTGGTTCCTGGAGTTTGATTTCGCTCTCTTGTTTGGTGCTTAGTTCTATAGTTGTAACCGGCATAAACTCCAAGGTCTAAAAAAGTTCCAGTTGAGTGATGCCTGTTTCTAAACTTAAAGCGTTGAAAAGGTGCTAGCTGAATGTTATTGAAAACAATCTTCTCTCTTTTATGCAGCTCAGCATTGGGCACTATCTTTGAGCTATCTTGCTTAAGGTGAAAAGATGAATAATGGTAGCTAGCCGAGAATCCGAGTTCATACCACCTTGAAACGCGCCACTTGAAAAGGTAGCCAAGCGTAAAAGAAGAGGAGCTCCCTCCAATAGTCTGCGCACTGTCATTTTCAGAAGGACCTACAATAAACCCATAACCTAAAAACAGATGGCTGTAGCGATCAAGGTTGGGACCTCGTTTTTTAAGGGTTAATTCTTCAATGTTTCTGCCGTATTGATCTACTTTTTTTTCTTCTTGTCCAAAGCCGATTAAAGTCAGTTGAATCAAAATGACCGTTAAAGAAAATTTTATGAAACAGAAGTGAATCTTACTTTTATCCAAAATAGTATTCTAATTGAAAAGCGAAAGTACAAAAAGCCCTAAAATGGAAATTGACTTAAGAAGTGATACGGTGACAAAACCAACAAAAGGCATGAAGCAATTCATGTTCGATGCAGCAGTTGGAGATGATGTTTTAGGTGACGACCCAACGGTAATGGCTCTAGAAGAAAAAGCTGCAACACTTTTCGGTCATGAGAGCGCACTTTTTTGTCCTTCGGGTACCATGACCAACCAAATTGCCATTAAAGTGCATACTAATGCTCCGGGAGAAGTTGTGTGCGATAGTTTAGCCCACATTTACCGTTACGAAGGGGGTGGAATTGGCTTTAATTCAGGTTTATCGGTAAAGCTTTTAGAAGGTGATCGAGGACGCTTTTCTCTAGAGCAGCTAAAAGCAGGCATTCAGCCTGATGATGTACATTTTCCAGAAACGCAATTAGTATCCATTGAAAACACTTGTAACAAAGGCGGTGGAAGTGTTTGGAAGCTTCAAGATATTGAACAGATTGCGAGCTTTTGCCGTGAACAGAAACTCCCCTTACACCTCGATGGGGCGCGTCTATTTAACGCATTAGTCGCTACTTCAGTTTCAGCTGAAGAAATGGGCAAGCATTTCGATAGTATTTCTATTTGTCTCTCTAAAGGTTTGGGAGCACCTGTTGGGTCGCTGTTAATTGGCAGTCATCAATTTATAAAAAAGGCTCGAAGAATACGCAAAGTTTTGGGAGGCGGTATGCGACAAGCAGGCTACCTAGCTGCAGCTGGTATTTACGCCCTAGAACATCATGTTGAACGCTTAAAAGAAGACCACGAGAATGCCTTGCTTATTGCAAACGCATTAAAGCAGAAGTCTTTCATCAAATCTATTGCTCCAGTTGAGACAAACATTGTTCTATTTAAACTAGCAGAAGACTACCCGGCAGATGAGTTCATGGCTAGCTTGGCTGAAAAAGGTATTCATGTGGTTGGCATGGGACATCAGACAATTCGGATGGTAACACATTTAGGTATTGGCACAAAGCAGATGAATCATCTGATCGACCAGCTTGAAAAACTTTAAACCTCCGCCTCTAACTCAACAAAGTATCCACCGTACTTGCGAATGTTGATCACCTTTCCTCCTTCAAAAATCCAATATTGACCTTTAATACCCATCAGTTTTCCTTCTAGTGTTGGCTCTTTATCAAGGTTGTGACTTTTTACTTTGGTGGGATATTCTATCACAGGATATTCAATTTCCAAAACTGAATCATCACTGCTATCAAACTGATTGTGTTCGTTATCCATCAGTTCTTGCATCTTGGTTTTAGCTTCAAGTATTTTTGTCTCATCAGCCAATTCATTTTTGAGCATGCGCTGCCAAGCGGTTTTATCCGATACGTATTGTTTCAGATCAATTTCAATCATACCTGCTTGGTATCGGTTTTCCGTTTCTGCTAACTTCACTGCTTTCCAAGCACCTTGATCGATCCAACGGTAAGGAACCTGAGTAGCCCTTGTTACCCCAACTTTCAAACCAGAAGAAATAGCCAAATAAACCACATGTGGTTGGTTATGATTGCGTTCCTCCCATTCAGGGTCTCTACCCTCTCCTAAATGCGCTCTGCACAATTCAGGTCGAATAATGCATTCAGCATTTTGAGGGGCATCTCGAAAACAAGGGTAACAAAAACCTTGAGCAAAAGATTTCTTGGTTTTTCGTCCGCAATTGATGCAATTGATCAGACCAGTAAAGTGCATTTTTAATTGAGACCCAACTAATGGGTTCATGTCTATTTTCTCATCACCTAGAGGCAAGGTGTATTTTACAGGTTGAGCATACTCAGTAGGCATTTTGCGTAAGTTGCCTTGATAGGTTCTTGTCTCCATGAGTGCGAAAGTAAGGGTAATTAAGTAGTGAAATATTTATTCACCTTGAATCACTATCCTTTTAGTAGAGGTATATGAATCAGTTCTTAGCTGAATAAAATAAATTCCGCTTTTAAGAAAATCTAGGTTTAGATTAAACTCTTTTGAATTTTGTTCAAAATTTACTTTTCGAAAAACCACCCTAGCTTGCAGGTCAATTACACTTAAAGTGATCTGTTCATTTATAAACTTTGAACTCTTTAAAGTAATTTTTCCTCTACTTGGATTAGGAAATAGAGAAAAGTGAGTGGTCTTCTTCTCATTATCTTTTATCGAAACGGAGCTGTTTGAACATAAAATATTGGAAAATGGTGGTAAGGTTTGCGTGGCAAAGTTCAACCTAACAGCAGGAACTTGACTGATCCATTTCCACCCGTGAAGAGAGTCGTTGATAAGAACCAATGATTGAGGTTCCACCTGACTTCTTTCTGCCTCTAGGTCTCTTCCGATCAAGAATGGAGTTGGATTGGAGCTTAAATCTACAAGACTTACTCCGCCAACATATTGCCCAGCTTGCAACCACTGCGGACCCGTACCAGCATTAAAGTCAAAATCAATCCATCTTCCTAGCATAGAGGCACTAACAGTAGTTGGAACCAATGACTCTGCTATTACAACACTTAGCGCTCCACTTAAACTGCTGCTATCTTCCTCATAAAGATAAACCCTAGGCAGTATTTGGGCTCCTATTATGCTAGGTTCATCAGGAATAAAAAAAGAAAGCGACAAAACTGTATCTCCCTGTGCAACAGTGAAAAGATTGCCTATAAAGTCTCTAAAGTTACCTCCACCTATAAATTGATGAGTGCCAATGGAAGCGATAAATGTGTCTTGTTCTGTTTTAGCTAACCGTGAATTTGTATTGTAGTAACGAACTGAATCAACAGCAGGAGAGTCAAAAGTGCTGTCTGCCATACATTCAAGCGAATAAGTATAAGCACCTTCATTTCTAATGTATCCTGTACAGCTATGATTAATCGTTTGTTGATCACCCGGATTAAATTGATTCCGCAGAAATAAAGTATCTACACTCAACAAACCAGAACCAGAAGAAAGCACGCCGCTTGAATCTTGATAAAGTTTAGAAACGCAAAAAGCATTATTAAGCGTATTCGCGCCAATATTTTCTACGTCAAACTCAAAAAATCGAGGACATGCATTGTAGGCGGGACGAACATATGAAATAGGATTGATCCGAAAGGTGTCTGACGAGCTCATTCTAATCTTGGAAAGCTTTAACTGTCTACTTGGGCCCTCTAAAAGCATTACATCATCAATCATCCAATAATAATGACTAGCACCGCTTTGCACGAACCGAAGGTAGGCAGTTGATTGATTTGCCAGAACTGAAGAAACATTGATTCGCATATATTCTCCATTTTCAGAAGAAGCTTCGGCTGTTCTATTGTTTATTGTTGAAAAAACGGTCCAGTTTACACTATCTGCACTCACCTCAACATAAAGTGAGTTGGTATTATTTCCATAAAAGCGTTGCGATTGATAAAAACTAAGGTGTACTGAAGGTTTGGGAATAATAGAAATCGCAGAAGATGTAATGCTTGCATTCACATTTACGAAACCGCCAGTCGGACTTGGAGTATTGTATAGATCAGAAGGTAGTAATAAATAACCATTGGCACTGCTCGGCGAATTCAAAGCCAATGCTTGGGCCGAATATTGCCCGCCGGGAGCGGTGTTTGACCAAATCCATAAATGACTTGTACTGCTTTGACTCTGGCTTGTCCATCCGGTGGGCAACTGACCGGCAAAATCTTCATGATAAAGTGTATCACCGGCAATCAGCTGAGCCTTTAAAGAGAAAACTAAAAACAGAAAAGTGCTAAACCGTAAAATAAATTGTGCTTGCATGAGAAAATCGATTTTACATAAAAGTACTCATTTACTGCATATGCTACTGCGAAAAGAAAGCCAAGAGGATGACAGATACACCAACTAAGCTAGCGTAAAAGATTCCAAGTAATGGCAGTTTCCATATAAGTTGTTTAACCTTTTGCTCATAAACTTTTCGAATAGCCATAAAAAGATAGATCAGCAGGTAAAAGGCAAGTAAAATAGCTAGGAAAAAATTCACCAATTGCAATTCAACTAATGCTAATAGCCAACTTAAGATCAGGTATATACTCCCAATACTGAAAATGCTTGCATGAAAATGAATAGAGAATATAAAGTGAGTAAGCGGTCTTCCACTTTTCCGAAAGAAAAGAGCTAAAAGCAAAGAAAATAAGGGAGAAAGTAGAAAAAAGAGTTTAGGTAGGAAAGATTCAAAAAACTGATCCCAAAATTGCTCATCCATGCTGAGTTGCGCACTAGCATTGCTTTCCTCAACTTTCAATATACTTAGCAATAAAAAGAAGAAAATACTGCTGAAAATAAATAAGCGGAGCGGTGGAATGTAACTGACCCGCTTTCCCTTTAAATATTCTAAGGTTAAAAATCCCGGACGAATAAAAAGTGGTTTTACTGATTGAAAGATCTTAGAATCGAAAGTAAAATAATCACTCAAAAACTGACTCAGAAAGGCAGTTAAGCTGCTATCTTTACTAACCGACTGTCCACATTGGGAACAAAAGGAATCTGACGGATCTAACTTTTTTCCGCAGTTCAAACAATTTTCGCCTTCAATTGCCTTCATTTTAATTATTTTGGTCAGTGTGAATTTTGATCAGTCTTTTATGCGTCCCTTCGCTCGCCTTTTAGCTTTTGTTTTCCTTTTCGGCCTCAGCCATATGGCTATTGGGCAAAAGGCATCAAACAACAAACTCACAGATTCTAAAAGTATACATAAAAGCGATTCAACTTCTGAAAAAGCAGTTCTGGATACTGATGAATCCTTAAAATATATGGGTAGCCGATTATTATTTCAGGTAAAAAAGCGCTTGCATTTAGTCGACGATGCAGAGTTAAAAGCTGAAAAAAAAGCACAAGAAAAATCTAATAATGTCAAATTCTCACTCTTTGGTCTAACCATAGAAAAAGATTGATATGGGGTCTTACTTCGCTAAATTAAAAAGCAAGCAAATTGTCTTAATTATCGGCCTTTCTGTATTTGCCCTCTATGGCAATACCTTAGGTCACGACTTCGCTTTAGATGATGCTATTGTCATAACCGACAACGAGTTCACTAAAAAAGGATTTTCAGGGATTTGGGATCAGCTAACTAATGATCAGTTTGTGGGCTTCTACGGCACCAAAAAGGAATTAGTTTCTGGAGGGAGGTACCGGCCGCTTTCTATGGTCATGTTCAACATTGAATATGCTTTATTTGGTGAAAATCCATTCATCAGTCATTTAATGAATGTGCTTTGGTACTTGCTCAATGCACTTTTGCTCTTTCTTGTTTTAAAGCACTTGCTGCCAAAAAAATGGGAAGAAAACCCTTGGATTCCACTTTCATTATTGGTGACCCTGATCTGGGTTTTTCACCCGATTCACACTGAGGTGGTAGCCAACATTAAAGGGCGCGATGAAATCATGGCTTTTTGTGGCGAATTGCTTACCCTTTGGTTTTTGCTTCAATGGCTTGAAAAGAAACAAATTGGGCAATTGTTAGGCATGGCAGGAGTTTTCTTCTTAGCATTATTGGCAAAAGAAAGTGCCATAACCTGGTTGGCCGTTTTTCCTTTAGCGATTTATTATTTCAAAAATGAACAGCTCAAAAGGGCACTTCCTGCTTTCGGATTGCTTCTTTTTGTTGCCCTTGTTTGGCTTGGAATCAGATATAAAATAGTGGGTGGAGGAATTAGTGATGTGGCCGACAATCTGATGAACGATCCTTTTTTAGAATCTACTACAGCAGAAAAATATGCCACCATTATGCTAACCTTGGGTAAATATGTAAAGCTGCTGTTTTTTCCGCATCCTTTAACCTATGACTATTACCCCAAACACATTCCAATTGTAGGTTGGAATAATCCCATGGTTATTCTTAGTGCTTTTCTCTACCTCAGCATGATTGGTGCAGCAATCGTTGGTTTTTTTAAACGAAACCTATACAGTTTTGGAATTTTAATTTTTCTGATCACCCTGAGTATTGCTTCTAACCTCTTATTCCCTATTGGCGCTTTTATGAACGAGCGTTTCATCTATGTTTCCTCCTTAGGCTTTTGCCTCATTCTTGGTCATTTTCTGCTCTTTGGCTTGCATGAAATAGTAAGGCATAAGCAGCAATTCAAAACAGTCTTCAGCTTGCTTACAGTCATAATTTTAAGTCTTTACAGTCTAAAAACAATAAGCAGAAATTTAGTTTGGGAGAATAACCTGACCCTTGCCACGCATGATGCTAAGGTTTCAGTTAATGGAGCTAAAAGTAATGTAATGGCCGGTGGATTATTGACAGAAGAAGCATTGAAGGCCAATAATCCTGCTGAAAGAAAACGGCTATTACAAGAAAGCATTTTCCATTTAGAGCAGGCACTTAGAGTATATCCTGATTACATCGATGCATTATTGCTGATGGGAAATGCCGAATGGGAAATGTATCGTTCGGTTGAACGAGCAATGCCTTTTTATTTTAAGATCCTATCCATCAATCCGCAGAATGCCAATGCTTGGCGAAATATATTAGTGGTCTTGGAGCAAACAGATAAGATCGATTACAAAATAAAAACTTACGAAGAGCTTCGGATCATTGATCCTCAAAGAGAAATGGTTTACGTTAACCTAGGTAGAGCCTACGGCAGAGGTAGAAATCAATTGACAAAAGCTTTGGATATCTTTCAAAAAGGATTGCAGCGCTTTCCTAACTCCTATGAGTTGTTGAGCAATAGCGGCACGGTTTACGGACTGCAAAAAAATTACCCTGCTGCCATAACAGTGCTTCAAAAAGCTACTTCAATCAGGCCAAACAGCTCTAAAGCTTTTATTGACCTTGGATTAAGTTACTTTTACAATGGACAGCTAGAAGAAGCTAAAAAAGCTTTTGACCGTGCAAAAGAATTGGATCCAAATTTAGAACGCAATAAACTACCTGTATGATGAATCCTGAGATTAACTTTCCCGAAGAATTTCCGGTTTTAGAAACCGAAAGACTAAGCCTAAAAGCTTTCACACCCAATGATGTCGACCATTTCTTTAATTTAAGATCAGATGAAGACTTTATGATGTACTTGGGCTTGCATCCAATCAAGAAAAAGTCTTCTGCACGGGATCGCATCCACGATATCATTCACGACTTTAACACAGAAAAGGGCTTGAGTTGGAAAATTGCCTTGAAAGGAAGCAGCGATTTAATTGGCTATATCGGCTACTGGAAAATAGATTACCAGCATTACAGGGCAGAGATTGGCTTTGGCCTTGACCAAGAACACCAACAGCAGGGTTTCATGACAGAGGCCCTTGGGGCGGTTAGAGATTATGGATTTGAGCACTTAGGGCTTCACAGCATAAAAGCAGATACAGATCCTAGAAATCAAAGCTCAGTTCACTTATTGGTGAATAGTGGCTTCAAAAAAGAAGCGTACTTCCGTGAAAACTATTTCTTTGATGGAGAATTCTTGGATAGTGAGTTCTATTGCATTATTCGCAGCGATTGGGAGAAACTAGCGTGAGACGGCTGCGCTGTTAGAAAAGAGAAAATAGATTAAAGACGAAGGATTAAGGTTGAAGGATTAAAGCTAGTGTATGAAAGTGGTTCTTTTTAATTTGCTTTAAACTTTAGTCTTTCATCTTTTATCCAGATTAGACCGCTACGCTGTTAGAAAATAGATTAAAGACGAAGGATTAAAGTTGAAGGATTAAAGCTAGTGTATGAAAGTGGTTCTTTTTAATTTGCTTTAAACTTTAGTCTTTCATCTTTGATCCAGATTAGACCGCTACGCTGTTAGAAAAGAGATTAAAGACGAAGGATTAAGGTTGAAGGATTAAAGCTAGTGTATGAAAGTGGTTCTTTTTTTATTTGCTTTGGTCTTTCATCTTTTATCCAGATTAGACCGCTACGCTGCTAGATTTTAGAAAGTGCTTGCTTGCAACTCGAGTTAATTTTCACTTTATTTCTTTCTTAACCGCGAAGACCGCTAAGAATACATAAGTCTTCGAGAACTTTGCGAATGCTTAGAGCTCTTAGAGGTTAGAAGTCAACTCTTCTTCTCTTCTTCTCTTCTTCTCTTCTTCTCTTCTACTTTTAACTTTAAACTTTAAGTACTTGATCAATTCCCTATTCTTAATTTAGACCTTCAATATTTATCAAATATGAAGCAAACACTTTTTGGCCTTTTACTTTTACTTGCAGTCCTGAGTATTCAGGCACAAAGACCAATAGAAAGCAGTTCTGACATCTTGCATGAACTTCAAAAATTAAAGGTAGTTGGTAATGCCTTGTACATTGCTGCCCATCCCGATGATGAAAACACCCGCCTGATCGCTTGGTTAGAAAATGAGCGAAAAGTGAAAACCGCTTATCTTTCTTTAACCAGAGGTGATGGTGGTCAAAACCTGATCGGAACCGAAAAAGGTGATGCCATGGGTGTGCTCAGAACACAAGAACTTTTAGAAGCAAGAAAGGAAGATGGCGGAGAACAATTCTTTAGTCGAGTGGATGATTTTGGTTATTCGAAGACTGCAGAAGAAACCTTTGAAAAATGGGACAAGCAAGCCGTACTTTCTGATGTAGTATATGCTATCAGAAAATTTAAACCTGATGTTATAGTTACGCGCTTTCCTCCTGATAGCCGAGGTGGACATGGCCACCACACAGCTTCCTCTATTTTGGCAGAAGAAGCCTTTGCCAAAGCAAACGATGCCAATAGCTTTCCAGAGCAATTAGAAGAGGTGACCCTATGGCAACCAAAAAGAATCTTATGGGATGTTTATTGGTGGAATGAGGAAGTAAAAAAAGACGCCCTTGCTAAAGGTGGCATTGTATCGGTAAACATTGGAGATTACAACGAAATTTTAGGACTATCCTATTCAGAAATTGCTGCGGATAGCCGCTCACAGCATAAAAGTCAAGGTTTTGGAGTTGCTCGCCGCCGTGGTAATCGATTAGAGTATTTACAGCATACTGCCGGTGAAAAAGCAGAAGAAGACCTTTTCGAGGGAATTGACCTGAGTTGGAACCGCTTAAATGGCGGCTACCAAGTAGAAGAAAAAATTGATCAAATCATACAAAATTATAGCGTAGATAGGCCTGCAAAATCGGCTAAGCAGTTAATTGAACTTTATCATTTAATTGAAAGCATTGAGGAGAACCCATACCAAGAAGCGAAACTTCAAGATGTAAAAAATCTGATCAAGGCGGTTTGTGGAATTAAAGCTGAAGCTTTAGCCGATGAGTACAATTATGTTGGCGGAGATACCATAAAAGGGAAGTTTATTTTGCTTCACCGCTGTGACATAGATATTGATCTAAGTGGATTAGACCTGGCGATTGATCAAAGCAACAGTAGCCAAAAATTAGATGAAAATGAGCCTTATGAATTCGACTTCTCTTTTGTGTCAGCATCAGACTTGTCTCATCCCTATTGGCTTCCTTATGAAAAGTTTGAAAATGGAAAAAAGATACCAGCAGAGTTGAGATCTACTCCTGAGGCAGCGCCAATCAAGACTTTTGAATATACCCTTAAACTAGGAGAAAAGGATATTACGTTTACTGAACCAATCGATTACAAATGGTCAGACAGGGTTAAAGGGGAATTGCACCGTGATGTAGTAATATCTCCTGAAGTAACCCTTACCCCTTCTGATAAGGTCTATACATTCACAGCCGATACAGCAAAGCGAATCAATTTCATAGCAGAAGGCAATCGCACAGGAAAAAGCTATCGCATTAGTTTGGAGCTGCCTGAAGGTTGGAGCTCTAATCCAAAAGAGCATTTGTTTGAGCCAGGCTTTAAGGGAGCTCAGGCAGCCCTTAGTTTTGAAGTAACACCTGCTGAAGCGTCAACTGTGGGAGAATTACACTTTCAAGTTAATGGGAAAACGGCTCGTTCAGTTCAACGAATAGAATACGATCACATTCGTCCACAAATCATGTTTCCTGAAGCCAAAGCCAAAGTGGTAAAGATGGATGTAAAGAAAACTGCTACAAAAATTGGGTACATCATTGGCAGCGGCGATGAAGTTGCTCAAAACCTCAGTCAAATTGGCTTTGAAGTGACCAACATAGAAGCAGATAAACTTCCTGTTACAAACCTGAGTGAATTTGAAACCATAGTAGTTGGCATCAGAGCATACAACATTCATGAAAGCATGAAAAATGGCAATACTTTACTCAATGACTTTGTAAACAAGGGAGGAACGGTTGTGGTGCAGTACAATACTAGCAGAGGCTTGAAGGTAAAAGAAATCGGCCCTTACCCTTTTGAACTCAGCAGAAAACGCGTAACCAAGGAAGAAGCTGAGCCTAGTTTTTTAATGCCTAAGCATCCTATTTTTAACGCTCCAAACCAGATCAGCAAGCAAGATTTTGAGGGATGGGTGCAAGAACGAGGGTTATATTTTGCAGGGAAATGGGCTGAAGAATACAGCCCGATCATTGCTTGGAATGACCCGGGAGAGTCTCCCCAAAAGGGCAGTATTTTGGTAGCGGATTACGGTGAAGGAAAATTTATTTACACCGGCATCTCTTTCTTCAGGGAACTACCTGCAGGTGTGCCGGGAGCCTTCCGTTTATTGAGTAATATGATCTCTTACGGCCATGAGTAAAAAAGAAGAAGAAAGTAAACTCGCAGACTCCCCTCCCTTTTTCAAGAATTGGAAAGGCCTATATCTTTTCATCTTGTTATTTGAATTAGGCTTAATTCTTTTCTTCATTTGGATCACCAATACGTATCACGCATGAAGGAGTTCGGTTGGATCGATTGGTCGGTGATGCTTGGCACTTTATTCTTTATTGTTGCCTATGGGGTTTGGAAAACCAGAGGAAGCAAGAACATTAAAGGCTATTTACTAGGAGGAAAAGAGTCAAATTGGTGGACCATCGGCTTATCGGTAATGGCCACTCAAGCCTCTGCCATTACCTTTCTTTCTACTCCAGGTCAAGCTTACATGGAAGGAATGGGCTTTGTGCAGTTCTACTTTGGTCTACCCCTTGCCATGATCATTATTTCAACGGTCTTTATTCCGCTTTACTACAAGCTGAAAGTCTACACCGCATATGAGTTTTTGGAATCTCGCTTCGACAACAAGACGCGCTTGTTAACTGCCTCACTATTTCTCTTACAAAGAGGATTAGCAGCCGGCATCACCATTTACGCTCCTGCCATTATTCTGTCTCAGATCATTGGTTGGAGTTTAAACTTTACCATTTTCTTCATTGGCGCTTTGGTTATCATTTATACCGTTTCCGGCGGAACTAAAGCAGTAAGCCAAACCCATAAACAGCAAATGGCCGTGATTTTCTTAGGGATGTTTATTGCTTGTGGATTTTTAATCTCCTACTTGACCGATCACCTCAGTTTTGGAGAAGGTATAGAATTAGCCGGCGCCATGGACAAAATGCAAGTGATTGACTGGGAATTCAATCCCGGTAGTCGCTACAACATTTGGTCGGGGATTATTGGAGGTTTGTTCTTGCAGCTTAGCTATTTTGGCACCGATCAATCGCAAGTGCAACGCTACCTCAGCGGCAGTTCAGTAAAAGAAAGTCGTCTTGGCCTGATGTTTAACGGTTTGCTTAAAATCCCCATGCAGTTCTTCATTCTCTTTGTGGGAGTTTTGGTGTTTTTGTTTTACCAATTTGTGTTGCCACCACTCCACTTCAATCAGGCCAATGTAGATAAGGTGATGAATTCTGAATATGCTACAGAGTACCAGGCAGTAGAAAAACAGCAGACAGCGGTATTTGAAGAAAAGCAAGCCTTGATTCAAGAGTTTAAGACTGCGGATAATCGTGACGACATAAAATCAGAGATCAATGCGTTGCATCAACGAGAGCAAGCTTTAATGACCCAAAGTAAAGACTTGATCAAGCAAGCAGATGCCGATGCGGAAACCCAAGACGATGATTACATCTTCATCACTTTTGTGATTAATTATCTACCTGTGGGTATTGTTGGTTTGTTATTAGCAGTGATTTTCTCTGCCGCTATGTCCTCTACTTCCGCCGAGTTAAATGCCCTTGCTTCCACCACCACGGTCGACATTTACAAACGGAACATCAATCAAAAAGGAGATGATACTCACTATTTGAAACGTTCCAAATTATTTACCTTGATGTTTGGCCTTTTTGCCATTGCTTTCGCTGCTATGGCAAGTCTTTTCGATAATTTGATTGAAGCGGTTAACATTCTAGGTTCGCTTTTCTATGGAACAATTTTGGGTATTTTCTTGGTAGCTTTCTTTATTAAATGGGTAAAAGGGAATGCGGTTTTCATAGCCGCCTTAATTTCCCAAGCCATTATTATCGCGCTTTACACCTTAAACCGCTTTGAAGTGATTGACATCGGTTATTTGTGGTACAATTTAATCGCTCCTGCTTTAGTGGTTGGGTTGGCGATGGTAATTGAAAAATCAAAGGTAAAGCCAAATGAATAAAACACTTTGCTTGTATTTATTCATTACAGCATTTATAACCACTTCTGCTCAGTCGTTAATAGGGGAAAAAGCTCCAGACATAGTAGTTAAAGAATGGATAAACCATAGAGAATCGAGTATTCCGCTAAGTAAACAAATTTCCAACAAGGAATTAAAAGGAAAAGTAATCGTCCTTGACTTTTGGTTCACTCAATGTGCTCCTTGCGTGGCTTCTATCCCACACTTAAATGGTTTAGCCAAGAAGTTTCCAGAAGTGGTATTTCTTTCAATCAATTTTGATAAAAAGGCTAAGGTTGAAAAGTTCATGAATAATCAATTGTTATTTTACCCCATTGGCATAGACGAGCAAAAGCAAACCATATCAAATTACAAGGTTCATTTATATCCTGAAACATTTGTTATTGACACCAATGGAAGGATAGTTTTTCAAGGTACTTCTTTAGGGCTTGACACTAAAACATTCGAGAAAATTATTGGTCTTGAAACAAGCCAATCTATTAGTGTAAGTAGTGCCGATACTAAAACTAAAAAGAAGAATTTTACTTTCAAGGTAGAGAAGAACAAACATGACATGGAGAATTCTTCGTATTCTCAAAGCTGGGATTACAAGACGGTTATCTTCAACCAAAGCTTACAAGATATCTTAAGTACATTTTATGAAATTAGCCATTCAAGAATCATTTCCTCTGACACCGCTTTTCTCAACACAAAGTTCGATGCAACACTCGAATTAGAAGAGAAGTTTTTCAATAAAGGAGAAAATAAAGAGCTAATTAAGTTTTTACTCTCTGATCATCTTAATTATCAAATTGAACCCATAACAGTTGAAAAAAAAGTTTGGCAAATGAAGATAACTGATAGCTTGAAATTAGAGCAGTTTAAATTTGAAAAAAATTACTCTTCAAGCTCTAGCGGCAATCATTGGCACGTTTTCGAAGGGTATACTTTAAGCCTCATCAGTCATTATTTTGAAGATGAATATGACGTCCTCATAACTCCAGTTAAATTAAGCTCCGATCCCACCTACAAATTAAAACTCCCAAATACTGAATCATTTGAAGAATTTAGATCTTACTTGAAAAAAGAAATCGGCATCATGCTAATTCAAAAGAAGGAAGATGTTACTCTATTTAAGATTATTGTCAGTGACAATGGAAATTAATCACGCAGTAACATTACTAATCTTTACATTATTTATACCATCTAAATCACTCTAATAAATCTAAACCTTTTACCCTACTACTTGCATCTGTATACCATTTACTTTTTCATCAAGGTCAATCCTTGGTAAAATGATCGAAGCCGTAAACATTGCATTATATTTCCCCAATAAAAGGGCCATTATTTTTGGTTTCTACCAAACAACATCTCCAATGGAAAGGGTTTCATTAATTTTACTGCAACCATCAAAAATCACACTTATGAAAATTTTTCTCACCTCAACTTTAGCAGCCGCAACCGCTTTTTTATTATTTGTGCAAAGCTCTTTTGCGCAATTGAAATATGAAGAACGCATAGAGTTCGAATTAAGTGAAGGCTATGACACAGACTTTATCATTCCTCAAGGAAAATCAGGTTTTCTGATTATTGCCGAAAACAAAGATTCTAAAGGAAAGGAGACTGAGTGGCAGTATGATTATTACAACAATAAGTTGGAAAAAGAGGACTCTAAAAGTCTACTGATCAATAAGAAATTCAACTCGATTGCCAGTTTTGAAAATGAAGCAGCAACTTATGCGCTCTACACCAATAAGAAAGGAGAATTTGAAATTATTGCTGCCAAAAAAGAAAGCAATAAGCTTGAAAGAACGAAGGGAAAGCTCCCCAAGAAATTTGGTTTTAGTTCACTTTACGTTTTAAACGATTATGCTTACTTAGTTGGGACTTTGAAAAAGTCACCAACCATTTTTGCTGTCGACTTAGAAAGAACCTTAACTACCGTAATACCCATCAACATAGGGGACTTTAAACCGAAGAATACGGAAATCACGAACTTTCAGGTAAAACCAAAAAATAATGAGTTTCTCATTTTCGTAAAAGGAATAGACAATAAAAGAGAAAGTGAGATGTACATGCTAATGGGTGAAAAAAATAAACTCAAAGGGCAAAAATTTAGACTTGGAAAAACTGGAGAGAAAAATTTAATTTCCATCTCTGCGTCAAAAATTGGAACCTCTGAGTACACTATAACCGGCACTTATGGTGTAAACAGTGTCAGTACTTCTAGTGGGATCTTTTTTGGGAAAGTTGATAAACGAAAAGTCAGTTTTCTAAAATTCACAAAGTTTTTAGACCTCAAGGATTTTCTAAGCTACCTACCTGAGCGAAAACAAGAAAAAATCGAGAAGAAGAGGAAGCGTAAAAAGAAAAGAGGGAAAGATGTAAAAATCAACTACAACATTGCAGACCATGATGTAATTGAGACTCCTGATGGAGGATTCATATTAGTTGGAGAAGCCTATTATGCAACCTACCGTTCAGAGGCACGAACAACTTTTGTAAATGGTCAAGCGACAACAACTTATGTAACAGTTTTTGATGGCTATCAATACACCCATGCTATTG
Source organism: uncultured Flavobacteriales bacterium (assembly GCA_913056345.1). Lineage (GTDB taxonomy): Bacteria > Bacteroidota > Bacteroidia > Flavobacteriales_E > Vicingaceae > CAJXMH01. Next base: position 119,308 of record CAJXMH010000001.1, on the reverse strand, counting down.
TCACAAAGTTCTCAGCTAATGGAGAATTGGAATGGGACAATTCATTTAAGATGTACCCATCTTACAAGCCATTCACTGTAAAGCGATTCATCTCCCTTTATGGCAAAGGGGAAGAAAGCCTCAATTTGGCTTATGCTGATGAGTCTAAGATCCATACTAAATCGATCAACAATAAGGATGGGGAAGTTTTAAGCGAGAAAGAATCAGAGGAAATAAAAACCGCTTATGAAGGAGACAAAACCAAAAGGTCCTCTAGTCGACTAAAACATTGGTATGAGGAGTATTTTATCGTTTACGGATACCAAAAAATTAAAAACAAAGGTGACAATAAAGACAAAAGAGGAAAACGGAAAGTATTCTTTGTTAACAAAGTGAAGTTTGAGTCATAAAAGCATAAAGCCTTGCTGAGCAAGGCTTTTATTACTCAATTTATCTCTATTGCTTTACGCTTCTTCCATGATTTGTTGATTGTATTGCACCGGCGTATCTTCAGTATTCAATACTGGTGCTCCGTCTTTATGCTCTTCTTTCACCAAGCTTCCATAATAAATAGAATGATCACCTATATTTTCAAACCTCTCAACTTTAAAGGTAGCATAACCAGGTAAATCTGCTAAAATGGCTTCATCATCTTGCTTTGTGAAGCTTAAACCATTGATTTTACCCTCGCTTATTTCTGATTTCCCACTAAACTTAGCAATCATGTCTGCTTGATCTTTAGCAAGATAATGTAAGGTAAAATGTTCGCTGTAGTTAATGGTTTCATTCAGGTCACTATCTTTCTTTACTGCAATCATGACCAAAGTGGGTTCAAAGGAAATTTGACTTGCCCAGTTAACCACACCTGCTGCGATATAGTCCCTTTCTCTGCTTTCCAATTCATTAGCCGGTTTTAGGGCAGTTAATATATAGTGACCGTAAGTCATTTTTTGTAAAGTGCTCATAATAAATAATTTATGGTTCACTAATCTAACTATACCAAAGCCATATTGTTTTCAAACTCTTCGACTTATTTAGAGATTCAAATTCATGATTATTTTTACGACTTTTTCGTAACGAACTTTTCGTAACGACTTTTCCGTAATAGTTTAAATCTCATGATGCACATTTCTCGCTATAGCTAGAAAAGTCTGATCAGCTAATCCGACTTTTAATCGTAACTATGCAGAATTATTATTTCCCTCCTATTATTTTACTATACACTTTATGAATTTTAAAGAACTGGGTTTAATCGAACCCATACTGCGTGCATTAGATACGCAAGGATACAAACAGCCTACACCTATTCAAGAGCAGGCTATCCCTATTTTACTCCAGAAAAAAGACTTATTGGGTTGCGCACAAACCGGAACTGGAAAAACAGCAGCCTTTACCTTGCCCATTATTCAACATTTACATGCTGAAGTAGATCAGAATCAGAAAAGACAAGTCAAGGCCTTGGTAATAACACCCACAAGAGAACTAGCCTTGCAAATTGAAGAAAATGTGGCAGCCTATGCTAGACACACCAAACTTAGACACGCTGTAATCTTTGGCGGAGTAAAGCAAGGTGCACAAACCAGAAGGTTGGCACAAGGGGTTGACTTTTTGGTTGCTACCCCGGGTAGGTTGCTCGATTTGATCGGACAAGGTTTTATTACCTTAAAACACATCAAGTACTTTGTTTTAGACGAAGCGGATCAAATGCTTGACATGGGCTTTATCCACGACATTAAAAAAGTGATCAAGCAGCTTCCAACAAACAGGCAGTCCTTGTTTTTTTCAGCCACTATGGCTCCAGCTATTGTAAAACTCTCGCAACAAATACTTGGTAAGCCTGAAAGGGTGACCATTAAACCTGAGCAAACTACAGCTGAGAAGGTAGAACAAAGCGTTTACATGGTAGCAAAGGCTGATAAGATCAAATTGCTAAGCCAACTAATTAAGAATAAATCAGTAGACTCTTCTTTGGTATTTTCCCGAACCAAGCACGGTGCTAATAAAGTGGTAAAGAAACTTGATCAGGCCGGCATAAAAGCTGAAGCGATTCATGGTAACAAATCGCAAAATGCCCGAGTAAAAGCCCTAGAAGGATTTAAGGCAGGAAAGATCAATGTTTTGGTAGCCACAGACATTGCTGCTAGGGGAATTGATGTTGAAGAACTTGATTTGGTGATTAACTACGACTTACCAAATGTAGCGGAAACCTATGTGCACAGAATTGGTAGAACCGGAAGAGCAAACGCAAGTGGAGAAGCCATTTCTTTCTGTGATGCTGAAGAGCGTTCCTATTTAAAGCAAATTGAAAAATTGATCAATACGCAATTAAGGGTTGTGAAAGATCATCAGTTTGTAGACAGTAGGCCGGATCTTCCACCTGCTAAGAAGACCAACAATCAAAGAAGGTCACCAAAACCGAAAAGAAAGGTTTCAAGAAAACCCTCTAATTAGCCTTAAAGCTGATAGATATCATTTTCAAGAAGTTCTGACCGCCATACATTTGCACAAAAAATGCAAACCCTACCACCAAGCAAAGCCATTGAAGCCTTAAAAAGTGGCGACCGCTTATTCATTCAAGGAGCCGCAATGACGCCTAGTCGTCTGATCGAAGAGATGTGCCTACAGTCGGATCGATTGGACAACATTGAGATTATTCACCTGCATACAGAAGGCCAGGCCTTGTATACAGAAGACTCTTATGTTTCCTCTTTCAAGGTCAACTCTTGCTTTGTGGGCGGTAATGTCCGTCATTCGATCAACAGTGGGCATGGAGATTATTTACCCATTTTTTTAAGCGAGGTGCACCTTTTGTTCGATCGTGAGATCTTACCCGTAGATGTTGCCTTCATTCAAGTATCTCCTCCTGATCAACACGGCTATTGCTCCTTAGGTACTTCAATAGATGTAACACTTTCAGCCATTAACTCGGCAAAAACGGTTATCGCACAAATAAATCCTAAGGTACCGAGAAGTCATGGAGATGGAATAATCCATTTTTCTAGAATAGATGCAGCCATTGATTATGATGCACCACTTTACCAATCAATTATTCAAGAGCCTTCAGCGGTAGATGAACAAATTGGTAGGCATGTAGCTGAATTGATTGACGATGGGGCTTGTCTTCAAATGGGCATTGGTGGTATACCGAATGTTGTTTTGAGTCAGTTGAGTGGTCATAAAAACCTTGGGATTCACACAGAAATGTTTTCGGATGGTATTCTTCCTTTAGTAGAGTCTGGGGTGATCAACGGCAAAAAGAAGTATTTGAAGAATGGAAAAATCGTGAGTTGCTTTGCAATGGGTTCACAAAAACTTTATGACTTTGTGGATGATAATCCCTCGGTGCACATGAAGGAAGCTGCTTACACCAATCGCACAGGACTAATTGCTATGAATAAAAAAGTAACAGCAATCAATTCTGCCATAGAAGTAGACCTAACCGGACAAGTTTGTGCAGACACGATTGGAAAGTACCAGTATTCAGGTGTAGGTGGTCAAATGGACTTTATCCGCGGTGCATCACTCTCAGAAGGTGGAAAAGCAATTATTGCCATGCCTTCTTGCACCAGGAAAGGCGAATCAAAGATCGTTTCCTTTTTAAAACAAGGTGCAGGTGTTACTACAACTCGTGCACATGTGCATTACATTGCCACCGAGTACGGTGTAGTAAACCTCTTTGGAAAAAACCTTCGCCAAAGAGCCAAAGACCTTATTTCAATTGCACATCCAGACCATAGAGAAGCATTAGAAAAAATGGCTTTTGAAAGGTTTGGAAGTAGCTTTTATTAATTTTCGAACCTAAGACATAAAATTGAACCAAGCATGAAAAACATACTCATAGCGGTAGAATTAAAAGATCAAGCTTTTAACCAACAAATAATTCAAGCTGCCCAGCAACTTGCAATTTGTTTCAAGGCCAAATGTTGGATCATACATATAGCTGCTCCTGAACCTGATTTTGTTGGTTATGAAGTAGGACCGCAATACATACGTGATGTTCAAGCTGAAGATTTACGTGAAGACCACAGAAGTCTGCAAAAAATTGCATCAGAATTAGAAAAGGCAGGGATTTCAGCTGAAGCCTTATTGATTCAAGGTCCTACAGAGGAAATGATTCTTAAAGAAGTAGAAAAACTAAACATAGACTTAGTTGTGCTTGGTAATAAAAAACACAGCAACTTTTACAGCACTTTTATTGGTAGTGTAACGGATGACTTGGTGCAAGACCTAGATATTCCAATTTATCTAATTCCCAAAAAGCAATAATTCTCCTTAAACCTTTTTATAAATGACTTGTCTAAGTTCCAAGTCAAACCATGAAATTAAAGTTTCTCCTTTTCTTAATTAGCATATTGCTTGGGCATTTTATAAAGGCTCAGTCAAACCAAACTACCCTAAAGGCGCGCATTTTAGACCCTGACAACAAGGTGGTACCCTTTGCAAATGTTGCACTCTACAAGAGCAATGATTCTACTCTGGTAAAAGGTGAGGCCAGTGATCTTGAAGGGAAAGTATTACTAACTGCGCCTCGAGGTAAATACTACCTTACCATCTCTTTTCTTTCATACAAGACAAAAACCATTTCAGACATTACTTTAAATAGCCCTACAACTGACTTGGGCAATATACAGCTCCAAAGCAATAGTCAGTTGTTAGATGAGGTGGAAGTCACTGCAGAACGCTCGCAAATGGAGCTTAAATTAGATAAGCGGATTTTCAATGTTGGGAAGGACCTCAGTAACATTGGCTCTAATGCAGCTGAGATTCTAGACAATATTCCATCGGTGCAGGTAGATGTTGAAGGAAATGTAAGCCTCAGAGGAAGCCAGAATGTTAGGGTACTAATTGATGGTAAACCTTCGAGTATTGTTGCAGGAAATATTGGGGATGCTCTAAGGCAATTTCAAGGTAACTTGATAGAACGCGTTGAAGTCATAACCAACCCATCTGCTCGCTATGACGCTGAAGGTGAAGTTGGTATTATAAACATTGTACTTAAAAAAGACAAGAAGAAAGGACTGAACGGGAGTTTTGAAGCAGTAGCCGGATATCCTGAAAACTTTCGCGGCTCCTTTAATTTAAACTACCGGCAAAAAAACATCAATTTATTCACCTCCGTTGGTGTATCGTATAGAAATTCACCAGGTGGCGGTGAAACTTTTCAAAGCTTCAACAGCCCTGATACCGCCTATTTATATACCATTGATAATGATCGCAGAAGAGGCGGAATATCGAACAATTTTAGATTAGGCTCCGATATCTTTTTAAATGACCTCAACACCATAACCGTGGCAGGTTTTTATCGCTTCTCTGATGAAAAGAATGTAGCCGAACTCACTTACAGAGATCTTTTCGGAAATGGGACGCTTTTTCAAGAAGTTTTTCGTGAGGATGAAGAGTCGGAAGATGGTGAAAATTTAGAAACAACCATTAACTACACTAAAAAATTTAGCGATCATGAAGATCATAAATTCACAATTGACCTGCAATGGAGTGAAAGAGATGACTTAGAAGAGTCAGACATTACCGAAACTAATTTTAGAACCAATGATGTTTTATTACAAGAAAGCAGCAATTTAGAATACAACCGCAATTACTTGATTCAATCAGACTACATTCATCCGGTAGGAGAAAATGGACTATTCGAAACAGGATTCAGAACGAGTCTTAGAACTGTTGAAAACGATTTTCAAGTGAGAGAAAGTCAAGGTGGGTCACCTTTTGAAGTGCTACCCGACTTCAATAATAATTTCATTTACAAAGAAGATATTTATGCAGCTTACATGATGTTTGGCAATGAAGTCAACAAATTCTCCTACCAATTTGGACTAAGAGCAGAGTACTCTGATATTTCAACGGAATTGAAATTAACTGATCAAACAAATAATTGGGAGTATCTTAATTTTTTCCCTTCCGCAAACCTTACCTATGAGTTTGAGAACAAGGATAATCTGCAATTAAGCTACAGCCGACGAATTAACCGACCGCGTTTTCGTTACCTCCTACCCTTTTCCAACTTTACAGATGCTCGTAACTTTTATGCAGGCAATCCAAATTTGCAGCCGGAGTATACAGATTCTTATGAATTGGGCTACTTGAAATACTTTGAAAAAGGTTCGCTTTTTTCTAGTGTTTACTACCGTTACCGAACGGGTGTGATCGATCGGATCACTACTACAGACGCAGAAGGCTTTACTATTCGCATTCCTGTCAACTTAGCAATAGAACATAATTTGGGCTATGAAATAAACGGAACCTATAAATTTTCAAAGAAAACGAGCATTAATGCCAATGCAAACCTCTACCGCTCTCAGAGTAGTGGTAACTATGAAGGATTGGTGCTAGAAAATACCGCCTTTGTAATGAGCGGAAGAATGATGATCCGAACCGAATTACCGAAAGAAATCAACAGTCAAGTAAGCATGAACTATCGTGCACCAAGACAAACAAACCAAGGTCAAGTAAAAGCTTTGTATAGTTTTGATTTATCTTTCTCAAAGGACGTTCTAAAAGGAAAAGGCACCTTAGTAGCAAGTGTTAGAGACCTTTTAAACAGCCGTGTCTACAGATCTGTTGTTGACGATGGGTTTCTCTTTAGGGAATCTGATTTCCAATGGCGGGTTAGGCAATTTCTTTTAAGCTTCACTTACCGAATTAATAAGAAGAAAAACAGAGGATCAGGAGGTCGAAGGGGAAACTACGAAAGCGATGACTTTTAGGCTTAATTTGGCTTTTATGAAATTGAGCGTCTATTTTTTTGCACTGATCATAAGCCTTTCTTCTTGCCAAAACCAACAGATACAATCCAAGCAATCAACAGTAGAGATTAGGGCGAATTACCTTGCCTTGGGCGATTCCTATACCATTGGGGAAAGCGTAAAGCTTTCAGAGTCTTTTCCTTATCAACTCAGAGCCTATTTGAACAGGAAGGATATTCTTGTAGAAGAACCAAAAATTATAGCCAAGACAGGCTGGCGAACCGATGATTTAATTACTGCTTTGAAAGGATCAGAATTAAAGACCAAATATGATCTCGTTAGTTTACTTATTGGGGTAAACAATCAATATCAAAACAAACCAATAAAACAGTTTAAAACAGAATTAGAAGCCTTGATCAAACAAGCCATAAGTTTATCAGAATACAGCGAACAAGGTGTAGTTTTAATTAGTATACCAGACTATGGGGTAACTCCTTTTGCTGCCAAGAAAAACCACAGTAAGATTGGCAAAGAGATCGACCAATACAATCAAATAATTAAATCAATGGCTTCTGATTACAAACTAGAATTTTACTACATCACTAACATTTCTCGAAAAGCCAATGAGAATTCTAGTCTATTAGCAGAAGACCAGCTGCATCCATCAGGCGAGATGTATGGATTATGGGTAGAAGAATTTGGCCCTCTTATTGAAAATAAAATTAGAAGACTCAAGTCAAAGTAAATCAACGCACTGCCTCTCAGTAGACTACACACTTTATTATTGATTTTTCATTAAAAAATGTTTAGTTTCGCGAATCCTATGAAGCATAGCCATACGGTTTCTTTTTACACGCTAGGCTGTAAGCTAAACTTTTCTGAAACTTCAGGTATTGCAAGACTTTTTGAAGAAGAAGGATTTGCAAGAATTGATTTTAGGGAAGGGGCTGATATAGTTGTGATTAATACCTGCTCTGTTACAGATCAGGCAGATAAGAAATGTCGCCAAATCGTAAAACAGGCAAAGAAACTGGCTCCTGCTGCTTTTATAGCGGTAATCGGTTGCTATGCTCAGCTTAAACCTGACGAAATTGCTCAAATTGAAGGAGTGAATTTAGTGCTGGGAGCAAACGAAAAGTTCAAACTAATAGAACACATCCAAGCTTGGGAAAGTAGACTGAATGAAACACGCGTAATTGCAGGAGAAGTTAAACAAGTAAAGGATTTTGTTCCCTCTTTTTCATACGGCGATAGAACCCGCAGTTTCTTAAAAGTACAAGATGGCTGTGACTATTTTTGCTCCTTTTGCACCATTCCATTAGCTAGGGGAAGAAGCAGAAGCAACAGCATTGAGGCAACGCTGAAAGTGGCTAGAGAGGTTGCTGAAACTGATGTAAAAGAAGTGGTTTTAACGGGCGTGAACATCGGGGACTTTGGTAAAGGAACAGATGAAACTTTCTACCAATTGATTCAGGAGCTAGATCAAATTGATGGGATTGAACGTTTCCGGATTTCCTCAATAGAACCTAACCTTCTTTCCAACGAGATCATAGAGTTTGTAGCAGGATCAAACAAGTTTGTTCCCCATTTCCATATTCCCTTACAATCAGGCTCTAACGAAATACTTAGAGCTATGAGAAGAAGGTATGGACGAGAGCTTTACGAGGATAGGGTTTCACTAATCAAAACTTTAATGCCACATGCCGCTATTGGAGTTGACGTTATAGTGGGATACCCCGGTGAAACAAAGGCTCACTTTGAAACGACTTACGAATTTCTCAGAGAGCTAAACGTAGCTTACTTTCATGTTTTCACTTATTCAGAGCGCAACAATACTGTGGCTGTAAGAAAAAGTGGTTCTATTCCGATGAAAGAAAGAAGAGAAAGAAGTAAGATGCTGCAAATACTTTCAGAGAAAAAGAAAAGACAATTCTACAATAATCAACTCAATCAAGAATTTTCTGTGCTTTTTGAAGCACAAGAACAAGATGGATTTATGTACGGTTTTACTGAAAATTATTTAAAAATAAAAAGCCTGTATAATCCTGAATGGATTAATCAACTAAAAAAAGTAGTGCCTACAGCCGTTAATGCAGACGGAACAATAAAGGCAGAAATACTGATAGACGAACCTGTGCACGCATAATGCACCAAATCAAGAACTATGGGAAGACCTTCTACGAAACCAAAAAAACTTAAAGATGGATTTTACCTTGAGGTAAAAAATCAAGGAGCCAAATCTGGTATAAAGATTCGCAGAGATACTTACGACGAAATGATGTTAGCTAAAAAGAATTTTGAGCGTACAAAAGAAGTTAAAGTACTCGGCGAAGTCGTTGACGACACTTTTGTTGACGAAAAGAAGAAAAAGAGAAAAAAGAAGGCGGCAAAGAAAAAGAAAAGCTAGATCAAACGTCGTCCCAATCAATCTTTGTGCCGGCCACTTTTGGTCGGCCAATGCAAGTTAAGGCGTATCCTTCTTTGATTTCATCCTCTCCCAGTCCAAAGTTATTTTCCATTTCTACTTCTCCGGAAACAACTTTGGCTTTGCAGGTTGTACACACCCCTGACTGACAAGAATAGGGCGGATCAATACCGATACGCTCGGCTCCTTCCATGATTGTTTCTTGATCACCAAGTTCAATTTGGTGTTCTTCTTCATCTATAACTACGGTAACGAGGTTTACTTGTTCAGACATGATATTTTCAATTTAAGTTTGCAAATTTAGGAGATTAAGAAGAACCATAGGGGCTTTTAAAGGGCTTCTAGAATATTTCTTTCTATTCGTTTTAGCGGTTCCTCTTCACTTGATTGTTTTTGAAAGTTTTCCCCACTTAATTTTTCGTACAACTTAATGTAACGATCGGAAACGAGTTCAACAAAATCCTCAGGCATATCTGGCATTTTTTGACCTTGCTTGCCTTGAAATCCATTTTCCATGAGCCATTCTCTCACAAACTCTTTACTTAGCTGTTGCTGCTTCTCGCCTTTTCTAAGCTTTTCCTCATAGGCATCTGCATAAAAGTAACGTGAAGAATCAGGTGTGTGGATCTCATCGATCAGGTAAATTTTATCCCCCACCTTACCAAATTCATATTTAGTATCAACCAAGATCAAACCTTGTTGCTTGGCAAGTTCGGTACCTCTAGCAAATAGTTTTCTTGTATAGTCTTCTAACTTTAAGTAATCTGACTCTGAAACTATTCCTTTAGCTAAAATCTCTTCTCTAGTAATGTCCTCATCATGCCCCTCTTCTGCTTTGGTAGCCGGTGTAATGATTGGACTAGGGAATGCCTGATTTTCAATCATTCCTTCTTCCATAGCAACCCCACATATAGTTCTTTTGCCTGCCTTGTATTCCCTCCAAGCATGACCACATAAATAAGCCCGAATGACCATTTCAATTTTAATTGGCTCACAGCGTTTCCCAATAGTTACGTTGGGGTCGGGAGTGCTCAGCACCCAATTGGGGACAATATCTTTAGTTTTTGACAAAAATAAGGCAGCAAGTTGATTCAATACTTGGCCTTTATAGGGTATTGCCTTAGGTAAGATATGATCGAATGCCGAAATACGGTCGGTTGCGATCATGAGAAGCTTATCTTCTCCTACACTGTATACATCCCTCACTTTGCCATGATAGAGTTCTTTTTGATTAGGAAAGGAAAAATTGGTTGATTCAATTGTCGGCTTTAGCATCAGGCTTATTGCTTTTTAAGTTTTTATTCTTTTCCTCCATGTCATAGGCTTCAATGATCTTTCTTACCAAATGATGTCTGATCACGTCTTTACCATCAAAGTGAATGAAGTCTATTCCCTTAGTACCTTTTAGAATTTCAGTTGCTTGAATTAAGCCAGAAGGTTGATTTTTAGGTAAATCTACTTGAGAAGCATCACCGGTAATGCAAAACTTTGCGTGCTTACCCATTCGAGTAAGAAACATTTTGAACTGGCTTTTAGTGGCATTTTGAGCCTCATCCAAGATCACAAAAGCATGGTCGAGCGTTCTCCCTCGCATAAAAGCCAAAGGTGCTATCTGCACTACTCCATTTTCGATGTAATCATTCAAACGCTCAGCGGGAAACATATCATGTAAAGCATCATACAGTGGTTGCAAGAAGGGATCTAACTTCTCTTTCAGATCACCCGGCAAAAAGCCGAGGTTCTCCCCTGCCTCTACCGCAGGTCGAGTAAGGATAATGCGTCTCACTTCTTTATTTTTTAAAGCTCTTGCAGCTAAGGCAACCGCGGTGTAAGTTTTACCAGTACCTGCAGGACCAAGGGCAAAAACCATATCATTTTTGAGTACACTCTTCACCAATTTTCGTTGGTTTACTGTTCTGGCTTTAACCAATAGGCCATGATTTCCATGAACCAAGATCTCGTCTGTTTCAGCCAATTGAGATTTTATCTCCTTCGCCTCAGCGCCGAGCATACGCTCAATTTGGCTTTCTGTAAGTTGCTCAAATTTCAATAGGTGGTGGATTAAAAGCCGAAGACTGTCTTCAAATTGAGTAACCAAACTTTTCTCACCTTTCAAGATAAGTTGATTGCCTCTAGCTACGATTTGTAGTTTTGAAAAATGTTTTTTTAACTGTTTTAGATTTTGTTCATTAACCCCAAATAATTCTACCGGGTTAACTTCAGAAATGACAACAACTTTTTCTATCAAATGCTTCTTCGTTTGTTCGTGTGGTGTAAGAATCCTCCTACGAAATTATTACTAATTTTGGTCGCAACAAATAATCACTTGAAATTCTTCAATAGAGCCAATGGCCATTGTTACCCTTACTACAGACCTAGGTTTAAAAGACCATTATGTTGGGGTGGTAAAAGGCAGTCTGCTTAAGCTTTGCCCTGAAGCCAGAATCATTGACATTAGCCACAACATAGAGCCTTACAACATTATTCAGGCCGCTTTCACCTTAAAAAATGCTTACAAAGAATTTCCTGAGGGCAGCATTCACATCATAGGGGTTAATCCTGAGGCAGACCTTGACGCAACTCATTTGGTGATCAAGCATAACGGACATTATTTTATTGGAGCAGACAATGGTGTTTTTTCATTGATTCTCGAAGAGTCACCTGATCAGATCATAGAGCTTAACATCAATCCTGAACTAGAATCGAAATCGTTTCCAACCAAGGATATTTTTGCAAAAGCGGCAGCCCACCTTGCTAAAGGCGGAACACTAGAAATGATCGGAAGCAAGAAGGAAGCTGTTCTAGAGCGCTCTCTTTTTCAGGCTGTTTCGGTAGAAAATTTCATCAAAGGAATGGTACTCTACATTGATCACTATGGAAATATTTTAACCAATATCGAAGAGCCTTTCTTTAAAGCATTTGGAAGAGGACGCGATTTTAGCATAGAATTTAGACAAGGTGAATACAACATCAATCGAATTAGTAAAGGTTATAGCGATGTGCCTGAGGGAGAAAAGCTGGCCCTGTTCAGTTCATCTAAGCTTTTAGAAATTGCTATGAATAAAGGAAATGCCAGTCGGCTGCTTGGTCTACAAGAATCTGATTCGATAAGAATAGAGTTTTATGATCGTTAGAATAGTCAAAATGCATTTTCGTGAAAATGAAGTTGAAAATTTCATTGCTGTTTTTGAAGCATCTAAGGATTTTATCAGAGAATTTCCTGGCAATCATCACTTACAGCTGCTGCAAGACCAAAGGGAGTCAGGAATATTCTTCACCTACAGCATTTGGGATAATGAGGAGGCGCTGAATCTTTACCGCAAATCTGACCTATTTCGACAAACATGGGCTAAAACAAAGCCTCTCTTTGAAAAACCTGCAGAAGCCTGGAGCACTGAGCGCTTATCAATTCAAGCATGAGCAATTTGATCTCTATCCTCATGCCTGTAAAAAACGCAGAGCCTTTTCTTGAGGAGTGCCTTGAAAGCATTTTAGAACAGGACGAAGCACACTGGGAACTCATCGCGGTTAACGATCATTCAACTGACAATTCATTAGCAACGCTCAATAGTTTTGCCAAGCAGGATGAACGAATAAAAGTAATGAGCTGTGATGAAAAAGGAGTAATTCCCGCACTTCGGTTAGCATATGAAAATAGCATTGGAGCACTCATTCACCGGATGGATGCAGATGATTTGATGCCTAAAAAGAAGTTGAGCAGCTTAAAGCATGCCATTTTAGCTTCTCCTAAAGGAAGCGTTGCTAGCGGAAAAGTTTATTATTTTTCCAAAGAAGGCTTAAATGAAGGGTATAGAAACTATGAGCGATGGCTAAACCAGCTTTGTACCAAAAAAAATCAATGGGAAGAGATCTACAAAGAGTGTGTAATTGCTTCTCCCAATTGGATGATTAGGAGGTCTGATCTAGAGCAAGTCAATGCCTTTCGTGTCAATCGATATCCAGAAGACTACGATCTGGTTTTTCGCTTTTACGAAGCCAATTACAAAGTGGTTTGCTTAGATAAAATTACACATCATTGGCGCGACCATAAGGCAAGAAGCAGCCGAAACATGGAAGTTTATAAACACAATGATTACTTTGAGCTAAAATGGTTTTACTTTAAAAAGCTAGATTACAGATCAGATCGACCTTTAATGATATGGGGAGCTGGTCCAAAAGGCAAAAAGCTAGCTCGCACTATAAACGAAGATGGCACATCTTTTAATTGGGTGAGCAACAATCCTAACAAACACGGCAAAGAAATTTACAATAAGATCTTAGCTTCGTTTGAAAGCATTTTACACCAAGACCAACCGCAGATATTAATTGCAGTTGGTAATAAAGAAGCTCAGAAAAAAATAAGATTATTTTTAAACCAACATGATTACTCAGAAGGAAAGGACTACTTTTTCTTTTGCTAATAGCACTAACAAACTATTGAAATGACCAAGATTAAAAGTATAGCGGTATTTTGCGCATCTTCCGAGGGGAATTCAGACGTTTATGTAGAAAATGCTTACAAGCTAGGTGAAACCCTTGCAAAAGAAGGTTATAAATTGGTGTATGGTGGTGCTTCAGTTGGATGCATGGGAGCAGTTGCAAGGGGTGCGGTTGAACATGGAGGAATTGTAACTGGGGTGCTACCCCACTTTTTGGCTAAGAGAGAAATTGCTCAACATAATTTACACGAATTGATCATGGTTGACTCCATGCATGAGCGAAAACTAAAAATGAATGAACTCAGTGACGCTTGTATAAGCCTTCCCGGTGGATTTGGAACCATGGAAGAGTTTTTTGAAATGATTACTTGGGGTCAACTTGGTCTACATCAAAAACCCTCTGCGCTATTGAATGTGAATGGATTTTACGATCACTTGATTGCTCAATTGAAATTCATGAATCAAGAGCAATTGCTTAAGGATAAGTACCTTAAAATGGTCTTAATAGATAAGGATATAAAAAGGCTACTGAGAAGCATAGAAAATTACCAGCCGCCAGAAATTGAAAAATGGCTTGTAGAAGAAAAAAGCTAAGCAACCTGATTTGTAAAATGTACGTCTAGGCTTAATGAAAAGCTTTTTTCTCAAATTACTCTACCTTCTTGCTTCAGCCTTAAGCCTCTTGGTTTTTTTGAGTGTTTACTAGATTTGAAACCAAAAAACAACCTATTAATTTTAGAAGGAGTTGATTTTGTTTCAATTATTTACGTTATTTAAGAATTAAACTCTTTTATTTGTAGATTGCAACCTAGTATATTAAAGATGAGAAACTTTACATTATTATTTCTTTTGTCAGCTTGCTTATTGAGCTTTGGACAGAACAAACAGAATCCTTGGAGAATTGGAATTCATATTGGATCAGAGCAATACAACGGAGATGTTGAAAACCAATTTTTCAACTTTACTGATCACCACAATGGCTTAGCCGGTTTTTCAGTATCGCGCTATCTTTCACCGCACTTTGATGTTGCAGCAGATTTAACACTAGGTGATTTAAAAATTAGTAGAACTGAAACTCGCCCATCAAGGTCTATATACAATATGAACCAAGCTAATGTGCACTTGAAGTTTAATTTCTTTAAAAATGACAATGTAAAATTCAGACCTTTCATTTTTGCAGGTATAGGTTACATGACATTTGACCAAGAGGGTTCTAGCGATAATACAAGTTACCTAGCTCTGCCAAGTGGTGGTATAGGAGTCAACTACAAATTGAACGAAAACGTTAATATCAGGTATCAAAACACGCTTTTAGTTGCCAATGGAGATGACTTTGAAGGCGAAACTGACGGTAGCAACGACATGTTCTTACAAAGCTCCATTGGAGTTAGTACTGTGATTAAATCTACCCAAGATATCGATAAAGATGGTGTTCCAGACCGAAAGGATCAATGTCCTAACACTGAATTAGGAATGAAAGTTGACAAATTTGGTTGTGCGGTTGATTTAGATCTCGATGGTATTCCAAACGATAGAGATAAATGTCCAAGCATGCCAGGTTTTGAATACACCAATGGCTGTCCTGATAGCGACAATGATAGTATAGCAAATGCTGACGATCCTTGTCCTAATGTTGCAGGTACGCTTAATGGTTGTCCTGATAGTGATGGAGATTTAGTGGCAGATAAAGATGATAAATGTCCTGATGTGGCAGGTTTAGAATCCTTAGGTGGTTGTCCTGAAGAAGTTATTGAGGAAGAAAGTAAACGCATGGGTGTATTTACTTACAATAACCTCCCAATGGAAAATGCAGCACTTGTTGTGCTAGACGAAAATGGCAATCCTGTAGATACGATCTACACTGATGGAAATGGAAAATTTGAATTTAGTCCATTAGAAGCCGATAAAAACTACTCGCTCAAACCTATCAACCTTGACGGTAGTGCTGATGATGTTGAAATTTACCTAGTAGATGAAGCAGGTAATAAACGCACCACTTCTGAGAAAGATGGCAAGTTTGTATTTACTGATACAGAAGAAGAGCCTAAGAAAGAAGAGGAAAAGGTTATTGCTAAGAAAGAGCCTAAGAAAGAAGTGGAAGGTATTCCAAGTGAATTGCTAACCGATATTAATTTTGACTCTGAGAGCTTTACCATCAAGATTAAGTACTATGACCAGCTTAATAAGCTAGCAATGGCATTGAAAAAAGCAGAAAATATTTCTGTAGACATCAAAGCTTTTGCAGATAGCACAGGTCCTGAAGGTTACAACCAGCGCTTAACTGACCGAAGAGCAGACAGAATTGAGCGTTACTTAATTAGAAAAGGTGTACCAGCTGACCAAATCAAAGCAGTAGGAATGGGTGAAAGTAATCCAATTGCGACGAACGAAACAGCTGAAGGAAGAGCTCAAAACAGAAGAGTTGAAATCAACATAATAGACTAAGAATAAGTTAATTTCCAATTCAAAGCCCCTGCTGATGCAGGGGCTTTTTTTATTACTCAAAAACTGTCCTACACAAATCAAACATGATTTGACTGCAGCGTTTTGCTTTGTACTATAGTTGTAGGCAATTGCAGGTCACCTAGTCCTAATTATTCCAAAAAGTTTTTTTGACTAACAATTTTCAATCTGAGCACAAGTTCTGATAGAAAGTGTAGATCGCTGAGTTTTTGACTGTTTGTAAAGCGGACATAGCACATGTGCCCGCCTGCGGACGGGCAGGCATAAGGGTTTTCAATAAGCATTCGTCTGGCAAATGGCCATACTGCGAGCAGCTCCTACCTACAGTTGAAAAGCCACTTTCGGCGGAGGCACGGGCGCAGCAAAGTAATTGCCTTTACTCCACTTTAATTTGGAGTGGTTTGAACTACTGTATTTCGCCGCTCTTCGATTTAGTTTCTGAAGTTTCAACGGCTTTTCACTACTTTAATTCTTATAATCAAAAACCGGCACACCTGCTTTAGCCAAAACGTTTACAACTTAAGTGTACTAGTAAGGAGAAAGGACTCTCTAGCTTAAGTAGCAGCTGAGAACTCAAACCAATACTTCATCTTGACACAAGCAAACGTTCAATAGATAGTAATTGGTAAATAGGGACTGTGTGGTATTGGTGCTCTTGTAATAAGTAATAGGAATTAAGGTCTTTATTGGCTTATTGAGGTTTTATTCATTAGAAACCCTATTTGGAGTTACGTCAAACTTATAGCTTGTGGCTATTAAACGGTTATTTCATGCATAGAGTAAGAGAAATCCTACTTTGATTCTGACAGTGTTTATAGCTTCTTTCAAAACCAATCTTTTGCACTTCTTATTAAATTCGCTCTTAGCGTCTGATAGAGAAATATATTAAATAAAAAAGCCGAAGAGATTTCTCTCTTCGGCTGTGCTTTAAAGCAGTTTAGACTGTGCTTTAGTTACATCTAATGCCTAACTAAACTATAGGATAACAAATTACTTTTTATCACCCTTTTTACTTTCGTCCCCTTCAAGCTCGTCTTTCAAGCTAGCAAGAGCGTCAAGGTCTCCAAGAGTTGTTTTCTCTTGACCTTTGTTCATGTCCTTGATTGCTTTCTGTGTAGCTCTTTTATGAGAACTTGCTTTCTTACGTTTAATGTTTTGCTCCTCTTGCTCAACTTCCTTATGGATTTGAGTGTGAGAAACAATGATCTTACGTGCATGCTTGTTGAAGTCCATGATCTTGAAATCTAGTTCTTCGTCTTTTTCAGCATTCTTACCATCTTCTTTCACCAAGTTGCGCTTAGTTGCAAATGCTTCTACACCATAAGGTAGAATAACAGTTGCTCCTTTAGCATTAACTTCACTGATGGTTCCTTTATGGATGCTGTCAATTTCAAAAACAGTTTCAAAAGTCTCCCAAGGATTCTCTTCAAGTTGCTTGTATCCTAAGCTCAATCTTCTTTGCTCTTGGTCTATCTCTAAGATCACAACCTCCATTTCTTCGCCTACAGCGGTTACTTCTTTTGGATGGTTGATTTTCTTAGACCAAGAAAGATCAGAAATGTGAACTAATCCATCTACTCCTTCTTCTAATTCAACAAATACTCCAAAATCTGAAATATTGGTCACTTTACCCTTATGCTTAGAATCTACAGGATACTTTGTTGCAATGTCTTCCCATGGATCTGGAGTAAGTTGTTTCACCCCTAAGGACATTTTGCGTTCTTCTCTATCCAAGGTTAAGATCACAGACTCTACTTCATCTCCAACATTGAAAAATGCTTGAGCAGGCTGCAATTGATTCGACCAAGAAATTTCAGAAACATGAACTAGTCCTTCAACACCCGGCTGAATTTCAACGAAGGCGCCGTAATCGGCTACTACTACAACTTTACCTTTTACTTTATCACCAACTTGTAGTTTGTCATCAAGTTTTTCCCATGGATGACCTTCAAGCTGCTTCATACCTAAGGCAATACGCTTTTTGTCATCGTCAAAGTCTAGAATTACAACTTTTACTACTTCGTCTAGCTCAACTACTTCTTCAGGGTGATTTACTCTACCCCATGATAGGTCAGTGATGTGTACTAAACCGTCTACTCCACCTAAGTCAATAAATACACCGTAAGAAGTAATGTTCTTCACTGTACCTTCAAGCACTTGACCTTTCTCTAACTGAGAAATGATCTCTTTCTTCTGAACTTCAAGCTCAGCTTCAATTAGTGCTTTATGCGAAACAACTACGTTTTTAAACTCTTTGTTGATCTTAACCACTTTAAATTCCATGGTTTTGTCAACATACTGGTCGTAGTCTCTAATTGGTTTAACATCAATTTGTGATCCAGGCAAGAAAGCCTCAATTCCAAATACATCAACGATCAAACCACCTTTAGTACGGCATTTTACGTGTCCTTTGATTACCTCTTGGGTATCTAAAGCTTGATTGACACGATCCCATGCTCTAAGTGCTCTCGCTTTCTTATGAGAGAGAACCAACTGTCCATTTCGATCTTCTTGGCTTTCGATAAATACTTCTACCTCATCACCTACTTTAAGATCATCTCTATATTTCAATTCTGACATGCTAATCACACCATCAGACTTGTACCCAATATCTACCACAACTTCTCTTGGAGAGATGCTTACGATCTTTCCATCAATCACATCTTGTTCCTGAATAGAAGTTAAAGTCTCATCGTACATTTCCTCAAGCTCTTTCTGCTCTTGGTCGCTGTACTTATCATCAAACTTTCCGATAGCATCCCAGTCAAACTCTTTTCTAAAAGTTGCAAGTTCTTGTTGACGCTCTTCTTTAGTTTGAGGTTTTTCTTCAGCTTTTACCTCTTCTGCATCGGTTGTTTTGTCTTTTACAATCGCAGCCTCACGCGCTTCAACCTTTTGTCTTGGTTTGCTAATGCGCTTTGCCTTAGGTTCAGCTTTTTTAGTTTCTTTTTCCGCTTTTTCTACTGATTCAGAATCTTCTTTTGCCGCTTTTGCTTCTTCCTTTACAGCTTCTTTTTTAGGAGTCGCTTTACCGGCTGTTGCTTTTTCAGCTTTCTTCTCAGCTTTTGGCTTACTTTCTTCTTTAGATTCAGCCTTTTCAGTGGATTTCTTTTCTTCTGCTTTTGGAGTTGCAGTTTCTTTTTTAGCAGTTTCTTTGGTTTCTGCTTTTTTGTCTTCTGCCTTGTTTTCGGCAGCTTTTTCGTTAGATTCAGCCATTAAGACCTTGTTTTGTATTTCGTTTTTTGATCGGCATGAAAACGAAAGTTTGTTTAAAAATCCCCTTCATACCGCTAAAGGGGCCTATTTTTTTGAGGGCGCAAAGATAGTAAATAAATGTTTGAATATTAGCTTCTTGAAGTGGAGGAAATATTGAACTTAAAATAAACTTAAAAAGTAGTCATTAGTTACATTTGCATAGCTATGAAACAATTCGATATCCCAACCTTTTACCGCAGTTCTTTCATTTCTGAAATCAAAGAAAGCCGCAAAATAACTGATCCTCGAAAAAAAGACTTCACTCCTACTACGCTCGACTTTGGGCCTATCAAAGTATTGATTGCCCGTCATTTCGGTTTTTGCTACGGAGTTGAAAATGCGATTGAAATAGCCTACAAAGCAGTAGAAGAAAATCCCGGTAAAAACATTTATTTACTCAGTCAGATGATCCACAACCCAAAAGTGAATCATGACTTAAGGGCTATGGGCATCAATTTCATTATGGACACCCAAGGAAATCAATTTATTTCATGGGACCAGATCCAAAAAGATGATATCGTGATCATACCGGCTTTTGGCACTACCATAGAAGTAGAGGAATTGCTAAAAGATAAAGGAGTAGAATTAAAACAATATGATACCACTTGCCCGTTTGTAACTAAGGTATGGAAGCAATCTGAAAAGCTTGGTAAAAAGGACTACACAGTTATTATACACGGTAAGCACAAACATGAAGAAACAAGGGCAACTTTCTCACATTCATCTCAGTATGCCAAATCAATTGTGGTAAGGGATATGGATGAGGCCGAGCAACTTGGTTCATTTATGATGGGACAAATGGATCTGGACAGATTTCATGAGGTCTTTGCTAACCAAGTTTCTGATGGTTTTGACCCTAAAAAGGACTTAGACCGCGTAGGGGTGGTTAACCAAACCACCATGCTTGCTTCTGACACGCAGGCCATAGCTGATTACTTTAAGGGTGTAATGGTAGATCGATTTGGAGAAGATCAAGCGAAAGAACACTTTGCAGATACACGCGACACCCTTTGTTATGCGACTAACGACAACCAACAGGCTACTTATGGGCTTTTAGAAGAGGAGGCCGACGTAGCTTTTGTAGTTGGGGGTTTCAACAGTTCCAACACTTCTCACCTTGTTGAATTGTGTGAAGAAAAATTACCCACTTATTTTATTTCAAGTGGTGAAGAACTTCTTTCAAAAGATAAAATCAGGCATTTTGACTTTCATACAAAACAAATGAAACAAACTGAAAACTATTTACCTGATCTAGAGCCCTTAAAAATAATTCTCACCTCAGGCGCTTCTTGTCCTGATGCGGTGGTAGATGGTGTATTGGATCGGCTTTTAAGCTTTTTTGAAATTAAGCGATCTAAGGAAGAAATTTTGAATGAAATAAGAATGAACTAAGCAAACTTTTCTTGCAAGAGTCTTAACACAAAGTTCAATTGCTCATCCTGATCAAGGTGTGAATTATCCAACTCAATAGCATCCTTAGCTTTTACCAGCGGATTTTCTTCTCGGTGAGTATCTTGATGATCCCGTTTTTTGAGGTTTTCTTCAACCTCTTCTAAGGAAATCTGCTGCCCCTTTTTTTGTAACTCTTGGTACCTTCTTTCAGCTCTAATCTCAGGTGAGGCGGTCATGAATAACTTCAATTCTGCTTGAGGAAATACTTTTGTACCAATATCTCTCCCATCTACTACAATGCCCTTGTTCTTCCCTGCTTCTCTTTGCAATTGAAGCATACGCTTACGAATTTCTTTCAACTGCGCCACTTCACTTACCGCGTTAGAAACTGCCTTGCCCCTGATTTCCTTTTCAACTGGCTTTCCATTCAAGTAAGTAATATTCTCCGCTGTTATCGGATCGGGCTTAAAGGTAATTTCAACCTCATTGAGGAGCTTGGAAATTTCTTGATCGTTCAAATTAGCCACCTCTACTCCTTTTTGAATCCCATAGAGGGTAACAGCTCTGTACATCGCCCCTGTATCGAGGTAGGCAAAACCCAATCTTTTTGCTAAGGCTTTGGCTAGCGTACTTTTTCCGCAGGAAGAAAAACCGTCAATTGCTATAATAATGGGTTCCATCGGCTGAATTAATTGATAAAGTCAGAAAGACGGGTTGAAAGCGAAAAGGTATTAGTAGCTCCTGCTTGATGAAAGGCTGACCTACCATAACTTAGGTGAAACTTAGAAATACGCAGACCAAAGCCCCAACTTAAACCAACTGTACCAAGTCTCTCATCAATTCGCAATTCACTTCTTCTTAAGTAGCTGTAGCCTAAACGAACATTGAAATTTTCAGAGATTAAGAATTCTGCGTTAACGATCATATGACGTGCAAGATTGTCAAAGAAACCGGGTTCACTTTCTTCCTCTACTTGACTTGGGTCGAGTAAAACGGAGCTTTCAACTTCATCATTCGGATTATCGTACTGCAGGTCCCATTGTTGCAGGTGGGTATAAATCATGCCCAAACGCAAAGGCACCTTTGATAGGCGTTTGCTAAAACCCAATTGCATTTCATAGGGCAAGCTGGCTTCATTTCCTTCATAATAAGCCGATAACTGTCCGCCTAAATTCTTGATTAAAAAACTCAGGGTTACTTCTCGCTTTCTGGAGTAATACGTCAGACCTAGATCTGCAGCCATGGCCAAGGACTGATTTTCAAAAAGGTCTGAATAAATGGTTTTTACATTTATTCCGGCAGTAAAATTTGAATCTAAAGCGCGGGCATAACCTAATTGAAAAGCATACTCTCCAGCGGTAAAGGTTCCGAGTTCGTTTCCGGCATTATCAGTCTCAGTAAAATCACCGTAATTGATGTAATTCAAGGCAAGGTTGAAAGTGCCAATACTGTCAAAGTGCTTGGCATAAGCTGCATTACCGTAACTAATGTCTGTAAGGTAATCCACATAAGTAAAAGCCAATTTTTGATCCATGGCTTTATTGAGTAATGAAGGATTTTCAATTCCCAAAAAGAGATCATCGTCTTGCACGGCAATTTGATTTCCGCCAAGGGCAGCAACTCGAGCAGAAGAAGTAAGGTTTAAAAACTCATAGCTGTTGTTACCTCCCATTTGAGCATAGATGAGACTTGGCAGTAGCGTCAAGAATAAAAAAGCAGCATTTTTATGCATCATTTGGGTAGCGAAAGAAAGATTACGCTAAGGTAATTGAATTATTGCCTAGTAATAAAATAAAGCGCTAAAATCAATTCGGTTGATTGATGTATTCCTTCTTTTTCACTAAAGCAAACAGCTGACCTTCAAGCTCTAGATACCCTTGATCGTAGCAAAAATGGTAAACTTTATTTTCTTTGGTTTTATAAAGATCAGTGTGGTAGTTAAAGCTAAAGCCTTTTTTTAACAGTTGATCGCGGTGAACTTTTGCCTTTCCTTTAGGATTGAGTTTGGCGAGGATCCGTCGGTTCTTTCTCAAAATGCTGTTAACCGATCTAATGTAATTATTCTCTTCTCTGAGTGATTTATTGTTGTAGGCATTTCTGCATTGGTCACTGCAAAACTTCTTGTCGATCCGACCAAATAATTCCTCTTCACACTCTAAACATCGTTTTTCCATTGCAATTAAGATTTGAAGTTTAAAACTATAAAAACCCTTATAATTCCGCAAATCAAGAACAGTTGTACATTCCTTCATAAGCAGCTTTACAATGCTTATTTTAGCAAAACATGGGTATTGAACTCAAAAATCAAATTGCATGGCATTTATTGATCGTATCTTAAAAGAACCTTCTTACGGCTGGAAAGATGAAAATGGTGAATTAGTTACCCCGAGCACGCTAGAATTGTTTAAGGAAGCATTTCGTAATGTCAATATATTTGCTGATCGAAGAAACTGGATCGCAGCAATCAGCTGGCTAATGGCTATTTGTATGCTTCCTTTTCTTTATTTCTTTCTGTTCCATTTTATTAGTTGGCCGCTTCTCCTCTTTTTTGTGCTTTACTCCATGATAATCATGAGCACGCATGGCACAATTTGGTTTCATCGCTTCAGCACCCATAAAGCTTACACCTTTAGTCATCCAATTTGGAGGTTTTTAACGCAAAACCTTGTTATTAAAACCTTTCCGGAAGAAATATATGTGGTGTCCCATCACGTTCACCATGCTCGTTCTGACGAACCCGGTGATCCTTACAATGCAAAAGGAGGATTATGGTATTGTATGCTTTCAGATGTGAATCATCAAAGCGTTGCCCGTGATCTGAATGCAGAAGAATACAACCGACTGCAGGCCTTTATGAAACATACAGGGGTTCAGTTAAACAACCATAAGCAATATTTACAATGGGGCTCAATTGCTACTCCATTGTACACACTTGCGCTTTGGCTTTTCAATTGGGCCTTTTGGTACGCTGCTTTTTACTTTATTGGCGGTCATGGTTTAGCCTGTACCGCTTTTAGTGCAGCACTTTTTTGGTTTGTCTTGGTAAGGGCTTTTAATTACACCGGTCATGGAAAAGGTGAGGTTAAACACAAAGAGGGAATTGACTTCGACTTGCAAAACCTATCGATCAATCAAACTAGACCGGGTTTATTTTCAGGAGAATGGCACAATAACCATCATCTTTATCCGGGAAGTGCAAGAGCGGGATTCTTACCCTATCAAATAGATACCGCATGGATCTACATTTATTGCCTTTATAAAATGGGGGCAATATCATCTTACAAGGATTCGAAAAAGGCATTCCTCAGAAAATATTACGCAAAACAGGAGAAAGAAGCTTACCAAAGCGAGTAGCTTATTTTTTCGATCTTGGATGAAATTGTGTGATTGCTTCTCTGAGGTAAGAGCGGTCTAAATGGGTGTAGATCTCCGTTGTGGTTATGGATTCATGTCCAAGCATTTCTTGCACCGCTCGCAGGTCGGCCCCACCGTCTACTAAATGGGTTGCAAAAGAATGCCGGAAGGTATGGGGACTCACGGTTTTTTGTATTCCCGCCTTTTTTGCCAATTGCTTGATCACGGTAAAAACCATCACCCTGCTCAAACCTTTTCCTCTATTGTTCAGAAAAACAATGTCTGAAGCTTCGGGCTTAACTTCTTGATGATTTCTGCGGTGTTCCAAATAAAAGTCAATGTATTTAAGGGCTGTTTTCCCGATCGGAACGATGCGTTCCTTATTTCCTTTACCTAAAACACGCACAAAACCCTCTTCCTTTAAAATATTGGAAAGCTTCAAATTGATCAGTTCTGATACCCTTAAACCACAACTGTATAAAGTCTCAAGCATGGCTCTGTTGCGCTCCCCTTCCTTTTTACTGAGGTCAATGGCCGCAATGATCTGATCGATTTCTGCAATGCTGAGCACTTCGGGCAACTTCTGACCGATTTTAGGCAAGTCAACTAGTTCAGTTGGGTTTTCTTCTAAAACGTCTTCTAACAAAAGGTATTGGTAAAAGGCTTTAATGCCGGAAATGATTCTTGCTTGAGAACGAGGTGAAATCCCTAAGTCGTAAAGCCAAGCCAAAAAACGGCTAATTTCTTCCGCTTTAAGCTCCTTCGGACTAAGGTCTAGTTCATTCATTTCTAAATACTGCGCCATTTTATCAATGTCGCGCAGATAAGCTTCAATGGAATTGGACGAAAGTGATTTTTCTAACTTTAAATAAGTCTTGAATCCACTCCGGTAATTGTTCCATTTCATACGAACAAATGTATACTTTTGAGTGCATTGAAAGCGTATGCAAGAAATCCTTATCATTAACGGACCTAATTTGAATTTGCTTGGCCAACGTCAACCAGAGGTTTATGGCAACACCTCTTTTGAAGACTTTTTGAGCAGATTAAAAGCGGCCTATCCAACAATTAAGCTCAGCTATTTTCAATCAAACATTGAGGGAGAGTTGATCGATCAGCTTCAAAAAGCTGATAAGCAATATGATGGCATTTTGTTAAATGCAGGCGGTTACACCCATACCTCCGTTTCCATTGCTGATGCCGTGGCTGCTATAGATACTGCGGTAATTGAAATTCATATTTCGCAACCTGCCGCCAGAGAGGTGGAAAGGCATACTTCTTTACTTTCAAAATACTGCAAGGGGTCGATCTCGGGGCTGGGACTAGATTCCTACAGACTAGGAATTGACTATTTTTTTAAAAAACACTGAATCATGAACAAGCTATTTTTCGTTTTATTTCTCTTACTCTCATTCAATCTATTCAGTCAAGAAGGGGAGCTTTTTCCTAGTATTGAAGTTGAAGACCTGAATGGCAATACTGAAGTGATCCCAAGTGATACTAAGGGCAAATTCACCCTTGTGGGAGTGGCCTTTTCTGAAGATGCTCAAGATGACTTGTATACCTGGAGTCAGCCGGTTTTTAGTGCCTTTATGGATGAGAACAACCTTTCTTCTTTGGTTTACGATCCTCATGTAAAACTGATCTTGATGTTTACCGGCGCCAACCAACTTGTCTACAAAAAAGCCAAACAAAAAATTAATGAAGGCACAGATGAAAGCCTGAAAGACAATGTGGTTTTATACAAAGGAAAAATGGAAGACTACCGCGATGAGCTTAAAATGAAAAGCCGCAAAAAGCCTTACTTTTTTGTGTTAGACAAAAGCGGTAAGATCATTTATACTGCTGATGGCGCTTACGATGAGGAAACCCTTGAGGAGGTAGGAGACCTGATTGAAGACTGAGCATAAATGAGCTTGAATTGGGACTCACATATCTATGCCATTGACACCTTAACCGGTGGCTTGTGCTTTATTGTCTTTGTTATTGCCTACTTATTCCCGCCTAAAAGCATCAATTCCACCTATGGTTACCGCTCTCGCAGATCCATGGAATCTCAAAAAAATTGGGATTTTTCCCAAAAGTATTCAACTAAAAGAATGCTGCTTTCCACTGCCCTATTGGTTTTAACGGGCTTGCTTGGCCTTTTCGTTGACCTAAGTGAAGGCTTGGAAGTTACTGTAGGAATTTTACTGTTGTTGATCGCCCTGTTTTACCCCATTTATTTGACTGAAAAAGCCCTAAAACGTATAAACCATGAAGCAAGTAATTCAGACTGAGCATGCCCCTGCCCCTATTGGGCCTTACAATCAAGCTATTTTGCATGGAAACACTCTGTATACTTCAGGCCAAATTGCGCTTGACCCGGTAAGCGGAAAGTTAGTTGATGAAAATATTGAAGCAGAGTGCAAAATGGTGATGAAAAACCTAAAAGCGGTTTTAAAGGCGGCTGCAATGGATTTTGAACACGTGATCAAAGCAACCATTTACCTGACCAATATGCAGGACTTTGATGCAGTAAATGGGGTTTACGCAAACTACTTTGATGCAGCAATTGCGCCTGCGCGCGAATGCATACAAGTAGCCGCCTTACCCAAAGGCGTGCGCCTTGAAATATCGGTGGTTGCAGCCAAATAGTTACTACTTGCTAAGTAGCTTTATGGGTACGATATACAAACATCCTTTACAGCGTTATAGATACATCGTTTACACTTTTTTAGCTTGCAATTTGAACCAAACCTCAAATTGTCATGCCTTGGAAAAAATCAACTCCAAAACAGCATTTAGCGCATTTTTGGTGTAAATTTGAACCAAAACATTTAATATGGGACGTCAAAGCATATCTTTCACTGAGCCAAACGACGAATGGCTGAAAGCTCAGGTAAACAAAAAAGAATACTCAAGCAAAAGCGAACTGATCAATGACCTAGTGCGCCAAGCAAGAGGTCAGCAAAGAAAGATTGACTGGATTGCAGCTAAATTGGAGAAAGCCGAAAAAAGTGGATTTACAACTAAAAGCGGTGCTGAAATTTTAGCTGAAGCCAAAGCTACTTTTAATGGCTAAGTATAAAATTAGCAGCGATGCAGAAGCTGACTTAATCAGGATTCACCACTTTGGTACCCGGAAGTTTGGAATGAATCAGGCTGATAAATATTTCAACGACTTTTTGGACTGCTTTGAAACAATTGATAAACAACCGTTCGCTTTTGAATCAATTGACCATATCAAAGAAGGATATCGAAGATGTCCATGTGGATCTGACCAAGTATACTATCGGATTAATAATGATGTAGTAGAAATTATGGCGATTATTGGTCGACAAAATCTATCTTCAAAACTATAGCAGATTATAAATAAAGAACTTGCCCTAACAGTAACTATAAATTACCTGCCCGACCGGCAGGCGGAAAGCCGCAGTCAATGTTTGGCAATGGTTTGATTAACTTTCCTACTAAATCTAATCGACACTTTTCGCGGCTAGCTTTCATAATCAAAACGTTATTGTAAATTAAGTCCGCTAAACAATTCCCCTTTACGGCCTCATAAGGGATCACATTGCTGTATGAAAAAACCGAAACCATAAATCCGTAAAATTCACTGCGGGGTGTATGTTTGCTTTCCTATGAAGTCAAAGCAGTTTAGCTACCTAATTCTATTGTTGGCGCTTTTTACCAGCAGCCTAATGCATAGTCCTCATTTTAGGAAAGACATCATGAGCTTTCACTCTTGGAGGCAGACCCAAACGCAGGCCACCATCAATAACTTTTATGAGGAAGACTCCAATATTTTAAATCCTCGTAGGCTTGCAAGAGGGGCTGGCGATGGCATAAAACGGATGGAGTTTCCTTTAATGCAATGGCTGATCGCCTCCTCTTACCATCTCTTTGGACAAAGTGTGATGGTAAGCCGACTGTTTATGTTTCTGCTCAGTCTGCTCGGAATTTTAGGAATGTACCGCCTGCTGCTTGCTCTGTTTAGCAAACCTTTATTGGCTGCTATAGGCGCCTGGGCCTTTACCTTCTCCCCTAGTTTTTACTTCTACAGTATCAATCCTCAGCCCGACTTAATGGCCCTGAGCGCCACCCTTTGGGGAGCGGCTTTTTTCTTTGACTGGCACCGTCAGCAGAAAGCCATGCAACTATGGCTTGCGGCTCTCTTTTTAGCTATCGGCACCCTTTGCAAACTGCCTTTTGGAGCCTATTATCTACTGCCTATGGTTTATTTCCTAAAACAGTGGAGGAACTCAATAAAGCCCAAAAACCTAGAAGCGGCAGCGGTATTTCTAGTCTTTGCCCTTTTCCCCTTGGCTTGGTACCTATGGGTCATTCCTCAATGGGACGATAATCCGATTATTTGGGGGATGCTAGAAAACCAAAGTGCCTTTTCTAAATTACTGTATTACCTGCAATTCAATTTAATCTCTACCCTTCCGGAGCTCTTGCTCAACTATGGCTCGGTGGCTTTTTTCTTAGCTGGTTTTTACTTTATGAAAAAGCGCAAAGCCTTCCAAAATAATCGTTTTGACCCTCTTTTGGGGGTAAGCATTACCGTTTTGGCCTATTATCTATTTGAGGCTAATGCCATTGCGCAGGTGCATGATTACTACCTCTTTCCATTTCTGCCTCTGCTCTTCATTTTGGTGGGCTATGGGGCCTACCATTTGCTACAACAGCAAGCTCAATTTTGGCGCTACTTTGTTGGCTTTGCTTTGCTGATCTTACCCCTTACCTGCTACTTGCGGATGAAAGACCGTTGGAACCCTGACTCACCGGGCTTTAACCCCGACTTACTGACTTACAAAAAAGAACTAGCCACCGCAGTGCCAGCTGAAGCTTTGGTAATTAGCGGTTATGATGTTTCTTCTTGCATTTTCTTGTACTACATTGATAAGAAAGGCTGGAGCTTTACCGACGGCCATTTAAGCGGAGCGCAGCTAGATGAACGGATAGCCCAAGGCGCTGAATACCTCTACATAGATGAAGCGAGCTATACAGAAAGAGCGGAAGTACAAGCGCGTTTAGATACTTTGGTAGGCGAATATGGCAGCATTCAAATTTACCGCCTCAAAGGCGAAGGCAAAGGCAATAAGCTTAAGTAACCAACAATAAATGCGTCTGAATTCTTTTGACCATTTAATACCATAAAGCATAGCTATAAAAGAGAACGGTTGCATGAATAATGCCTTTACAGGCAGATACAAAGTCTGTCTCAAAGCGAGCTTGCTTTGAAGAAGCAATACTTAACTAAATGGATAATCTACGATTATATCCGGTTCGAGAAAAGGGAAGGCTACAAAGATTTGAAAATCAAAACAAAAAAATCACAAGAGTGGGTACTCTTGTGATTTGATCAATGCTTGTGTCTGCAGGTCCTAAAACCAATTAATTAAAATTATCTTCAAGATGCTTTTGGAGTCTACTAAAGTCTTGGTCAATATTGGGGTTCTTCATGACATCAAAGCAGGCAAAAGTAGGTAGCGGTATCATCCCAAAAAATTTAAAATTCATGTGTTGAGGGAAATAAAGCTCATCGATACTTTTTCCTTCGAAAAAATCATCGGAATCATTAAAAGCCTCTTCGGGTGCATTGAAAGTTAGAGATAACATGTATTTGGTGTTTTGCAGTAGTCCACCACCACCATAATTTTTCTTTGGAGCTGCTTCTGTTCTACCGTCATTCTGACTCATTTTACCAAACATGCCTGCGGTGTAAACCTCATCCATGTATTTCTTGAAACTCCAAGGTAAACCCATCCAATTAGTAGGAGATTGTAAAATGACTACATCTGCCCAGCAGTGTTTATCAACCTCTTCATCTGCATTCCAGTCATCTTTCATAGTGGTGGTTTTTATTTCGTAACCAACACTTTTAAGATAGTCTCTAATCCTTTTGGCGATTGTTTTATTCAGTTCACCTTTAGCAAACGGATATTCTTGATGAGCATTTAATATTAGTGCCTTCTTCATGGTCTACTTATTTTAAAATCCACCAAACATTCCATTATCATTTGCTAATCCTTCGGTAGGAATCTCTTGGATCACATCCCAATGCTCTACTGCTTTGCCGTCTTCAAAGCGCAGCAAATCATAAAAAACATGTTTCTTGCCGCTCCAATCACCCTCACTTACCGTCAGTACAAAATTACCTTCGCCTAGAACTTTGTGAATCTTAGTGTATTGAAACATATTGTTTTGAGAAGTAAGATACTCTACCGCTTCTATTATACCCGACAATCCGTCTTTTATATCCGGATTATGCTGATCGTACTGTTCAGCGCTAATGTAATCTGCGATCTTATCAGGGTTTTTACCCATTAAAATATCTTCTACCATGGACCTTGCTATTTTTTTGTTGGCCTCAGTTTGGTCCAAGTTCTTGGCTGCTTTAGGTCCATCAGTTTGGCTTCTTCCGCTCGCCGTTTCTTTTACTAATGGGGTCATGGCATCCCAATGCTCAGCCACTTTGCCATTTTCATCTAAGCGAATAATATCGAAGGAAACCATTTCATCGGCTCCAAAAGGCTTGGCATTTCGCCAGATGTTATGCATAAATATGTAGTTGCCATCTTGAAACATTCTAACATTCTCAGCGGTGGTGCCATTTTCCTGCAGCACCGGCAACATCTTAATAAAAGGTTCCAATCCCGTGGGAATAAATGGATTGTGTTGAATATAATTTGCGTTGGCCAATTCCCGCATGGTAGCGGAATCATTTTTTAATACTGCACCTAGAAAAGTGCCTACAATCTCTTTTTTGCTCATTTTTTCTGTTTTTTGTTTCAACTGTTTATTAGAATTATTTTCTTGCGGTTGTGAACTTAAATTTTGGCAGGCAGCCAAAAGTCCACTTAGGCTTAATAGGTAGATAATTTTTTTCATGCTTGTTGATTTATTACTTTTGTTATGCAAGCAATATTACATAATTACTTTCATTTTGCAAGTAATTTTTATTATTAATTGCAATTCGCAACTAATATTTCTTAATTCTGTAGCATGCAACACGACTTCAGGTGTAATTGTCCCTTTACTTCAGCCCTAGATATTCTAGGCGATAAGTGGATATTAGTGATCATAAAGCAAATGTTGGTTGAAGGCAAAGAGACCTTTAAAGACTTTACCCAAAGTGAAGAAGCCATTGCCTCTAATATTCTTTCAGCGAAACTCAAAATCTTGGAGGAAGTGGGTATTGTACTCAAAACCAAACGTCCGGATAACAAAAAGACCAACCTTTACCTTTTAACCGAAAAAGGAATCGCCTTGACGCCGATCTTGGTTGAGCTTGCCAACTGGAGCGATGGTCATTTGCGCGACCTTCATCCAACTATTGTTGAAGGAGATGGAATTGATCTGTTGCGGAATGACAAGGCCACTTTCGCCAAAAGCCTAGAAGATAAGTATAGAGAAAAATTGCTCAGCTTGGATTACACAGGTAAAAATAATCAAGAGCAAAAAGAAAATAAATGACAGAAATAGAATTATTGATTGACTTTCACAAAGGAGCTAAAAGACAAGGTCCGGGAAGCCGTGAAGATACCTTAAAGGCATTAAGCTTTATTGAGCTAGATAGTAAAAAGCGCTTAAAAGTGGTTGACATTGGCTGTGGTACTGGTTCGCAGACTATTTCGCTTGCTCAAAACCTCAATGCTGATATAATGGCGGTTGATCTATTCCCTGATTTTTTAGAAAAACTTGAGCTAAACGCCAAAAGCCATGGCTTGCAAGATCAAATTACCACTCTCGAAAGATCAATGGATGATTTACCCTTTGACCGGGCCCAATTTGACCTGATCTGGGCGGAAGGATCAATTTACATAATGGGTTTTGAAGCAGGAATAAAAAGATGGAAAGGCTACCTAAAAGTTGGTGGATACATTGCCTTGAGTGAGATCACTTGGACAAGCAATTCACGCCCTAGTGAAATTGAAGCACACTGGAATAATGAATACCCTGAAATCGATACTGCTTCTAACAAAATGAAAGTATTAGAAGAAAATGGTTTTTCTCCTGTTGGCTATTTCTACTTAGGCGAAAAGAGTTGGATGGACAATTACTACAAACCCATGGAAGATCGATTTGAGAAGTTTTTGGCCAAACACAAAAAGGCCGAATTGGCTCAAGCTATTGTGGAGGCTGAAAAAGATGAAATCAGAAAATACCGAAGCTATAAAGACTATTTAAGCTATGGTTTTTATATTGCAAAAAAGGTAGGATAAAAACAGTTTAGAAAAAGTACCGATTGATAAGGGTGTCTACTGCATCACCAATTTGGTTTTACGTTCCCCTATCTCGCTTGCAGCAGTAAGCTAATTCTTGTATGCTTATTTATTTCAGCGAAGGATTACTTTCTAAAAGTAGATTGATTGCTTGAGACTATTTTCCAAAGCCCTAATACAGCATAGCAGTTTATTCAAATCATGTACCTTTAAGAACATGATGACTTCTTTTTGCAAACTGTCCTTTTTACACTCATCCTTTTCTAAGTCGCTTTTGCTATGGTCCAAGCAGCCTCAAAAGAATCCGCAAAACGCTAATATTCTTACCTTTAACGCATAATTTAGTTATAGTAAACCAAACTTGACAAAAGCCAAATTAAAACGAACAATCGGGTTTATCTCAGCAACTTCTATTGGATTAGGAGCCATGCTGGGTGCTGGAATATTTGTTTTTCCAGGGCTAGCTGGTGGTCAAGCAGGGTTTGCAGCCATTATTTCTTTTTTAATTGGAGGATTTATAGCCTTGGCCGTATCTGCTTGCACAGCAGAGCTTGCCACAGCTATGCCCACAAGCGGCGGTGGATATGTATTTGTTTCAAGAACGTTTGGAAACTTTTGGGGCACTTTTATGGGAATTGCGCAATGGATCGGGCTTGTTTTTGCATGCGCTTTCTATTTGGCTAGCTTCGGAGAATATGCCCTTTCTATCCTCGAACAAATGAACATTTCATGGGAGGGCAACGCAAGAGTATTTTCCTTCGTTTTTACCCTTATGCTACTGGCTATAAACATTTTAGGAACCAAAAAGGTCGGTAGGCTTCAAAACATAATGGTCATCTCGCTTACTATAATTCTTGTTTTAATGTTTACCTACGGACTAATTGATTATTTAGGAATAGAACAAGAAAAGGTTGCTTTTACAGAAGTTGCCCCAAACGGCTTGCAGTCTATATTCAGCACTACTGCCCTTATTTTTACCGCTTATTTGGGCTTCGTGCAAATCGCAAACATCGGTGCTGAAATCAAGAATCCGACTAAGAACCTACCCAGATCATTAATTTGGAGTGTTGTGATCGCTATGAGCCTCTATGCCTTCATCATGTTTGCTTGCATAGTTACCTATCCTCAGGCAGAACTTGGAAAATTTGGAGAAAAGGCAACAATTGAAGTAGCTAGAAAAATGTTGGGCAATACAGGTGCCCTAATTGTTTTATTTGGAGGTGTGCTTGCGGCATTATCAAGTGCCAATGCTTCCATGATCAGCGCATCTAGAAGTGTATATGCTATTAGCAGAGACAACCTAATCAGCCAAAAGGCAAGTGAGATTAATGAACGATTTGGCACTCCGCACATTGCCCTAATTGCAACCAGCTTATTAATCGCGGTTGTTTTGATAAGAAGTAAAATTGAAATTTTTGCCGAAGTCGCCTCTTTCCTGCACCTCATAATTTATGCAGGAATTTGTTTTTCAGTTCTGAAACTAAGAGTCAGTGCGCCAAAGTGGTATTTCCCAACCTTCCGAGTTCCTTTTGTCAACATTATTGCCGGATTAGGTGCTGTAAGTTGCATTGGATTGTTGTTTTTCATGCAAAAGCTTTCCATTCTGATCAGCCTTGCTATTCTCCTTTTGATCGTACTTTATTATGTTGCTTATGTGAAAAGAAAAGAGGTTGATCTTTCTATTCCTGAGCCTCCTCATGTTGACTTAAAGCTCATTGATCCTGATATCCTGATACCGGTAAATGTAAAAGAAGAAATAAAAGACCTACCAGCAGGTATTCTAAAGTCAATTCCACGCTCTAAGCTTTTGTTATTGGGTTATAAAGAAATGCCTGAACAAGCAGAATCGGAGCAATTAGGAAAAAACATGGAAGAAAAAGGCGAAGAGAAGTTCGAAAGAATCAAAGCACAAATGGAGCAAAGCAATTTTGAATTTGAATCCAAATTAATGGTAGGAAATAATATCAGTTTACAGATTAAGCAATTAGTTGATGAACATGCGTTTCAATTGATCATATCCCTCACATCTCCTTCAAGTTTTAATCGAATCATCGTTCCAATTTATGAGCCAACACAAATTAATACTAAACTCAGTACTTTCATCCATAAGTTAGAAACTGAAAATGAAGTTAAAACAAAGATCATTTTTTTCAAAGAAAAGGGCGAAGGAGAAAATAATGCGTCAAGCTTAAGGAAAAATTTAACAGACTTGCTAAGTGCGGTGGATGTGAGAGTGAAAGATCATGAAGTTGAAGAAATAGAAGATTTGTCATATAAAGCCATCATTCAGAATTTAAGCAAACGTGCCCATTCAGAAGATCTGATCATCTGTTCAGAAGGAGATGAGCACGAAAGAGAAGATTTTGTTGATTACACATTTATAAAAGAGTCAGAAAGAATTTCTTCGCCCCTAATCATGCTTTTAAATAAATCAAGTGATCAAACTAGCTAGCTTATATTCGCAGCTAGTTAAACTAGGTAACAACATAAAGAGCTCATATAACCTGCCTTCGAATACGCCTGAAAAAACAAAATGAAACGAATTCTAATCACAGGAGCAAGTGGTAATGTAGGGCAAGAAGTGCTACATTATTTGTTGGAGTTAAATAACCATTATGAGGTTTTTGCTGCTGTTCGCAATCTAAAAAAATCCAAACAGACTTTTAAACATTATCCTACGCTACAATATAGAAAATTTGATTTTGAAGATGAGGCCACACATAGGGATTCATTTGAAAAAATCGACCTGCTTTTCTTGCTAAGACCACCACATTTATCAGATGTTGAATCGGTTTTTAAACCACTGCTTAAAACAGTCAAAAAAAAGGGAGTAACAAAGATCGTTTTCTTATCTGTGCAAGGAGCTGAAAAAAGCAAGGTAATCCCTCACAACAAAATAGAGAAATTGATTCGTGAACTCGGCTTCGATTATATTTTCGTGCGACCAAGCTATTTCATGCAAAACCTGACCACTAACCTGCTTCCTGAAATTGTAAAGAAAAAGACCATCACATTGCCTTCAGGTAAAGCAAAGTTCAATTGGATCGACGTTAAGAACATTGGAGAAGCCACTGCAAAACTTATAATTCAGATTGAAAAATATCAGAATCAAGCCTACGAAATAACCGGAACAGAGAATAAAAACTTTGGAGAAGTGGCAAGCTTGATTACTGGAATTACCGGCATACACATAAAGTTTGAAAGTATTAATCCCATCAGCTTCTACTTTCGCAAGAAAAAAGAAGGAATGGAAAGTGGCTTTGCCCTTGTCATGACCATGCTTCATTTCTTACCAAGGCTTCAAGCTGAGCCTGCCATTTCAGATAATTATCGGCGCTTAACGGGAAAGCCTCCAACTAGCTTGAAAGCATTTCTTAAACGGAATAAAGCAATAATCAGCAGTAAGAATTAAGGTTCGGATTTTCTATTTATTAGAAGCTTCTTGCCGCAGGAATCAGTTAAGCGGCTCCTTCTGTTTACCTGGTCTTACCTTAAAGTCTTCTAGGGTTCCACTTACTTTCAAGTTCAGGTAACGCACCTTTTCGTCAGGATCCACCTCAATGATCTCATCCGCTGTTTGAGTTTGTTTTTCTTTTGTTCCAAATACTTTGTTCTTAGCTCCTTGTTTGATCATTCGCCATGGAATACGTAGGTAATATTCAATGGAATCATTCATGTTTTGCTTTCCTGCAATGTCCATGTGACCAAGGGTTGACTCTATAGTCATATTTGGAATAATCAGCTGACCGTTCTTCACTTCAAGATGATTTTGTAAGGTGTCAAAGCGCACATTGGTCAAATCCTTATCCCCAAAATAGTCGGCAAGCATCAACATGTAGTCATAATTTTCTAAGCGGCCATTAAGTGCAAGAATGTCCATTTCCAGCTCTGATTGGTCTAGATCCGGCACAAAGTCAGGGTAAATGCGAATGTGACCGGTAATATCAGCCGTAAGTTGGCCATGCAAGTTATCAGAAACAATTACATCCTGACCAAAATTCTCAAATTTGAACATGATCCGATCAAGATCAACTCGTTCTACTCTAAGTTCAGGATCAACATAAATACGCTCGGGATCGCTACCGTTAAAATAACCTTTCATGCCGATACTTCCTCCCGCTACATCCATGCTAAAGGCATCCACATACAAATAGTGGTTGGTGGTAGTTCTAAAATCTGCTTCTATATTTTGCAAATCTAAACGGTGATAAATAAAATGGTCGATAGTAGCAGTAAAATGCATATCCGGAAAAGGTAAGGTATATAAATTATATGCCTCAGCATGTTCTGCAACATCCTGGGTGGTGGGAACAGTTGTTTTGGTTTTGGTTTCTGTTTTTGCTTCAGCAGGACTAAGCTGGAAATTGGTCAACTGATCAAGATCAAGATAGCTGGAGCGAAAATGCAGTTCATTCTGTAATGCTTTCTTTGAGCTATCTTGGCCAAGATAATAATTCAGGTCTAGATTCAGCTTACTTTTCCCTAATTGAGCCTGAAAATCCTGCACCCGTAATGTACTATCTCTCCAAAAGAGCTTTCCATTAAAGTTTTCAAGCCGCATGGGATGAAGCAACATCTTAGCACCAAATTGATCAAGCTCCAGGCTCAATTCTTCCAATTGAGCAGCTTGGTAGTGCAGATTTGAAGTAAAATGCAATTGAAGGTCTTTAATCTCTTCATGCCGATAGTCTTCCGGCACATAATTTTCACCTTGATAGCTAAAAAGATCTTCTAAGCGCAATTGCTTAGATTGAAGTGAAAAGTCTAGCTTTAGGTCACCTTCTAGGCTGTCAGCCAACCAATAAGCGTAATCGTGTACTTTACCATTCAAATGAAAATCAGATTGATCGATCTCACCCCTGAAGTCAACTAGCTGTAAATTAGTATCATCGATTAATACATCAAGGTGAAAGTCGTGAAGCTCATGTGGATAATGTTTTAGACTAGCATGCAGACTATCAATAAAAAATTCTCCTTTTGGTAAATGTTGGTAATTCATCAGATCATGGGCCATGGTTTTAAAAGTTAAGCCCAAACTAAAATCCTCTACTTGCTCATTAATACCGCTAGAGTCAGTCTCTGAATAAGCGCTTAATTCTGTTAGATCAAGCAAACGGGAGGTCACTTCAATATGGCTGCTTATTTCCTCAGGCCGTTGATGTAAAAGGGAGGGCAGATCGCTCAAAAAGCCACGAATCGACAGATCAGAATTACCCAGTTTCATTTCTAGCTGATCTAGCTCCAATCGATTCCCGTCCAAGATCAGATGGGCGTTCAATTGCTCGAGCGGAGCCGGAAGATTATCCGATGCTAAACTAAGGTCTCGAATGCTTAATTCGCTGTAATAAGCTTGCTCAAGATCATTCAAGGTCAGTTCCGGACGATCAAGGTCAATAATATCGTGAAAATTCATGCTGAGATCTACCGTTCCAGAGGCATCTCGATAATCATCTAAATTTAAGAATTCAGCAATAAAATTGAGGTCAAAGCTGGAATTGACTTTCATTTCGACTTCAGGTGAATCAAAATTTTCAAGGCTTAGATCAGCTATCAGCTCACCACCTTCTAATTTAGCGGTCATGTTTTGCATGGAGAAGGCCATGGTGGTTGTGTTCCGCTTTTCTCCGTTGGTAAAGTGGCCTTCAAAACCCATATCCTCTATCCGACGGTTAAAACGGGTATTCTCCAAAAAGGCCTCACTTGCACCAAAATCAACTGCAAAATAGGGATCGTAACCAAAGGCAGACTGCCCCTCTAGTTTTGCTCTGAAATAAATCTTACCGGCATTTTCATAGCGCTCTAGAATGGGATAAAGATCAGAAGGTGCAAAAGCCATTAAGAGGTCAAAATTGGGCTTTTCACCAATCAGTTCAAGGTCTAAGTTCATCTTATCTTGGGTGTCGATGGTTCCTTTAAGCTCAAAATCAGCTAAATCCATCGTTAGCTTAGAAGGATCAATGCTAAGCATACCACTTTGATGATTTAAATGCAGCCTAGTTTGCAAACCCATCTGCTTCTGTTTCATAAAGGTGGTGTCTTTTCCTTTGATCACATTCAGCTCAAAAGCAGCACCGAGATCTAATACAAGCTCTTCTTGGTCATTTTTAAACTTTCCGTCAGCTTCGTAAATGAAGGTTTGAATGTCTAGACCGCTACTTCGATCTATTTTATGCAGGTCAATGTTTCGCAGCTCGATCTGATCCAGCTCAAGTCCCATGCTAGTCGCCTCGGTTTCACTTTCTGTAGTTTCCTCCTCCTCTAGCCCAATCGCCTTAGAAAGGTTATTGCTTCCATCTTCGTATAAAACGATCTTAAAGAATCCCTCTTCGATCAAAAGCTTTTTAACCTGCACGCTACCTTGCAGAAGGCTCATTAGATCCAAGCCAACATAAATGTCTGCTACTTCTATAAGAACAGGAGCGTTCTCTGCTTTAGACTCAATCACTTTTACCTCATCTATCTTAATTGATACGTAAGGAAAATTCTGAAAGGGTGCGATATGCGTAGCGCCCACACTAACCTTTCCATGGTACGCTTGATTGAGACGATCAAGCTGCTCTTGAACTAAGCTATCTTGATTTTTATAAAGGTAGAAAGTGGCTGAAGCAAACACTACCAACCCAAGAATAAGCAGCACTCCTACTAGCCTGACCCACAATTTTTTCATGGCAAAAAAATTAGCTTAACAAAGCTTCCAAATTACCAAAATAGCCGACTAAAAAACCAGCCCTTTTACCGGCTTTATTCACGAGATTCAGACCCTATATTGACTATACCTTCAGAGTGAGTTGACCTTCTCTCCTTTCAGCTGAAAATACAGCTCTATTAATTAAAGCCTATCTTTACCTTCTCTTTGCCTCTCTTCTTTGCCTTAAATCAAACAAACATTTACAGTAAAAACCACCGGCAAAAACAGCAAGGAATCATTTTTACTGTTCCCCAACTTAATTTATGAATACACAACTAAACCTAGCCGTGCTGATTGACGGCGATAATATTCCCTCTGCTCATGTAGCAGAAATGATGCAAGAAATTGCCAAATACGGAAACCCAACGATCAAACGAATTTACGGTGACTGGACCAGACCCGGTCTAGCAAAATGGAAAGGCATGCTTTTAGAACACGCCATTACTCCGATTCAACAATACGGCTACACCACCGGCAAAAATGCCACCGATTCCGCCATGATCATTGATGCCATGGATGTGCTTTACAGTGAAAAAGTGGATGGCTTCTGCCTGGTTTCGAGCGACAGCGACTTTACTCGTTTGGCTACTAGACTAAGAGAAGCAGGTAAAATGGTAATCGGTATCGGTGAAAAGAAAACCCCCAACCCCTTTATTGTCGCTTGCGATAAGTTCATCTACATCGAAATTTTGCGTCGCTCAGCAGAACCTAAAGTAGCTAAGAAAACAGACCAAAAAAGTAGCCTTGACAAGATCACCAAACGCGAGATCAACTTGATCGCTGCTTCCATCCGCGACCTTTCAGATGAAGATGGTTGGGCCTTCTTAGGCGATGTAGGCAGCTTGATCCAAAAGAAACAACCCAATTTTGATGCGCGTAATTACGGCTTTGAAAAACTTACTCCCTTGATCAATTCTACTGATCAGTTTGAGATCGAATCGAGAGAATCGGGAAAAGGTAATCACAAACTGATCTTCGTAAAGAATAAGGCAAAATAAATTTGGCTTAAAACTTATTTACTTTAATGTAAGAAGAGGAGGAATTCCCGAGAAGGTGACAAATATCATATTATGGTACACAAGGGTGGGTTATTTTTGAAGGAAGACAATAAGTCTATTTATTAATTTTAATTTATTCACAACCAAAGAATTATTCTATGAAAAAGAGAAGTCCAGTTTCCAATATAATGGCGAAAGAGCTAGTATCAGTAAACAAAACGCAGAGTCTAAAAGAAGTCGAAAAGCTGCTTGAAGAAAATAACATCAGACATATTCCTGTAGTATCGGGTGAGGAAGTGATTGGCATGATTAGTAAAACTGATCTCCAAAAAATCACCTTTGTAAGTTCTGTGGGCGAAGATCAAGTAGGAACTTCTATGTATGATGTGCTCACTATCGAACAAGTGATGACCAAAGCCTTGGAAACGGTAGCGCCTTCTGACACCATCCATGATGTTGCTCAAACGCTAGCGAAGCATGATTTTCATGCCTTACCAGTGGTAGAAGATGGAAAATTATGTGGTATGGTAACCACTACTGACTTGATCAATTACCTGATCGAGCAGTACTAAATCCAGAAACCGTGGGAGATCATAAAGTTCACTCAAAGGAAGATCTTGCGGCAAGAAGTCAGTTTTTGCAGCATTTGCTTAACGACATTGCAGCACTTGATCAACTGCTAAAAAATCAGGCGATTGAATCCGGGATTCAACGCATTGGAGCCGAACAAGAATTTTGCTTGGTAGATGCCCAATGTAAACCCTCTCGGGAAGCCTTGGCCGTTTTAGAGGCAGTGAACGATGATCATTTTACCACTGAATTGGCCACTTACAATTTGGAAATCAACCTCGACCCTTTTGAACTAAAGGGCGAGGCTTTCCGCTTGATGGAAAATCAGCTTACAACCCTTTTGGCAAAAGCCAAACAGAAAGCAGCTGAAGTCGAAAATAGACTCCTCTTATGCGGTATTTTACCCACCGTTAGTAAAACGGAACTCGACTTGGAATACATGACTCCAAATCCCCGGTATTTTGCCCTGAACGAAAGGCTCAAAGGATTAAGAGGAGAAGATTTTCACCTGCACTTGAGTGGAGTTGATGAGCTTACCATCTGTCATGATTCCGTTTTGTTTGAAGCCTGCAACACCAGCTTTCAAATGCATTTGCAAATTGAGGCTGAGGATTTTATTCCCAGCTATAATTGGTCTCAAGCGATTGCCGGACCGGTCTTAGGGATTGCCACCAACTCTCCCCTACTACTTGGCCGTGAATTATGGAATGAAAGTCGGATCGCTTTATTTAGACAAAGTATTGATACCCGAAATACTTCCTTTGCACTAAAAGAACAGCAAAGTCGGGTTTCTTTTGGCACGGATTGGGAAAGTGGAAACATTGCCGATCTATACAAAAGGGAAATTGCCCGATACAAAGTTATTTTGACCCAAGATATTGAAGAAGACTCACTGGCTTTAGTGAAGCAGGGTAAAACCCCCAAGTTAAAAGCTTTGAACCTACACAACGGCACAATTTATCGGTGGAACAGAGCGTGCTACGGAGTAGGTGGAGGAAAACCTCATCTGCGCATCGAAAATCGATACATCCCCTCCGGTCCTTCAGTGATCGATGAAATGGCCAATATGGCTTTTTGGGTGGGTTTAATGGTGGGGCGTCCTGCCAAGTTTGACCACATGCCTGAGGTAATGGATTTCAAAGCTGCTAAAGCGAATTTTATAAAGGCGGCTCGCTATGGAAAGGATTGCCTTTTGAGTTGGGAAGGAAAAAAAATTACCTTATCGGATTTAGTTGAGAAGACCCTCTTGCCCATTGCTGAAGAAGGACTCAAAAAAGTGGGAATTGACGAATCTGACCGAGAGCGATTGTTAGGTGTGATTGCCAAACGCTGCAAGCATCAAAATGGTGCCGAATGGCAAATTAGCAACTACCGAAATTTGCGCAAGCAGATGAAAAAAGATCAGGCCGCAATCTGCCTGAGTGAAGCGATGATCAACGAACAAACAAAAGGTAATTCGGTGGTAGATTGGCCCGAGGTGGAAGTTTCTACGAGCCAATACTTAGACCCGGAAAATCAAGTCAGTCATTTAATGTCATCCGACTTGCACACCGTCCGTTCAACCGACCTTTTGGCCTTAGCTAAAAGTGTGATGGAATGGAAAAACATTCATCATTTGCCGGTTGAGAATGAGGCCAAAGAGCTTTGCGGTATCATTAGCTGGAAAGCCATAGAAGAAGCTGGAGATTCAGCGGAACGCTTAGTCAAAGAGGTGATGAACCAGCATGTTTTGAGTGTTGCTTACACCACCTCAATTGAAGAAGCGGTAGATCTTATGAAACGCAATCAGATCGGATGCTTACCGGTACTCGAAAAAAAGCAATTGATCGGGATTGTAACTGCAAACGATGTAAAGGCTTTTGAAGCTAGCCTTGGCAATCAGTCCTAAACTTAATGATTCAAAAAGAACGTCTAATTGGCAAGCTTAGCGGAAAGCAAGGGCCTTGCCTGATCATGATTGGTGGAGTGCATGGCAATGAAGCAAGCGGCGTAAAAGCGCTCAGCAGAGTGTGCCATGAACTGCAAGAAAGTAAAACCGAACTTCAGGGAAGCTTCTATGCCCTTAAGGGAAATTTAGCCGCTCTGACGCAACAAAAGCGCTATCTTGATACCGACCTCAATCGTTTGTGGAATCGGAAGATCATAAAAGAAGTCCAAGCCGGAACTTTTCAAGCCCAAACAGCCGAGGAAAATGAATTGCAGCAGCTATATTCAGCACTTCAGGAAATCTTGCAGACCGAAGCCGGGCCTTTTTATTTCATCGACCTTCATACTACCTCGGCTCAAACCATCCCATTTCTTACCGTGAACGATGCCTTGTTGAACCGAGCCTTTACCCTGCACTATCCGGTCCCTATTATTTTGGGGATTGAAGAATACATTCAAGGCCCTTTGCTGAGTTACATCAATGAATTAGGCTACGTAGCTTTTGGCTTTGAAGGAGGTCAGCACGATGATCAAGAAGCTTATCTGAATCATTATCACTTCATCTACCGCAGTATGGAGATCATTGGATTGAAGAAGTCAAGTAGTCAACATTACGATACCCTAAAAAAACACAGTAAAGGAATTCAAGGATTCTACGAAATAATCAGCCGCTTTGGTTTGGAGGATCAGGACGAATTTCAAATGCTAGGCAACTATCAAAATTTTGAGCTAATTGCGGAAAAGGAGCATTTTGCAAACTTTAATGGCAAAGCGCTAAAAGCCACAGAAGCCTTTCGGATCTTCATGCCTCTTTATCAAAAACAGGGAGGAGATGGTTATTTCAGTATCCGAAAGATACCGGCTTTTTTCATGCAGCTTTCTGCCTTTCTGAGAAAACGAAGCGCAGATCGGATCTTGCCCCTTTTACCCGGAATCGCTTGGCATGATCGCAAACGTTCTGCCTTAATTATCAACCGCAAAGTAGCCCGTTTTTTAGCGAAGCAACTCTTTCACCTACTAGGATACCGGAACAAAGAACTAGACCAAAATCATTGGCTGATGTACAATCGTGAACATGCAGCGAGAAGTGAGGAATATGAAGGTGCTGAATGGCTTAGAAATTAATTTTCTTTTGCTTCTAAGGTTTAAAGTCTAGCTTTTTGTCACTTCCTTCTTTATTCTCTTCCTCTCTTATTCTCTTCCTCTCTTCCTCTCCTCCACTTTTCCACTTTTGACCTTTTCCTCTCTTCTACTTTCTCATGCTTTTTTTTTAATTCTATAGAG
Source organism: uncultured Flavobacteriales bacterium (assembly GCA_913056345.1). Taxonomy (GTDB): domain Bacteria; phylum Bacteroidota; class Bacteroidia; order Flavobacteriales_E; family Vicingaceae; genus CAJXMH01. The sequence continues at coordinate 75,624 of CAJXMH010000001.1, read as the reverse complement.
CTATAAGCTGACAACTCTAGTGATGCCAAACTTGGTAAACACTTATCGTTGGACTTATCAACACAAAAGCACCCGGCACCTAAAGTACTGAGGCCAAAACACTTTACTTTTCAACAAGCTACCATATAGCTACAATCTTTTAGTATTTTTAAAATCAAGAAAATCGCAAAGCCGACTGAAAATGGAGTGAGATCAAGTGATTTTTTATTGAATAGAAAGAGACCATAATCTAAGTAATAAGGCCTGAAGTAAATGCAGCGCGCAACTTTAAGTTGGGAGATAAACGAGTTAGTGGTTATAAAGAATATAATTAATTATGACATTAGAAACTCACATAACTAAAGAGGTTTTTGGAATACAGCGTAAATTGCCTTTGAAGAAAATTAATAAAATGAAAAATCAAATAACTTTACTTGGAATTTTAATCATATCATTTTTAAGTTGTAATTCAAAGACTGATAAAGTTGAAGAACTATGCGATGCCTATAACATTCAAGTACCTCTTGTAATTAACGAGTCGACCACACTAAAAAGCGTTACTTGTACTGATGACTTTTTCTCTTTCCACTATGAATTAAATGCCTCAGATTTAGATTTAGCTGCAATTGTTTACACAGAAGAAAGTATTAAAAAGCGTTTAGTTAATACGGTCAATACAATCAATGAATTTGAGCCACTTAAAAAAAGTGGTTATAGTCTTGGCTATATTTATAACGACCTAAACAAAAGAACTATAATATCTATTCTGTTTTCATTAAATAGTAAAGGGGAGTATGAATACAACAAGCAGTTAAGTGAAAGAGTAATGAATCAGTTTAAGCTTAATTCTGAGACTCAATCATCTTCTACTAATGACACTAAAAATAACAATTGGAAAAACAAAGAACATGGTATTTCCCTTCAGCTACCCGCAGATTTTAATGAAGAATCCCTTGATGAAACCAATATGATATTAAATGCCTATTCTGATTCTAAGAATAGGCGCATTGAGGTAGTCTACAGTGATGACTACTCTTTCAAAATTCTTTCAAATGAGGACTACGCTGAAAGTCTCACAAAAGAACAAATACAGGCAGCGCTTGAAATAGCCTACACTGATTTAAAAATAAATATATGGGAACCGAAATTCCATACAAGGTTTGGAACTATAACCCATTATGTTTATACAGGAAATCTTAATAAGACAGGTCAAAGACAAACGTCAATTATTTCACAGTTTATAAAAAAAGGGAAACTTTACACTGTTAGGGCAATATGTTTACCAGAAGATGTTAGGGAATTTTACATAACTGTGAGAGAGTTATATGATTCAATTAAAATGGAAGACTAAAAATAGACCAAGAGTTAGGCAATAGAACCTAAAACGGCTACATCAAGCGACCTTTGGTGACTATATTATGAATTGAACGTAATTCAAAAAAGAGAATGATTATAGATCCACCGAAAGGTTTTCCATCGAACTTGGCTGATTAAGGTTTAGATGATCTAATCTCCAAATGCTCTGATGAACTCGCTAGAGGAGAAGTAGCTTACGACTCAGTTTGAGGTTTAGTCAGAATTAAAAGGGATTAAAAATAAGAACTAGAGCTAACAATACTTCTGCTAATTTGTATAAGATCAATCCCAAAAGTCCTAGTAAATATCCAGAACCGAAATTAAAAATTGGGCTACGATTAAAGTCCAAGTAATATGAGGAGTTATAAAACTTTTTTAGTGCTTTTTCACCTTTATTCGCTTTAATCTTATCTATTTTTCTACTTAAATACTTGTCTAGTAACAACTTTATTATGTACAGAAGAATTCCGATAATTATTGGTAAAAAAATAATTTGCTCGGAAATATAATTGAAATGGTCATACAGTTCATTCTCATATTGTATACTGTCATCATAACTTACACCTCCTGTAGGGTCCCGACTCTTTGAAATTACATGATGAAACTCTGCATCACTTGGAATTTGATTTTCGTAATAATCAGAGATGTTAATGCAAACATTCATCAACAGAAAACATGTTAAAATTCCAGAGATAACGTATTTATCAATAAACTCTCGAGAAACTTCATCTAAAACAGTATTATTCATTGCTTATTAATTGAGATTATATGATTGAAAATATACCTATTTTCTGTTAATAACCCCACTCCCTCGATTTCCCGCCTAAGGATTGGAGACTCTTCTATCCTTTTATCTCTTCCTCTCCTCTACTTTTCCACTTTTCTTCATTTTGTCTAGCTCTCGCTTGTCTCGATTTCGGGTATACCCGTCTGGACAAGTTCATCCTGACAGGCCCGCCCGCCAGCGGACTAAGAACTGCCAAAAAAAAAGCAGCGTGTAACTCTTTAGCAGACAAATGCTATCTTTATCAAAACTACAACCGGCGCTCCCGCGTAATTGTATAGTGTAGATTAATTTATTATACCAACAAACCGCCGGTTATCGCACGGCATTAAAAGGATTTTAAAACCACGCAGTTGCCATAACCAAAGCCTATATCAAAAAATTTAAATAATGATAGAAGATTTAAAAACAATTCACTTTTCAGTATTCGTCTCGTTACTATTAATTGGAGTGCTTGACGATCTCGTTTATTTTATCTTAAGTTCTAATGGTTTTGAATTAGCAAGGACAAAATCAGTTAAGGTTATTAGAGAGAATTATTTTTACAAACTATTAACTAACCTAACGCCTCTAACTATAATAGGCATTGCAATTTATTGCTTTTGGCTGTTCCACTGGGTAATCCCTATACTTATTTTTTTATTGTTTGGTTTAGGAAAGGCAATTTCAAAAAGTATTCACGGTATAAACGCGACAATCCATGTATTTATCAATGAAAATTTATTTTGGATATATGTTATTCAGCCTTTTTTGATTGGATATGTAGCTTGGTTTTTAATATTTGTATAGTCCTGCTGATACCTACTCCCACATTCCCGTGTGATTGAATCGAGTAGTTTATTTTATAATATCAAGCGGTGCGCTTCGCTAGTCGCGCGGTAGCGAGGGTTTTATTGATTTGCTCTACCGTGGGCCTTTTTATAGGCCTAGGCGTTTGGAGCTTGAAAAAAGTCATTCATAAGATTCGTAAGTAATCACCCAACTCCTGCTTTTCTGCTCTTTTTGTCTAGCTCTCAATACTATCTCAAAGTTTCGGGATTCCTCGAGCTGCCAAAATACTCCGCTTCGAAGAACTTGTAGTCCGTGTACCCAATAACTAGGATTTCTTATTTTAAACCTCTTGTCTAAAAAGTACAACCTATCTCTTGCTTCATCGAATTTGCTAGACAGCATTTAAGTCTATTTTATCTCATTCAAGAGAGAGTATAAATTACACTTTTAAAAAAGAATTCTACATTTGTTACAGTGGATAAAATAGGCGACATAGAAATAAGAGTAAACGGTAAATCAGGTAATCAGGATTTAATTCCTGACAACTACGATATAAAACAAATTGCAGCAATCTTAAAGAATGTTGAAGATCTATTATTTCCTGCTAATAAGAAGAATAGGCCTTTAGTTTCATACAATATAGAAGAAGGTTCTGTTCGCCATATTTTTAAAACTTCGGTTCAAACTGTTATCGGTTTTAGTGCTCTTCTAGGCCAGGTTCAATCAAATAATTCAATCGATTTTTTAGATTTAAAAACAGCGAGAGCTCTTGAGAATATTCAACATCTTTCAAGAGAAAAAAACTACGAATTTCAGATTAAAACCTCCTTGAAAGATGATTATGAATTGGTTATAAACCCAAACACTCAATTTGAAAGAGTAGAAAATATTTGGGTTGATGCAGAATTGTATTTTTATGGCAGTATAAAAGATGCAGGTGGTAAAAGTAAAGTTAACATACACATTGATACTAGCGATTATGGGTATGTGACCATAGAAACTGATGAGTCATTTTTAAAGGGTCATGAAGAGAATCTACTTTATAAAAAGTATGGTGTAAGAGCAAAAGGAAAGCAAAATATTGAGACAGGAGAAATAGATACAAAGTCTTTAAAGTTAATTGAATTAATAGATTATAGCCCAAAATTTGACTCTGGCTATTTGAACTCTCTAATTAAAAAAGCTAAGAAAAACTGGAATAACATTAACCCAGATGATTGGTTGATGAATTTAAGAGGGGGCTATGAAGCATAGTGTTTTGTTAGATACTAGTTTCCTTATCCGGTTGTTAAACGATGAAGACTCCCTCCATACTAATGCTATCGGGTACTACAAGTACTTTTTAGATAGGGAAATAATTCTCAAGGTTTCTACTATTTCAATAGCAGAATATTGCGTTCGAGGAAATTTTGAAGACTTACCTATTAGAAACCTTCAAATAATATCATTCAATTTAGATCATGCCAAACAAACTGGCAAATTCGCTGATATCATTTTCAACAATAAAGGTATCTCGAATGCTGATCTAAAACCAAGAGCTATTATACCAAATGATTCAAAATTGTTTGCACAAGCAGAGACTGATAAATCAGTGACTCACTTCATTACTTCAGACATTCGATCAAAAGCAACATTTAGTATCCTAAAAAAAGAAACTTCACCCAAATTTGAGATTATCTCTATAGAATCTCCTTTCAATGAAACTTTCGGTGTTTTAAATTTATAAGATTTCTCCTGCTTCACTGCTCCTTTTTGTCTAGCTCTCACCAGCCCGAAAAAGTTCATCCAGGCAGGCCCGCCTACCGGACGGGCAGGCAATCCCGAAGTTTCGGAACAACGAACTGCCAAAAAAAAGCAGCATGTAACTCTTTAGCAGACAAATGCTATCTTTATCAAAACTACAACGCAGTATACCCTAAACGGAATACCTAATATGCCCTGGTGGACTAGCCTATTGTTTTGGGTGCTTGGCATTTATTTGCTCATCAGCATCCTCTTGTATTACTTGCAGGATTACCTCCTCTTTAAGCCTGAGGTGCTCCCGGCTGATTTTCAATATCAATACGACAATCAAGAGGTAGTTGAATATGATTTTAAAACCCGCGACGGCGCCAACATCAATGGCCTGCATTTTAAGGTAGACAAACCCATTGGCGTGGTGCTTTACCTCAAAGGAAACTCCAAAAGCATGAAAGGTTGGGGAAAGTTTGCGGTAGACTTTAACCGTCACCGATACGATGTTATCATGGTGGATTACCGCGGTTTTGGAAAAAGTACCGGACGGCGTTCACAAAAAGCCATCAAAAATGATTTGCAGGCCATCTATGATAAAATCAGAACCATAGTAGATGAAAAATACATTATACTCTATGGCCGTTCCTTGGGTTCTGGCTTTGCCACTAAACTGGCCTCTATTAACCGGCCCAAAATGCTCATTCTAGATGCGCCCTATTACAGTTTAAAAAATGTAACCAAGCGTTATGCCCCTTTCATGCCCTTATCGCTCATCTTAAAGTATCCCTTACCCACCTATAAATGGATCAAGTACGTGCAATGTCCCATCCACATCATTCATGGCACCAATGATAAATTAATTCCCTTTTCTAGTAGTGTGAAATTATCCAAGATCAATCCTGACCGCAGTCGCCTTTGGCCGGTCATTGATGGGGGACATAAAAATTTAAATCAGTTTAAGTCCTATCATCAGATGCTAAGTGAAATTCTCACCAATAAAGAAATTGAAATCGACCTGAGTACCACCAGTCATCAAGTTAAACACGATTCCAATTAAGATGAGATTGGTGATTCGCCTCTTGCTTGTTTTATTAGCCGTTTATGGCACTGCTTTTATGCTGCTTTACACTTTTCAGGAAAGCTTAATTTTTCAGGCTGACACCCTGGAGCAAGACTACCGCTTTCAATTTGAGACTCCCTTTGAAGAAAAGTCCATTCGAACAAAGGACGGTGCCAACTTACACGGACTGCATTTTAAATTAGCTGAGCCGCGTGGCTTAATCCTGTATTTTCATGGAAATGCCGGTGACCTAAGTCGTTGGGGAGAAATTGTAAACCCTTTTGTTGAGCTTGGTTATGAGGTGTTGGTAGTGGACTACCGCGGCTATGGAAAAAGTACCGGAAAGCGTACGGAAAGTTTGTTGTATGAAGATGCTCTGCAATGGTACGATCTAAGCTTGCAGTTGTCTGATGCCGATTCCATTACGGTTTACGGCCGTTCTTTGGGCTGCACTTTTGCCAACTACGTGGCTTCAAAGCGGCAGCCCCATCAATTGATCTTAGAAACCCCTTTTTACAGCCTAGAGTCATTGGTTAAAAAGACCTACGCTATTTTTCCGGTAAGCAATCTTTTGAAATTTAAGTTTCCAAGCTACCAATTCATCCAACAAGTAAGTTGTCCGATCACAATTATACAGGGTACGGAAGATGCGATTGTTCCCATTGAAAACAGTCGGCGGTTGATCGATGTAAACCCTTCGATCGACTTTGTTAGCATTCCTGAGGGAGAACACAACAACTTGGCAAATTTTGAAGCATACTGGGAATTGATTAATGAGCTTTTACCGCCTGCTTAAAGCTCCGCATGAGCGTGCGATTCTATCGCGTGGTTTAAGTAGTAACCGACTACCCTCATTTGAATTAACCTCCCCTATTAATTTTATCTAGCATCTGCTTATTATAGTAGACGCATGAAATACTTCTCCATTAACCTCTATCGGAAGATGCTGAACTGCGCCATAGCTCACAATGTGGTTCTAGCTGATTATTCGTATTTCCGATCCTTAGCTTTTAAAACAAATCCTTATTAACACTTACTCTTTTTAACTTTTCTTCTTTTCACACTTTTCAATCTATTTAACTGTTCACGCTCTTCAATTCTTTCTCTTTTACCTCTTCATGTTTTCCATTCTTTCTCTTTTCAAGTTTCTAGTCTTACACCTATCCCGTTCTAAAGCCTTTATCATCCCTCACTTTAAATTCAAGCTAGCTAAAACTTTCCATTTTTAAATAATAAGATTGATTGATTATCTTTGATAGATGAGTTCTACAGATAAGGTCATTCAAAAGCTTAAAGAATTAAAAGTTCCGCTTGTCGAGAAATACCCTATTTCTAAGTTAGCTCTATTTGGCTCCTATTCTCGTGCAGATCATAATGCTAATAGCGACATTGATATTTTAGTAGAAATTGATGGAAAAATCGGTTCCCGTTTTATTGACTTAGCCGATGAACTTGAAAAATATTTGGGTCAAAAAGTTGACCTCATTTCTAAAAACGGCATTAAACCGGCTTATTATAATTCCATTAAGGAAGACCTGATTTATGTCTAGGCGCGATAACTTATTACTTGTGAAAGATATGCTAGAGGCTGCTCTAAAAATTCAGAAATACACTTTTGAGTATACCTTTAACGAATTTATAAAAGATGACAAGACCATTGATGCTGTTGTTCGAAACTTTGAAGTAATTGGCGATGCAGCTTCAAGAGTTAACCCTGATTTTCAAAATCAACATGCCGAAATTCCGTGGAAACAATTAAGAGGTTATCGCAATCGTTTAATCCATGAATATTTTGGTGTTGACTATCAGATTGTTTGGGATATTATCAATGATGATCTAAATGATTTAATTATCAATTTAAAAGAAAGTTTCAACTAATTTTCTTTGGGTAACCTAGCTCTTCCAAATGAAAAGCTACTCATGGATCATCCTCACTTAGTCCTACTCAACATTTATCGCATCCACTAGCTTTTTAAACAAATCCTTATTGAAATCAACTGTGTAATTTCACCGCCCGAAGAATCATACATTATGAAAAAAGTCCTTAGCCTACTGCTCGTCCTCCTGATCACACAACAAGTCTTTACCCAAGAAAAAGATGTGGAAGCCTTTGACCCTGAACTTATCAATTGGTTCCATCAAGATATTAACGAAGACGAGGTAATGGGCGCTAGCATTGATAAAGCTTATCGCGAACTTTTAAAGGACCTTGAACCTAAAAAGACTGTGGTAGTAGCAGTGATTGATGGTGGGGTTGACATTGAACATGAAGACTTAGAAGGTAAAATTTGGACCAATGAAGACGAAATAGCTGGAAACGGAATCGATGACGACCAAAATGGCTACGTAGACGACTTGCACGGTTGGAATTTCATTGGAAATGCTAAGGGTGAAAATATTTTATATGAAAACCTTGAAATGACTAGAATTGTGCGCGAAAGGGATTCTACTCAACCTTATTATGAAGAGGCTTTAAAAGAATATGAGAACCTAGTAGAAAAGAAATCTAAAGAGAAAAAGAACCTAGATTCCTTTCTCGAAAAATGGGAAAGTGCACACCTGATCCTAAAAGATGCTTTTGAAGTAGAGGTACAAGGTTTAGCAGAACTTGAAAAAATAGAACCGGTAGAGAGCCATGAAAGATGGGCCAAAGAATTTCTCAGTCAAAAGTATTCACAAGGGGCCACCCAGGCTGGCTTAAACCGCATGCGAGACCGAAATTCACTTTACTTAGACCATTACCTCAACTTGGACTTTGAGCCTAGAAGTTTAACAGCTGATGATCCAGACGACCTTTCGGATCGAAATTATGGCAATCCTGATGTGATCGGACCACGAGCTGACCATGGCACTTCAGTGGCAGGAATTATTGCGGCAAACCGACAAAATAAGCTTGGAATCAAGGGTGTAGCAGAATCAGTGGAAATTATGGCCATACGCTCTACACCGGATGGAGATGAGCGTGACAAAGATGTTGCTTTGGGCATAATTTATGCCGTAGACAATGGAGCAGACATCATCAACATGAGTTTTGGGAAGGGTTATTCCCCCAATCAAGCTTTTTTAGATAGCGCCATTCTTTATGCCGAAAAACGAGGGGTTTTGCTAGTGCATGCCGCAGGCAATGAAGGAAAGAACATTGACCGTAATAAAAGATTCCCAAGCGACATGCTCACAGACGGATCAGAAGCAGGTAACTTCTTGAATGTTGGTGCCAACAAAAAAGAACTCGATAAAATGATCGCGGGTGTTTTTTCTAATTACGGTGCAACACAAGTCGATCTATTTGCGCCCGGCGTGGATATGATTTCCTTGGATTCAAGCAGCACATACAGTCAAAGCAATGGAACCAGCATAGCCGCCCCTGTGGTATCAGGTGTGGCTGCTTTAGTTTTGGCATATTACCCTGAACTAAAAGCAAAGGAGCTAATTGAACTTTTGATGGAAAGTAGCTACAAACCAAAAAAACCAAGAAAAGTCTACGCTCCAAACCTTGCTAGTAAGGAAAGATCTAAAAATAAGTTTTCTGAACTTGCCAAAAGCGGCGGCATTATAAACGCTTACCGGGCCCTTCAACTTGCCGAAGAAAGAAGTACAGAGTAAGCAGGACAATCACCATAAATCGCTCTAGCCACTAAAGAAGTTCAAGCTGAGTAAGAAAGACGTATTTACCTAATTTGCGGCAATTCAAACCCTCCTTTTTCAAAGGATTAATCACCAAAAAGCTTAGACGAGCAGAAGATTAACAATACCTTTGCAAGCGCACTAAAATGGCAGAATATGAGCAATAAAGATGTTTTAGCTTACCTTGAAAAAGTTGTTGAACAAAGTCCTGAAGATTGGCGCAGGCTGACCACCCATCGTCTTGACATTTACCATGAAGAAAAGGCAAAAATAGAATTCCTTGAAGAGTTTGAGCGTTTATTTGAAGCGCATAAAGCCGAGACCAATGCCTTTGCTGAACTGCCAACCGCTTATGATTACATCCGATTAGGGCATCCACTTTCTTCCATATTGGAATGGGCTCTTGCAAAATTCCAAAACATAGCCAATGAGCAAGTAATTGCTTTTGCTTCTCAAACCATGCCCCTACTCGCTATCTTACGCAAGAACTATCAAGATGAAAAAAACACCTTATTGCTCTACCGTGACCAATTACCTGCCGCTTTTGACGAGGAAATAGTGAAGTCAATTTACGGCTTCCAGTTTGAAACTCAAAAGTTAGCTGAAGATGATTCAATACCTCATTTTAAAGGAAGTACGGTATTGATCGAGGATCAAGAAAAAGTAAGTGTTTTTGAACCGATCTCAGGTCTAGACTTTCATTTGCTTACTTACCCTAAAATGGGAAGCGTACTCACAATTCACCATACTGATGTGGATTCCTACGTTTCAGCTATTCAGCATGTACGCCGAAGAGAAACCATTGCCATGACTCCTGAAGACTGCTACATAGCACTTCAACAATTGACTGGTCAGCTAGAAGTCAAAGCAGCTGACTCTCAATCAGCCGAAAATAGAGCTCAGGTAATCGAAAACATACAGTCCATTACAGGCACAGACATTAAGCCTTTGATTGCTTCTAGCGGTCTTTCTACGCAATACGCCATTATGATGGGATTGGTAGATGATGCCCTAGAAAGACATCCCAATCATGACATCAAGATCATTGTCCCCCCAAACTGCTATGGAGGAACCAATGACCAAGCGAGAAGATTAGCTGCGGTTCACCCTAAAGTTGAGATTCTTGACCTTCCGGTAGATGGAAACAACGATATGGTTCAGAGCACCGAACAGGTGCTTGAGCAAGTAGCTCAACTTGATGCCATTCCTTATATTATCGCTGAAATCCCTACCAATCCGAGGGTTGAAGTACCAGACCTTAAAGCCTTAAGAGCAGCTTTGAGCAAGGAGCGTAAAACTGTTAAGGGTGAGGATGCCATACCGGCTGTATTTATTCTAGACCAAACATTTTGCCCAAATGTGCAATTCTTGGCAGAAAATAATATCCTGTCTAAGGTAAGGAGCATTGCTTACGTTAGTGGTTCTAAATTTCCAAGTGGTGGAAAGTGCACTGCAGGCTATTGCACAGCCAATCATGAGGCAGCTGATCTTATGCCAAAAATCGAAAGGCATTTAAAGATTTGTGAGAACCAAGCCACCGATCTGCAAATTGCTTTGCTAGCCGAGCAAATGCCTTCTATGCTTGAGCGCATTCAAAAAGCTTATGAGAATACCAGAGACTTTGTTTCCTTTATCAGAAAAAGCTTGCCTGAGGCGAAGATCAATTTTGTATCTGACGAAGTTGTTGAAGCAGGTTTTACCCCTTCAGTATTTTCTTTAGACCTACCAACTAAAGGCAAAAATGAAGCAGAACGCGAAGCCTACAAAAGAGAGCTAAACTTGAAACTGATCAAGATGATGATCGAGCAAATACCTCAGGAAAGCAAGTATTGCGTGAGTTATGGTCAGCTAAAGGGTTGCTATTGGACTATTCCTGCTACTTCCACCCAAGGGACTACCAAAGAGGGTGATAAGGATTACATTGTTCGAGTTTCAGTTTCGCCAGATTTCGATCTTCAGCAGCATCAGGCTGTTTTCAAGCAATTTGTTGAAGAACTGTAATTCTAATCCCCATAAAAATGCCATTCAAGTCCCTTGTCTTCTTACTACTTCCTTTTATCCTGCATGCATGCGCAGAAAGTGCTCAAAAAGACCAAACGGTCAAAAAGGGTGATCAGCCAAAGCACCATCAGCACCATGCAAACTCATCAAATCAGGCTAATCAAGAAATGCACCGGCATGAAGTAGCTGAATTGATCAAACGTTTTGAATCAAAGGAACGTGATGAATACCAACAGCCTGAGAAAGTATTGAATTATATAGGAGAACTGGAAGGCAAAAAGGTAATGGACATAGGAGCAGGTTCTGGCTATTTTTCTGTGAAATTAGCCGCCAAGGGTGCTCAAGTCATTGCTGCTGATGTAAACCAAGAGTTTCTTGATCACATTGAAAAACGCATTGAAGACGAAAAACTGGATGTCATTGAGTGCAGGAAAATACCCTACGACTCTCCTGCCCTAGATGCAGGAGAAGTTGATCTCGTTTTGATCGTCAATACCTACCACCACATCGAAGATCGTATCGCCTATTTCAAAAAGGTAAAAGATGGTTTGAATAAAAATGGTGAGCTAGTGGTGATTGACTTCTTCAAAAAGGAACTTCCCATGGGACCTTCAGTAGACCATAAAATCAGCAGGGAAATTGTTGTTCAAGAACTTCAAGCTGCAGGCTTTGAAATAGAGGAAGTCCTTCTGGACCTACTACCTTATCAATACCTAATCAAAGCCACATAGGCTTTAGTCCGATTTCAATGCTTTGTTGGCAGAAGCTGCTATAGCCTCTAAATGATAACGCTCTGCGCCATCTGGATAAGTCCGAGCCTTTTGGCTTGCCAGACGTTCAATCGCTTTCAATTCTGCCCTAGCATGCGAACGGTATTCGTTTGGCTCAACGGTCTCTTCCTCTGTCCATTCTGCTAAGCGGGCTACATGAGCATTTTGTAAGGCTCTTCTAAAATGGTCAATGGGTTGCGATCGATAAACTTCCGACCACAGTCCTTTTCTCAGATCTGCTAGCATTTCTTGCAAACTATACGCTTGGTCTTGGTTTATTACCTCATTCTCAAGCATACGCTGCATTCTGTTCTCAGATAAAAGCTGCCTCAAAAGCCGCTCTTGTGTTTTGCTAATCTTTTCAATGGTTTTGTAAGGAGCAATGTTGGCTAAAATAGCCTCTTGCATTAACCATTTGGGTGAATTAAACACGCTTTCATTCAAAAATTCCATGCTCCTCTCCTGCTCTTCCTTGGCAATATGTTGGTATACAAAGCCATCATCTTCTGTAGTTTTGAGCTCCTCATAAACTCCGCCAATATTGGTGATCACATGTCCAGAATACCTTCTCCAAACTCCTAACAACTCCCCAAACAATTCCTCCAAGTCTGCATAACCTTCTCCCGGACTTGCCGTCCATTCAGCAAGGTTCTCAGCCACGACCTTCAAGTTTTTCATGCCATAGCTACTTGCCTTTACAGGATCATCCCCAACAGATTCAGTTTGGGAGCTTGGGTCAAAACTGTTTCTTCCGCCAAATAAATAGACCGGATCGCCTGCTTTTGCCCTGATCATGCTATCCAAGACTGGCTTTTCAGCTTCTGCAGAATTTAGCTGAGGAAAATAACGGTAACCCCAATTAATAGCGTAAAGGTCATAAGGGCCTAACATGCGCACCCACCTTACTCCTGAATCACCAGGCTGAGCCACATAATTGTATCGAGTATAATCCATTAAAGTTGAAGCTAGCCCCCATTTTTGGGTAAAGCGAGCTGAACGAAGCGAATCTGTTGGATAGGCATAGCTGGCTTTCATGTTATGGGGTAAACCAAGCGCATGTCCGATTTCATGGGCAATAACCATGCGCATCATTTCTCCAATCTCTTCTTCTGGAGTTTCTAAAGTTCTCGCTTTAGGGTTTGCCGCCCCTGTTTCTAGAAGATAGCGGTTACGGTATGAGCGCAAATGGTTGTGATACCACACAATATCACTTTCAATAATTTCACCCGAACGAGGATCGCTCACACTAGGTCCCATGGCATTCCGCGTGGTAGTTGCTACATAACGCACAGTTGAAAAACGAGCATCTTCGGGACTCCAATCAGGATCTTCTTCAGGGCTAGGTGCCTCTTTAGCCAGAATAGCATTCTTAAAGCCTGCTGCTTCAAAAGCCACTTGCCAATCTTCAATTCCTTGCTTGAAATAAGGTCTCCAGCGCTCAGGAGTAGCAGGATCTAAATAATAAATGATTGGCTTTTTAGGTTCCACTAACTCACCCCTTGCATAAGCCTCAGGATCTTTAGGCTCTAGTCTCCATCTTCTAATGTAACGCTTTTGGTCTGCCTTGAGTGCCTCAGAACCGTAGTCGATCTGACTGATGGTAAACCAACCTACCCTTTGATCAAAAGCTCTTGCTTGCATGGGTTTTTCAGGCAATAAATACATGGATTGACTCAATTGCATGGAGATGGTTCCTGTACGACTAGCTGATGGAGGCTTGGAAGCTGAATAAGTCAAATCCTGTCTCACTTCCACATTCTCAGGGAAAGTTTGAAAACGGCTAATAAAACTTCGGTCTTGATCGAGTTTACTCACTTTGTATGCCTTACGAATTCCAGATGACAAACCACTAATCGCTTTTACATCCTTTAAAAAGAGCTCATTTACCTTAATCAGCAAAGCGGTAGAGTCAGGATTATAATCTTCTATTTTGAAAGCTGCAATGATAGGAGCATAGTTGTTATCGGCCACCGACTGGAAAATGGGCAACGTATCATTTGCAACGCTTTGGTAAGAAAAAGACCGCAGCAATACCTTTTTACCGGATTTAGACCACTGTACAAGTTGTTCATTGGTTTTTGAACCCGCATTGATATAACCTCCTCCAAAACCATTGGGAATTTTAGCGATCCTGCTAACCCATAAAAAGTCACGGTTTAGCAGACTTAAAGGGATTTCAAAAAAATAATCCTCTTCTTTTTGGTGCAGGAGAAAAACCCCAGAATCGCTTTTTACTTTGGCGCCTCCTACTAAATCGTAATAATTCCCTTTTTCTTGTTTTTCTTTTTCTGTCTCCTTCTTTTTCTTGCCAAATAGTTGGGCTTGAGCAGAAAAACTCACCAATAGAGCTAGGATTAAAGTGCTAATCGTTCTCATGTGCATATTCATGTCTTAAAGGTTGAAAAGATAAGCAAAGCCTTAGGAAGTTAGTTTTAGGTATAACTCAAAAACTGTCCACACAAAAAGTGCGGAGTACAAAAAGGTTCTTTGCCAATTGATGGCTACTAATTGCTGAAAAATACTTTTAGCTTGATTGGGATTAGTCTCAACCGCTGCGTGTTTCGGCACCGCCTTTACAAAAGTGATCAAGAAAGTAAGCACTACTATGAACAGGCTACCAGCTTGGTAATAAGAGGGTGCAACAAAGAGCTGAAAGGCCACATAAAAAAGCTGAAAGAGCATAAGTGGCGCAACCAAAACTGATATGCGTTTGGTGTACAAAGGATGCCACTTGCTTACTGCATCGGATTTCAAATAAGTAAAAGAAGGATAAACAATCAATTGTGTCATCCAGATAAGCATTAACAAGGCAGTATCAACGAAAAGACGAATACAAAGGTCAACCATCTTAATCTTTTATGCGGTAATTTCGATAGATCCATGCCCACCAAATTAAGAACGGATGAATTAGGATCAACCTAACCCAAGCTACCCATTCAGGCACACACAAACTATCGGTCACACAAGCACCCACTCGAATAAAGTCAATGTGAGCAGGTATAAAGGCCAGCAGTAAAAAAAGAATACCATAAACTCCCGCTTTTCTGCTAAGCGGATAATATAATCCAATCGCTACTAAGATCTCTCCAACCCCTGCTAAAGCGTTGTAAGTTGGTTTAGAATCAAAGTAATCTGGGATTAAGCCTAAGTAGAAATCAGGCATCAGAAAGTGATTTAAACCCGCAAAGGCATAAAACACCATTAATGCATAAAATCCCCACTTTTTAGGATCGGAGTCTCCAGCGCGTAGTTCGGTGAACATGCAGTAAGATTAAATAAAATGGAATCCACCAGATCAGGTCATTCGTGATCATGGTGTAGCTAAATTGAAAAGGAACTTCTCCTAAAATAAAATGATTGAATACAAACCCAATGGGACCAAAGATCTTTCCTAGAAAACCCACTGCAATGATAGGCCAATGCCTTAACGGATCAAAAGATGCCCACCAATATCCTAAGCCATAAACGCCCACAATCATGCCTGTGCCTTGCCATACGGTGGGATGTGTGAGTGGCTCCATACCCGTCCACGAAAAAAAGGTTTGAGGAAAGAGCACTACCCAAGCGCCCCAGAGAATGTTGTAGATCGCAGCAGCTTTTAAAACACTGCTCATCCAGTTCGGAAATGTTTGGTTCATAATCAGTAGACAGTCGACAAACAGAAAAGTTCTAGTGTATTTATACTCCTTTTAATTCGCTCAATTTTACTTTAGCTTTCATCACTCCAAATAGCACCGTGGCTTGATTTCCGTCAATCTGAATCACCTCTCCTACTTGTTTGCTGTTCTTCAATTTAGCCTTTTGCCCAACTGTTATTGGTTTAGGTTTCACTTTCTGTTTTTGTGGATTCGCTTTTTTCTTTTTCTTCTTCTGTTGGGCGGCTTTCTGTTTTGCTTCCTGCTTGCGTTGTTCTGCTTGTGCTTTTCTGATGGCCTCATCCAGCTTAGCCTTTTCAATGGTCACATATTTCTTGATGAGCTGCCAATGGTCTTTTTGCTTGCTTTTACTCTTGGGCATTTGCTGAATGAACTGCAGCATCTTCTGACCGTGACTTAGGTATTTATCATTTCGCTCAATGCGTTTTTGTTGTCGTTCTAAGCGTTCTTCAAAATGCTCACTCTTCGCTTCATAAGTCTCTTTTTGTTGCTCCATTTCAACCTTAGCATCATAGCTATCGCGTTTTAGTTTTTGAAGCACAGACTTTTCTCTTTGCAGATCAGAGATTAATTTATCAAACTTCACTTTTTGACTGTCAACTTTTTGCCTCGCCTCTTGCAGCATTTCTTTGGGAATCCCATTCATTTGTGCTACTTCGAAAGTAAAAGAAGAACCCGGCTGACCTACCATCAATTGGTATTCTGGCTTTAATGTCTTGCGATTGAAAAGCATATTCGCATTCTCTGCTTCTGCTAATTGTGCCGCTTTTAATTTGATATTGGAATAATGGGTCGTTAATACCCCAAAAGACTGCGAAGCGTATAGCTTTTCAAAAAACACCTCAGCTAAAGCTCCGCCAAGATCAGGATCAGAGCCTGTGCCAAACTCATCTAACAGCAAGAGTGACTTGGGGCCCATTTTGCTTAAAAAAAACTTCATCCTTTGCAAACGATAACTATAGGTACTCAGCTGATTTTCAATAGACTGATTATCTCCTATATCAGATAAGATATAATCAAAAAAAGCAAACTTACTTTCAGTTGAAACTGGCACAGCTAAACCCGCTTGAACCATCAGCTGCAAGAGTCCCATAGTTTTAAGGGTTATAGATTTACCTCCTGCATTTGGCCCCGATATGACCAAAATGCGTTTAGCAGCATCTAATCCAAAAGTCTGTGGAATGGTCTTTTGTTTGGCTGCTTTATTCTTTTGCATTAAAATCGGATGATAGGCATCCTTCAAGTAAAAGTGCTGATCTGAAAAGTTCAACTTCGGTTTGATAGCTCCCAGTTTTTGGGCTAATTTAAATTTAGCATTCAATTCATCTAAAGCAAGCACGATTTGCTGATAAGCCTTGATCAAGTGCAAATCTGCTCGAATCTGATCGGTCAACTCCGCTAATATCTTTCGAACTTCCTTTCGCTCATCATCTACTAACTGATCGAGCTCTAAATTCAGGGACTGATTAGCTTTAGGCTCAATATAAGTTAGGGAACCGGTTTTAGAAGCACCAAGTACTCCCCCATCTACCATTCTTTTATAAGAAGACAGTACCGTCAACACTCTGCGGTTATCGATTATGTTTTCTTTTATATCTCCAACATAGCCCTTTGCCTGTGCTGATTTCAACACTTTATTGAAGTTTCGATTAATTTGTCTGCGTTTGGTGCTAATGGATTGTCTGATCTGTAATAAATCCTCAGAAGCATCGTCCTTTATTTTGAAACGACTATCGAAAATACGTTCCATTAGTTTTTCTATAGTCTTTGTGGGGTAGGCATCTTGAAGAAGCGACTTCAGCTCGTAAAAGGATGGTTCTTCTGCCTTGAAAAAGGCAAAAAGATCGTTGACTAAACGACTTGTATCCAACAAGTTAATAAAACTATCTACCTCCAAGACCGAACCGCTAATCTCTAGTAGACGAATCTCTTTTTTGACTTCTTTCAACTCTAGCCTTGGAAAGCGCAAGCCTTGATTTCGAATTTGCTGTAATTCGTGGGTCAAAACCAAACTTCGTTCCGCTTGCTTATGGTCACGATAAGTTTGTAGTTGCTTGAATTTATCCTGAATACTAGCTGTTTGAGCCTTTGCCTGTAGCCAATTCCTAATCTTAGGAAACTCCAGATCTTCTGCTGACTGTTCATCAAAAAAGCGCATTTACTAGCCTAAATTTTTCATGTGTAAAAGTAAAGATGCAACTCTTAGTAAAGTTTAATGTTCGGCAATAGCTTAATTGGATACAAAGCAAGCAAGGAATCATAAGATATTTCGGTGTTTATGCAATATTTACATAAAGATGGTAATTTAGGGGCGTACAAACCATGACGGCCAATTTTTCTATGCTGCACCAACTAATCTATCGCTCAAGAGCTACTTCACCCGCTACAAAAGAAGAGGTAGAAACTATTCTGCAACAGTCAGAAAGAAACAATGGCCCTTTAGGCATTAGCGGTTGCTTGATCTATCACAATCAACGCTACATTCAATTTTTAGAAGGTGAAGAGGCCAATTTAGAAGCCTTATACCAAAAAATAAAAAAGGATGAGCGACACTATAATGTCACCACCTTAGGGAGATTTGAAGCTGAAGAACGGGTATTTAAAAATTGGAAAATGGCATTTTTCCAAGAAGACCAAATAGAAAACTTCATTGAAAGTGAGGCCTTGCTTACTGAAAAGATTAACGAGTTTCCCTTCTTAGCTAAATCTGATAATCCTGCTTCGGTGCTCTTTTGGATCAAGGTAAAGGGGTTATTAAAAACATAAGTCAAAATGATTTTTTTGAAAACCCAATCAAGGGATTGATTGCTTCCTTAAATTTGTAACTTCATTAATCAATAATTGAGTAATTAAAATGAACAAATTAAGCATAGGCATCATTGCTGCCTCATTTCTTTTTGCCTGCCAAGGTCAAGTAGAAAATAAAGAAGTAAAAGAAGCAGAAACAACAACTGAAAAATCGACAGAAGTTGAAGCTAAAGAAACTAATACAGATGAAACTTTATCTGAAGAAACAATTGAATCGCTTGTTTCTGAAATAGACGAAACAAGAAGCGCTATAGAAGAAAACCTCGGAGAAGCAACTGTATTGAAAACCGATAGCCTTAGAGCAAAGGTTAAGCAAAAGTGGAGTAAAATAGATTACTACACTGATGAAAACGGAGCAGTTGTTAGAATCAAGACTTATCCCTATGCGGACATCAGCAAAAGAACCGAAGAATTCTACTTGGCTGATGAGCAATTAATTTTAGCTGTGATTGAGGATAATGGAGAAGGTGAGCGAGGTAAAGAAAAGGAAAAAATTGATAAACTTTATTACTTCAGTAATGGAGAAATGATCAAAGAAGTTTCAGAAGAAGACGAATCAGAATACAACATTAAAAACCTTGACGCAGAAGAACTTCAGGCTGAAGTAAGAGAATATTTAGATCTATTCAAATCTGCCAACTAAAGCTGGATTACAAACAACGAAACCCACAAGATGCTTGTGGGTTTTTTTATTTAAAAAAGTCATGAAATACGCTATCTTCGTTTTATTAAGTCTCTACCTGACTCCTTCTTTCTCTCAGGAATACAATACTGATCAAAAAGCAATTTCAGAATTGATTCAACTAGCCTATGCTGAGGGACTGCAAAATGAGGGAAACATGGATAAGATCGACCGCGGTTTTCACCCCGACTTTAGCATGATCAGTAGGGGTAACAGCGAAAAACTAGACCTGCTAAGTTTAGAGCGCTGGAAAGAGTATAAGAAAAAGAGTTTAGCAAGCGGCAAACTACCAAGAAAAGAGGGCAATCAAGTCTCTTTGGAGTTTGATTTTATTGATGTAAGCGGAGACGTAGCAGTAGCCAAGGTTAGATACTATGAAGGCAAAACCCAAACCTATCTAGATTACATTTCTTTATACCGCTACGAAGAGGGCTGGAAGATTATTTCCAAGATATACCACAAACTTTAGGGCATAAAAAAGCCCCTTGATTTACTTTCAAGGGGCTTTGCAACTGTAACGTTTTACTTTTTTATGGTTTCGTGTACCTCTTTTAGAATTTTAAAGGCACCCTCAGTATCATTTGATTCAGCATAAGTGCGCAAAACAGGCTCAGTTCCTGAAGGTCTGATCATGACCCATTCATCATTGTCAAAATAGTACTTATAGCCGTCTATCTTGTCAACAGAATTTACTTTGTAGCCGCCGAATGATTTGTATTTGTCATCAGCACAGTTTTGCATGATTCTTAGCTTATCAGCTTCCTGCAAATGCAAGTCGATTCGCTCAAATTTAAAGCTACCTACCATTTCATAAACTCCATCAATAAGCTGCTCCAACGTCTTACCTGATTTTACCATGTATTCCCAAATGGTTAAGCCCATCCAAATTCCATCGCGCTCAGGTATATGGCCTTTAATGGCTATTCCTCCTGATTCTTCTCCACCCAATAGCACATCTTCGTTAACCATGTGACCAGCAATGTGCTTGAAGCCAATTTTTACAACCTCAATATCTAATCCAAGTAGTTCGCACATTTTCTTTGCTTTTGGCGAAACAGAGAAAGCAAGCACTACTTTACCTCCCATCTTTTTCTCTTCTACTAGGTATTTGATGAGTAGCAAAATAATGTGATGGGAGTCTACGAACTCACCTTTGCTATTGTATAATCCAATTCGATCAGCATCGCCATCAACGGCTAAACCACAATCAATCTCCCCTTCTGAAAGTCTGATCATTTCTGAGAACTCCCCTAAATTTCGATGAATAGGCTCAGGAGCTTGCCCCTCAAAACCAGGATTGTAATCGCAATGTAAAAAAGTCAGATCAGGAAACAGGCGACGCATCACATTTTGCCCTGCTCCGAACATCGCATCAAAAGCAAAATTCATATTAGAGTTACGAATTGCTTCCATGTCAAAGCTTTGCTCAACATGCTTAACATACATTGTTTCAAGGTCAAGATCTGCTACTGTTCCCTTTGCTTCAAAAGCGCTAAGATCAATAGCATCTAGGTCTATGGTATTAACGTCAGGAATCAAGTCTTCTACCTCCTGCACTTGAGCGGGAAGTAAAGGTCCACCAAAACTACCTTTTAGCTTATAACCATTGTAAGATGGCGGGTTATGGGAAGCTGTAATAACTACTCCCAATGAAGCCTTCTTTTCTAAAGTTCCTAGAGAAACCATAGGAGTGGTAACAAACCCCTTTGCTAGATATACTTTTATGCCACTATCGGCAAATACTTTAGCAGCAGTTTCAGCAAAAAGCTCTCCCGCAAAACGACAATCGTGGCCAATTACCACTGAAGGTTCTTCAAAGTTAGCTTTTAACCAATTCGCGGTTCCAATGGAAACCCTGGCTACATTTTCTACCGTATATTCCTCAGCAATGATGGCACGCCATCCGTCTGTTCCAAACTTAATTTTCGACATTTTCTAATTTCTTTTTTAGGGGGGCAAATGTATTAAAATTAGCGCATTATCTTGCGTCTATTCAGCTCTCGCTGATACTGTCTGGCGTAAATGTTATGTTGCCTTAAAGATTTGCTAAAGTTGTGGTAAGAAGAGAAATCTGCTTTGGCGCACATGTATAAATAGTCGTGCTTTTGGTAGTTAAGCACAGCCTCAATAGAAGATCGATCTGGTAGGTAAATGGGACCTGGAGGGAGGCCTGTATATTTATACGTGTTGTATGGAGAATCTACTGCTTTATGTCGGTTTAACACCCTTTTAATGCTAAAATCACCTAAAGCATAAATCAAGGTTGGATCTGATTGCAAGCGCATACCACGCCTTAAACGATTAATGTACAATCCCGCAACCTTTGGCCGCTCATCAGGATGAGCCATTTGTTCCGCTTGAACGATAGAAGCTAAAATACTCACTTCAGATTGCGATAAGTTAAGCGCCTTTGCCTTTGATATCCGTTCTTGATTCCAAAAACGCTTGTACTCTTTGGCCATTCTTGCTATAAAATCAGCTGCTTGGGTATCCCAATAAAACTCATAAGTATTGGGTAGAAACATGCAAATGAAAGTTCTCTTGGTAAAACCATATTTAGAAGCTGTTTCAGGGTCTTCTAGCAACTGCATCAACTGAGCAGAATCAGCCTCTATTTGTTCTGCTACACGAGAGGCTAGCGCTTGCTTACTTCTTAAACTATTAAAGCTAAGCTTAACCGGAAGCTGTTTGCCTGACCGGAATAAATTAACCAATTGGTTGTTGCTCATTCCATCGTTTATCTGATACCGCCCAGCTTTAGGTTTAGAAAAAGACTTCTGCTTTGCTACCCAAATAAAAGAAGCGGTATCAACTATGATTTTCTTTTGATAAAGATCTTGCACCAAGGTTTTAAAATCCCAATTAGAATGAATGTAATAATAACCTTCAGCTTGCTCTAATTGAACAGCGGGCTGGTAAATCTTTTGGTAATAGCGGTAAACAAACAACAAGGCAACAGAAAAGCCCAAGAGGAATAAAATAAGACCAACTTGGATTTTTCTTTTCTTCTTTTTTTTCATGATAGACTGAGAATTGTAAAAATAAGCAGCCCAAAAAGCATATCACAAGCGGAAGAGCATAAAAGCATTAATTTTGCTAAAAATTGAAGCATGCGGATTGACATTATTTCGGTTCTTCCCCAATTGTTGGAGAGTCCTTTTTCAGATTCTATTTTGAAAAGGGCTCAGCAAAAAGGGTTGGTAGAAGTTGTGCTTCACAACTTAAGAGACTTCAGTTTAGACAAGCAAAAGTCTGTTGATGATTACGCATTCGGAGGAGGGGCAGGAATGGTGATGAACATAGAGCCGATCGACCGGTGCATTGGGGCGTTAAAAGCAAAAAGAAGCTATGATGAAGTAATCTACTTAACCCCTGATGGTGAATTACTTAACCAAAAGATCAGTAATCAACTTTCATTGAAAGGCAATTTAATCATGCTTTGTGGACATTACAAAGGAGTAGACGAGCGAGTGCGACAACATTTGATCACCAAAGAAATTTCAATCGGAGATTATGTTCTTTCAGGAGGTGAATTAGCAGCAGCTGTTTTAGCCGATAGCATTATCCGGTTGCTGCCGGGGGTATTAAACGATGAAACCTCTGCTCTTTCTGATTCCTTTCAAGATGGCCTGTTAGCCCCGCCGGTGTACACCAGACCTGCTAACTATAATGGGTGGCATGTTCCTGAAATACTGCGTTCTGGAAACCTAAAGAAAATTGAAGAATGGCGGCATGAAAAAAGCATAGCTCGAACGCAAGAAAGAAGGCCTAATTCAATGAAAAATTATTCAGAATAAGTGCTTGTTGATTTAATTTAAAAGTCTACTTTTGTGTTCCAATTTTTGAGACTTATATACTTCAAGCCATGGACGCTATAAAATTCGTAGAACAAGACTTAGTAGAAACCAACGAACTTCCTGATTTCAAAGCAGGTGACACCGTTTCAGTTTCTTACACAATTAGAGAAGGAAACAAAGAAAGAGTACAGGTGTTTCAAGGCACTGTTATCCAAAGAAGAGGAAGTGGCGTTAGCGAAACCTTTACAGTACGAAAAGTATCTGGTGGTATGGGAGTTGAAAGAGTTTTCCCCATGAGTTCTCCTTTTATTGAAAGCATTAAAGTAAATAAAAGTGGATCTGTTAGAAGAGCTAGAATTTTCTACATGAGAAAAAGAACTGGTAAAGCAGCGAGAATTAAAGAAAAGCTTTTTGTTAAGACGGACAAAAAATAAAAGTTCATTTGATAATTACAAAGGCCTCGGAGTTTCCACTTCGAGGTTTTTTTTGGCCTAAATTTTAGACTACCTTTAGATTATGAATAATAAAATGGTCGTTGATGAGCGTCAGAGAGATATCGGGCGCTTTTTAGTAGGTAGGCTTTTACCTTTTCGAAAAAAAAGAAGTGTAGGTCCTTTCGTATTTATTGATCACATGGGACCTGTAGAGTTGAAAGAAGGTCACTTTATGGATGTTGACCAGCACCCACACATTGGTTTATGCACCCTCACCTATTTGTACGAGGGCCAAATTGAACATAAAGACAGCACAGGAGCAGTTGAAGTTGTCAAAGCCGGCGATGCTGGGTTTATGACATCTGGGAGTGGAGTTACTCACACTGAAAGAACACCTCAGCAAAGAAGAAAACTCGAAAGTCAAATAATGCATGGCTATCAAATTTGGCTTGCCCTTCCAAAGGAAAAGGAAGAAATGAAAGCTCGTTTTGATTATTATGCTGCCAAGGAACTGCCTGAGTGGGAGGAAGAAGGGTTTCGTTTTAGACTAGTAGCGGGAAAGGGCTTTGGCAAACAGTCTCCTTTAAAAGGCTACTCTCCAATGTTTATGGTAGATGTTGAAGCAAAGGCCGATGGTGAATTGAATCTACGTGACCACCTTAAAGGGGAAATTGCTTTTGTAATTGTAGAAGGTCACCTAGTGGATCAAGGTGAAAAAGTGAGCGCAGGTCAGATGTTGATCAGCAAAAGTGAAACTGCATGTCGCATCCAAGTTCCGAAAGGCAGTAAGCTATTGCTATTTGGAGGCGAGCCCTTTCCTGAAGAACGCTACTTGCTGTGGAATTTTGCTTCAAGCTCAAAAGAGCGCTTACAGGAAGCCAAGAGAGATTGGGAAAGTAAAAAGTTTCCTAAAGTTCCTGGCGATGATACCTATATTCCAATTCCAGTTTAACAGCTTTTTAAAGCGCGCCTTCAACTATTTCTTCTACTACTTCCGGGTCTAGCAAGGTAGAGGTATCACCTAATTTATCTGGCTCACCTTCAGCGACCTTACGTAATATGCGACGCATTATTTTTCCTGAACGCGTTTTAGGTAAGCCACTTACGAACTGTATTTTCTCTGGTTTAGCGATCTTGCCAATACGCTCAACTACCGTCTCGATTATTTCACCTTTAGCGAGTTCAACATCTTTCGGCAAGTTTTCACATACAATGTAGGCGTATATACCTTGTCCTTTTACATCATGAGGGTAGCCAACTACGGCAGACTCTACCACCATTTTATTGTGGTTGATGGCGTCTTCAATTTCGGCTGTTCCAAATCGGTGTCCACTAACGTTGATCACATCATCAACCCTACCAATGATCCGATACATTCCATTTTCATCTCGCTTGGCTCCATCACCTGTAAAATAGTAGCCTTCATAATGTGAGAAATAGGTATTCTTGCAGCGCTCATGATCACCATAAGTTGTGCGTAATATAGATGGCCAAGGGTGTTTAATACATAAATAACCTTCTACTCCATTTTCGTTAATCTCTTTTCCATCTTGATCCAATAGCACGGGCTGAATTCCCGGAAGAGGATAGCCTGCATGAGCTGCCTTTTGAGGACTTAGGTCACCAAGTCCGGAGATCATGATTCCCCCCGTTTCAGTTTGCCACCAAGTATCAACTATTGGACAGCGTTCTTTGCCTACATGGACTCTGTACCAATTCCACGCTTCTTCATTAATGGGCTCCCCTACCGTTCCTAAAACTTTTAATGAGTCAAGGCTATAACTTAACACATGATCATCTCCATGTCCCATTAATGCTCTAATGGCAGTTGGTGCGGTGTAGAAAAGGTTTACCCCATGCTTATCACAAACTTGCCAAAAACGCCCAGCGTCCGGGTAGGTAGGCACACCTTCAAACATCATAGTAGTAGCCCCGGAAAGCATTGGCCCATATACGATATAAGTATGACCGGTGATCCAGCCAATATCAGCCGTACACCAGTAAACATCACTTTCAGTATATTGAAATACATTTTGGAAAGAATATGCAGCATAAACCATGTATCCACCACAGGTATGCACTACTCCTTTTGGTTTTCCAGTTGATCCTGAGGTATAGAGTATAAAGAGCATATCTTCAGATTTCATAGGTTCAGCAGGACAAACGGTGCTCATTCCACTAATTACATCGTTCCACCAAAAATCACGGCCTTCTATCATTTCAGGCGACCAGTTGATGCAATTGTAAACAACTACTGTTTCTACGGATTCACAAGCTCTTAAGGCTTCATTAACGACGCGCTTTAAGGGCACTTGCTTGGTTCCTCTGTTAAGACCATCAGCAGTAATTACCATTTTTGCTTGAGCGTCGTTAATCCTATCGGCCATTGCATTGGCGCTAAAGCCTGCAAAAACCACTGAATGAACCGCCCCAATTCTAGCACAAGCTAAAACGGCTATGGTTAATTCGGGAATCATGGGCATGTAGATTACTACCCGATCTCCTTTTTTAATGCCTTTATTCTTTAAACCATTTGCAAAAGCACATACTTTATCGTGAAGTTCACGATAAGTGTAACGCACAAATGCTTCTTTCGGGTCGTTGGGCTCCCAGATCAAGGCTAGTTTGTTCCCTCTTCTTTCTAAGTGTCGGTCCAAACAGTTTTCGGTAATGTTAAGCTGACCGTTTAAGAACCACTTTACATCAGGTGTTTCAAACTCCCATTCACAAACTTTATCGTAGGGTTTTTGCCATACAAACTGCTTGGCTATATCATCCCAAAATCCCTCAGGATCCTCTGTGCTTTTTTGATATTTTTCTTGGTATTCTTGGTACGATTTGATGCGAAGATCCATTTTTTACTCGGGTTTAATTAATTCTATTTGCTTTATAAAATAGGCTTATATGACCTTATCCATCAAAACCTATTTTCTCGAAAGTCTAAAATAATGAATTGGAAGTAACTATTTCAAGATTAAAAAGAGGAAAAGAAGAGAACGTATTTTGACTTTAAAAAGCTTCCGCAATGCCCAAGTAGAAATTATTGGCGTTTTCATTGCCAAATCCGAGGGCGTAATCGAATCGAATATTCAAGTTTTCGCTTTCCACGATCTTAAGACGAATGCCTGAACCAAGGGAGTATTTAAGGTCTTTGAGTTGAAGTGTTTCATTTTGAGAGGCCACACTTCCCGTACCTCCAAAGAAAACAAATCCAATCCTTCTAAAGGTTTGCCAGCGATATTCTACTTGTGTGAAATAAGCAAATTGATCTCGGAAACGTCCCTCCTGATAGCCTCTTAATAATGCTTGTCCACCAAGGTTTGGCAAGTCTAATACAGGACTTTCTCCCCATGAGAGTCTTGTGAAAAGCTGAAAGGCCAGAACATCCAATTTTTCAGGATTTACCTTAAAGTACTTTCTAAAGTCAGCTTTTGAGAGCATATAATTTCGTTCACTTCCTAAAAATGCATCATAAATCCCATGCGTAAATTCAAATAAGGTCCCATCGGTTGCGTTCAAAATGTTATCCCTGCTGTCTAACACAGCGGCTAATTCCACTCCAAGGGAAAAATTGTTCAATGAATCCAACAATGCTTGCTTAGAACCCATCACCTCTTCGCCCTCTTGTAATTTTGCCCCGCCTGTGTGTAAAAGTCTAAAACCTCCACCAAGAAAAAAGTTAGGAATTATCCGTTTAAGCAATAAAGGCTCGATGGATAATTGGTTAAAACTAACCTCTCTTTTAAATTCAGTCAAACTCTGATTTCCAATTCCAAAATAGCTGATTGGATAACCAGAAAAACGCGTTCTGCCCTTGAGCAAGTACTTTTCTTGAGGAAAGAAAATATCATAGTCGGAGGTTAATATAAATTGGTTGCGAAGTGTGTACCTAGCTGAAATTGGAATATTAGAGGTCCGGGTTTCCTTACCAGCTTTTTTAGGTTTAAATAAAAGCTTCGTTCCACCTCCAAAACCCAAACTTGTAGAAGGTTCGTAGGAAACTACTGGCGCTATTACAAGCTTAGTAGTGTAATGCGTAGAATCTCTTTCCTTGCTGTGTAACTCAAATTCAAAAAAATCTGTGATATCATCAATAAGCTTTTGTGCATGAATAGTACTTATGCAGGTGAAGAAACAAAAAAGTAAACAAGATAGATACCTCAAATTGATTGATTCAGAAGAGTAAAGTTGACCATAAGTAATCCCTTGAGCAAATAACATTGCATAATTTGAGAATCAATTAAATCGCTAGAATTTGTAGAAATTGAATAACAATTGTTTATTTTATACAAGCAGGTCTCAACTTCAAGTCTATGAATCGTATCACCACTCTTATTCTGTTGCTTTTTTTGAGTACATCAGTTAGTGCACAGAATACAATAAAAATTCTGCATTACTCAGAAACATCAGGTTTCGATCATCAAACACGGAATCAATCCTTTAGTATGTTTCAGCAATTTCAGTTACCTAATAGTAGAAACTTAACCGTTATTCATGATCTTGATGGATCAGAATTCAATAACTTAAGCAATCTGCAAACATATGACCTGATTGTATTCAGCAATACTTCAGGAAATGCCATCCTTGATAGCACCCAACGATCAAACTTTGAACAATACATACAAAATGGAGGAAACCTACTTGGCATTCATGCAGCAACTGATACTTATCGGCATACCTCAGCAAACGGCTCTTCAACCGGAGTTTGGGACTTCTATGCTGAAACTTTAGGTGGTAGCGTTCAGCGAGCTCCTAATCATGTAAGAGGCACTCCGGTTTATGATATCTCTAAATTTATTCCTCATCAAAGTACAAATCACTTACCGAACCCCTGGAGTAAAGCAGAAGAATACTATTATTGGGAAAACGGTTATTTAGATTCTACTATTCGAATTGTTTTGAATGTTGAAGAAACGGTTGGCCCTAATGGGCAAGTAAACTCTTATGATTCAGCCAGGGCTGTTTCTTGGTACAAGCAAAATGTTTTTGGGGGTAAAGTATTCTACACTTCAATGGGACACTTGAGTAGCAACTTTACTTCAGACACTCTTTTTCAGCGGCATATCCTTGAGGCCACGAATTGGTGCTTAGGTATTATTAGCTCAATTCAGGAAAAGAAAGTGCCCAAATTCCTGCTCTACCCTAATCCCGCGCTCGATTACCTTAAGGTTGAATTTTCGAAACAGGATTTCTCTGGAAATGAGTTTCGCATATTCGATCAGCAGGGAAAATTGATTCAGTCAGGAATAATCGAAGATCAAAATACCAAAATCGATCTGATGAATTTACCTAAAGGAAGTTACCTGCTTGAATTAAGGTCAAGATCAGGTGTGAGCTACTCCAAGCCTTTTATGAAAAATTAAGCCCCAAGACTAATTGCCTTAAGGCTTGTTCAAAAAGTGAGGCACTTTATTACTTTAAAGGCAGGAGTGAATACTTCTCACCATAGTAAAGCATTTGTTCCTTAAAATCTTTAGGATATTCAACCTTTACATCCACTATTTTGCCATTTTCTGTTACTGCCTCCAATACAGGATTTATAAAACCTCCATATGGAGCAGTGTTTAAAGCAGCATAACGATCTAGAACCTCTTGATGAAGCTCAGCGTCTACTTCTACTGCATAAGCTTCAACCAATGCCCTCCCAGCTGCGTAATCGCCCTCAGATTTAATTCGTTGTAGCTCTTTCAACAATTCACCAAATAGGTTTCTTACTTTATCATAGTCTTGAATCACAAAATAGGTCTTATCATCTTTTATCATTTTCACAATTGCGCTATCCAATGCAGCCTTCTCATAAACCCATTTGGCAATCATTTGACGGTTTCGCATATGAGCCTCTTCTATCTGTTCACCCTTCTCCAATCTTCTTAACTGAAGCATTAAGCCATTTTTAATGTAATCGTCATAGGCTACCTTACCTGCTTCTAAAGAAGGAATCAAGCCCATTTCTACTAACTTTTGATCATAAAGAAAGTAAAGAGCAACGAGGTCTGCTCTACCCTCCTCAAGGGTTGAAGCATAATTTTTTAGGGTTTCTTTTGGCGTTCCGATTCCAGGATTAACCTTTCCTGATGCGTGTCCAATTACTTCGTGCAGATCGGTATGTAAAAGATCTGCAATGCTGCCATACTTTTTAGCTCTTTCAACTTCTGCCTCATCATAGGCAAATTCGGTTAACGAGCTCTTTCCCTCTTTTGATGACATTTCATAAGCATGCACAATATTGCCTAAACTCACACTTTTAGATCCATGTTGCTCTCTAATCCAACCATTATTGGGCAAATTGATACCGATTGGCGTGGAGGGCGAAGCATCTCCAGACTCAACCACTACAGTAATTACCTTTCCTGTGATTCCTTTGACATTCTCCTTTTTATGTTCATCCATAATGGGAGAATTGTCTTCGAACCATTGCGCCTCTTTACTTACCGCTTCTATTCGTTCGGTAGCCTCCATATCTTTAAAAGAAACCACTGACTCAAAAGAACCCTTATAACCCAGCGGATCATTATAAACTTCAATAAAACCGTTTACCACATCCGTACGAGAATTGGTATCATTAACCCAAGCAATGTTGTACTCATCCCAATCTTCAACATTTCCACTTTGGTAATACTTGATTAAACGATTTAAAGTGAGTGCTTGCTGCTCATTTTCGGCAACAACAGCTGCTTTTTCTAACCAATTAACCATTTCTTCAATAGCTTCGGTGTACATTCCACCCACTTTCCATGTATTGGCTACTATTTTCCCATCTTGTTTTACTAACTGTGTATTTAATCCGTACTCGGGAGCCTCATTATCCACTTTATCTAATCCTTCGTAATAAGTCTCTACTTCTGCTTGTGTTACTTCAGGACCGTAAAAATTAATAGCCGAAGCTTTAACAAGGTCGCGATCAGCATCTAATGAGACCTTTTTAGGATCTATTTCAGGATTAAAAATCACTTCAGTAAGCTCAGTGAGCATATCTGCTTTTGTTTGTCCGGGCTTTAGTGGTAATTCATCTTCTTTTAATACATCAACTGCCCTAGAAAAAAACTCTTGTGAAAATTCGGGCTCAAATTTATTGTTGGAATAATGATGATGAATGCCGTTACTAAACCAAAAGCGTTTAACATAAACTAAAAACTTACCAAACTCAGCATCATCATTTAGTTTATCTTCCTTGCTGACAATCGCCTCAAATAATTTTCTCAATTGTAAATTATGACGATAGTTTTGATCATACATAATATCTCTCCCACTTAAGGCTGCCTGATATAGATAGTAGAGCAATTCCTTTTTTTGAACTGATAATTCATCAAAACCAGGTACTTGGTAACGAATGAGCTTTAGGTCTGCGAAACGCTCGGCGGTATATTGAAAATCATCATTTTCATCAAACTCCTTTTTTTCTATGATGGTTTCAGATGATTTTTCTTCCTTTGCTCCATTTGATTGGCAAGCAAATAAACCGAATGATAAAAGTGCTAAAGCACTCCAATGCTTAAATTTCATAGGTAAAATAAATAGTGAATTACGAAGATATATTATTCAGGCAATCGGCACAACTTCGAGAAAGATATTTTGTTATAGGAATATGCTTTTGATTAGCTTGCAAATAAGTGTCGTATTTTGTGCCTTAGCCTTTTATTTCTATGGCTTTAATTGTCTTTACTCTGACTTTTTAAAATCAGAGTTTAAACGTTTTGGATTGGCTCCTTACCGAACACTAACAGGTATACTGCAACTTTTAGGAGCTACGGGACTTCTACTAGGACTTTATTTTCCTCTCATCGGCGTATTAGCCGCATCAGGTCTGTCTCTTCTAATGCTCTTGGGTTTTATCACACGATTAAAGATTAAAGATTCTTTCAAAGAAACTTTTCCATCTTTCCTTTTCATGCTGATCAACCTTGGAATTGCTTTAGGGTTGCAAGCAGTAAAGTTTTAGAGAAAAGCAATTGCTAAAGACAAGACTAAGAAAGTGAAGGCAGGGAAAGACTTTTTAAGCGGGTCCTTGATTTTTACATGCATTCCCACTGCACCTAGCATTAAAGCTGCGATACCCAACGCACAGTAAAATTCTAATTCAGCAAACCAAATTGATGCTATCAGACCAATCGCTAAAGAGACTTTAGATACACCAATAAGAAACATGAAGTTTTCAGGTAAATTATAAGCTTCGAATTCCTCTTTCATGTTTTCTGCATCTCCACCCCTAAAAGGTGAACTATTCGAAAAGCGAAGTAGCCAAACATTTAAAATGCTGATTCCTACTATGAGTTTAAGGGCAATAATTAAGTAGTCCATTGGTAAATGATTTGATTCATTTAATAAAACGGTATGCATCAGCAGATGTTCAAAAAGAGGCCTTAAACCAAGAATACCAATCTATACTTTTCTAAAATCTAGCCACTCAAGTTCATTTATTATTTCCCAATGTGGTTCAGGTTGATAGAGCATATCCTGTATAAGATTTCGATCTGGCAGTGTTTTGGCCACAAACTGATAATCCTGCATCCCTTTGGGTTCTTTTCGTCTTTCAACAAACTCCATTTCGTTGAGTATTTTAAAACAGCTTCGCCGATTAGTGTAACGCCTATATTGGGGGAAATTCATCTGACTTTCAATGCTTTTGTTAATTTTCCGTTAATCTGCTTTTAAGGAGCCTAATTCTGTTCTAATTTAGCGAATAATGAAAAGAAAATACCTTCGCCTTGTAATACTTTTTGCCGCAATTACGGTAATTGGTGTTTTTAGCTTCCAACTTTTTTGGGTCAACAAGGCCTACAATCTAGAAGAAAAACAGTTTAATGAAAGGGTCCACGTAGCATTGAGCAATGTAGTAAGGGAAGTCCAACAACTGAACCAAGACTCTTCAGCCCTTTACGAACCTGTAAAACAAATTAGTTCCAACTACTTTCTTGCTTCTACTAACGATACCCTACACCCTTATTTACTCGAAAACATGCTGAGTCAAGAGTTTCAAGCAAGAAACCTGACTTTGCCCTTTGAGTTTATTTTATATGATTGCTTTACAGACAGCATTGTGTTTGGCAATGTGGTCAACTTAGAAAAAGAAGCTAAAAATGTGGTTAGGCAGACCTCAAATCGTGAACGTTGGAACAAAGCATCACATTATTTTGGGGTATACTTCCCACAAAAAGACCTTTATTTAGTAGATGATATGGGAATCTGGATTGGTTCTACAATTTTCTTGCTACTTGTAGTAGCGTTCTTTAGTTACACGATTTGGGTCATCGTAAAGCAAAAGCGACTTTCTGAAGTAAGAGCTGACTTCATAAACAATATGACGCACGAACTCAAAACGCCAATCTCTACCATTGCCCTTTCCACTGAAGTCTTAAGCAACCCCAATATAAGCCAAGACCCCGAGCGCTTAAAAAACTACGCCAACATCATTAAAGAAGAAAGCGAGCGCCTAAAAAAGCAAGTAGACAAGGTGTTACAGATGGCAAGTTTAGATGAAAAAAGGGTAGAATTGAACGTTGAGGAAGTGAATTTACATGACATTGTAAATAAGACCGTTACAGGCTTTCGTTTAATCCTAGATGCAAACGAAGGTGAAGTGATTACAGACCTAAAAGCAAACAACCCGGTTATAAAGGGAGATCCTACGCACTTGACTAATATCCTATTCAATTTAGTAGATAACGCCATAAAGTATTGTGAAAGGCAACCTCGAGTTGAGATCTCGACTGAAAACCATAAAAACGGCATTCGTTTAAGGGTGCGCGATAATGGGATAGGAATGAGTCGAGAAGAGCAAAAGCACGTATTTGAAAAATTCTACCGTGTTCCTAAAGGTGATCAACATGATGTTAAAGGCTTTGGTATCGGCTTAAACTATGTGCTCAAAATGGTGAAAAAACACGGCGGTAAAATTCAATTGAAAAGTGAACCCAAAAGCGGTTCTACTTTCAGAATCTATTTCCCTAAAAGTAAATCTTGATGGAGCATAAACTTAAAATACTCTTGGTTGAAGATGATTTAAATCTTGGCTTTGTGATTAAAGACAACTTAGAAGGTCTCAAATACCAAGTTGAATGGGCCACGAATGGAAAAGAAGGACTCAAAAAAGCCCTTAATGAAAGCTTTCAATTTGCCATTCTAGATATTATGCTGCCTAAAATGAGTGGCTTTGATGTAGCAGAAGAGATCGTAAAACACAAACCCGAATTGCCTTTCCTTTTCCTAACCGCAAAATCAATGCTTGAAGATAAAGTTAGGGGCCTTAAACTTGGACGAGACTATTTGACTAAACCATTTGAGTTTAAAGAACTAGAAGCACGTATTGAAAATATATTAAATCGGGAACCAAAGGCCATAAAAGCAGATCAGAAGGAATTTCAAATAGGCCTATTTCAATTTGATTACGTTAACCAATACCTTGATCATGATGGTAAGCAAAAAAGGTTGACCAAAAAAGAAGCTGATTTACTCCGCTTGCTCTGTTTAAACCTTAACGAAGTGATGCCAAGAGAACTTGCACTTAAAAGCATTTGGGGTAGCGATGACTATTTCAATGGCAGAAGTATGGATGTCTTTATATCAAGGCTTCGTAAATACTTAAGAGAGGACGACTCGATTCAATTGATCAATATCCACGGTGTAGGTTTTAAACTAGCTGTTAAAGCAAGTTGAATCGGACAATTACTAAAATCCTCTAATTAAGATTTCATTAAAAGTCCTACTTCACTCCTTTTTCGGGGTATTTTGCGGTAATGGTGCGGTAAAAAGCTTGGATTTTTTCAAGGTCGGCTTCATAATTTCCGCTAGGGTAAACGCAAGGGCCTATGCCTGCTTCCTTTTTTTTGTAATCAAGATATCCGAGCAAAATTGGGACAGCTGCTTCTTGAGCAATGTAATAAAACCCTTTCTTCCATTCTTTTGCATAAGACCTCGTTCCTTCTGGAGTAATCATTAGTGCCAAATGATCTCGCTTTTTAAAGTTTTGAGCCATCTGGGCAACCATATTTCCCTTCTTCTTACTGCGGTTGATCGGAATTCCACCCATTTTGTCCAAAACCCAACCTAAAGGAAAAAAGAAAAGTTCCTTTTTTATGGTGTATTTAAGAGGGATTTTCATCATGTAAAAAGCAGCTCTGGCATATACAAAATCCCAATTACTTGTATGTGGAGCAGCTATAATTACAAACTTTTGCAGACCTTCAGGTTTTTCGCCTACGATCTTCCAACCACTCAACCAAAAAATCAATTTTGAAAGTAATATCATCCAACAAATATAAGTGAGAATAAAACTTATGGTTAACAGAAGCTTAATTTCTGGTGGCAGTTTTATCAATTAAAGTTGTTTACTTTTCGGTTTTGAACAGTATGAAGCCTCTAATAATCATTCCGCTACTGCTTTTTAGCTTGGCATCTTTTGCAGGGAGAGATGATGTTTCCACAGGTGCGCGGGCCAATGCCTTAGGAAATATCTCAATTTTGCACCACGACTTCTGGAGTGCTGAGAATAATCCTGCAGGTCTTGGTTTTATTGAAAGTTGGGGTGGCGGACTCTCCTATGAAAGTCCTTTTTTGCTGAACGAGCTATCCTACCGCACGGCTGTTTTTGCCTATCCAGTTTCATCTGGTGCTTTTGGTATGAGTATTGGGCAATTTGGTTATTCCCTCTACAATGAAAATAAAATTGGCATTTCCTATGGTCAAAGACTGAGCAAAACCTTTTCAGTTGGGGTGCAACTAAACTACCTCTCAACCCAAATTGGGGAAGGCTATGGAAGCAATAGTGCCTTGAGTGGTACAGTTGGTATACTTGCCAAAGTAACCGATGAACTCAATTTAGCAGCGGTGGTGGTTAATCCAAATCAAGCCAAGCTTTCTACTTTTCAAGATGAGCGCTACCCTACCCTAATTAAAATGGGTCTTAGTTATGAAATCTCAAGCAAGGTCAACCTTCTTTCAGAAGTAGTAAAAGACATCGATTATTCGCCCATAGCCAAAGTTGGGTTAGAATACAAAGCACTTGAAATAATTCACTTTAGAATTGGTTACGCTAGTGACCCTGCCTTAAGCACCTTTGGCTTTGGACTCAACTACAAAGATTTTCAACTAGACTTTGCTTCAGGCTTTCACTCCACACTCGGTTTTACTCCTCAAATTTCCCTCTCATTCACGCCTAAGTAATGAAATTTGATTTGTTCAAATACTATTGTGTGCTTGCAGCTCTATTCTTTTCGATGAGCATAAGTTCTCAAGAACTTGAAGATGAAAAGGACCGCATCATAGAAGACCGGGTAGACTTTTTATTGGATGTAAACGAAGGAGGAGATGGTGACTTCACCACGCTTTTTGAGCAATTGGAATTTTACTACCAAAACCCCATTAACCTAAATCGAGCCGACCGCCTAGAGCTTGAAGACCTTGGCTTAATGAACGATATACAGATCAACAACCTTTTCAAGCATATTGAACAGCACGGTAAGTTAATTGCTTTTGAAGAACTACAAAGCATTCAGGGTTTTGATATAGAAAGCTTACTTATGATCAGACCTTTTGTGGCAGTAAACAGAGATCTGGATCAGCCTCAAATTAGTTTAAAAAACATGCTTTCAGAAGGTACTAGCCAATTGTTCTTGCGCTATACCAGAATCTTAGAAGAACAAGAGGGCTTTTCTCCCATCTCTGAGGAGGAGTTAGAAGAAAATCCAAATAGACGCTATTTAGGTAGCCCCGATAAACTCTTTACTAGATTCCGTTTCAACTATTCAAATAAATTGAG
The DNA here is from genome assembly GCA_913056345.1 of uncultured Flavobacteriales bacterium. Classification (GTDB taxonomy): domain Bacteria; phylum Bacteroidota; class Bacteroidia; order Flavobacteriales_E; family Vicingaceae; genus CAJXMH01. The sequence continues at coordinate 39,414 of CAJXMH010000001.1, read as the reverse complement.
CCTTGGATTTACTGCTGAAAAAGATGCAGGAGAAGAATTTTTTCAGGGGAGTCAGCCCAATGGTTTCGACTTTTACTCCGCTCATTTTTTTGCTCAGGGACTTGGTAAGGTCAAGCAAATAGCCTTAGGAGATTTTCAAGCACAATTTGGACAAGGTTTAACCTTCTGGTCTGGTTTGGCCTTTGGCAGGTCACCTGACATTTTTACGCTCAAACGAAATGCGCAAGGATTAAGGCAGTATACTTCAGTGCAAGAAGACTTATTTTTGAGAGGAGGTGGAATTACGTTAGCATCAAACGACCTAGAGTTAACCGTTTTCTATTCAAATACCAAGGTGGATGGCACTGTTACCAATACTGCTGATACAAGTAGTATTAGCGATGAAGTCACTATTTCTTCACTCACACAAGATGGCTTTCACCGAACTCCATCAGAGCTTCGAGATAAAAATAACGTACGAAATGAGTTTTTGGGTGCACACCTCGCTTACGTAAAGCGAAATTTTAACATTGGGCTGACGGCAGTGCACAATCAAATTGACGCAAATTTTGCTCCGAGGCAACGTACTTACAATAAGTTTAGCTTACTAGATAATGAAAACACCAACCTTGGTATTGATTACAATTACCTCTACAAAAACGTTAACTTTTTTGGTGAGATCTCGAAAAGCGTTGACGGAGGAACGGCATTTACTAATGGAGCTTTGATCGTGATGGATCCTCGGTTTTCTTTGGCCTTGCAACACCGCAGGTTTGAAAAGGATTTTAGGCCAATTCAGAGTAATGCTATTGGTGAATCAACCATTAACACTAACGAAGAAGGATTTTTTATTGGTTTCAACTCTCGTCTAAACAAGGACCTTACCCTCTCTGCTTTTGCTGATCGATTCGTCTTTGATTGGCTGCGATTTCAAACAGATGCACCCTCAAATGGGCACCGCATTAATTCACAATTAACCTATCGACCTTCAAGAAGAATGCAAGCCTACTTTAGGTTTAGGCAAAGAAAAAGAGGCAGGAATGACCGCCTCGAAACGGAAGGAATTGACCAAGTAGTTGATGAAAGCTTGACAAGCTACAGGCTGCATTTTGCCTATCAAATCACTGAAAGTATTAAAATTAAAAGTAGAATAGAAGTCTCAAATTACACCCTGGGACAAACATCGGCTGAAAATGGATTTCTGATTTATCAAGATATTAGTTACAAACAGCTAAGTTCTCCCCTTTCCTTCTCGATTAGATACGCTATATTTGACACAGATTCTTACAATAGCAGAATTTACGCTTATGAGAATGATGTTCTTTATGCCTTCTCAATCCCTGCCTACAATGGGAGAGGAACTCGCTTTTATACGGTTGTGAAATATCACTTAACCAGAGGCGTTGACCTATGGTTAAGGTATGCTCAAACCTACTTTACCGACCGAAACAGCATTGGAACTGGTAGGGATGAGATTGAAGGTAATGTAAGATCTGAAGTAAAAGCTCAACTTAGGGTAAAATTTTAAATTGTGAAAAAGAAGTATCCAACACATAAGTCGCACTACCTCTTTAACATGATTGTATTCATTGGCTTTTCCTTTGAATTCTTCATTCGTGGTGATCAGTTTTTAGGCGCTGTAATGATCTTTTCAGGCCTGCTCAACTTGGTTGCTTTTCAACAGGCTCCAAGAAGAATTGCAACAGTTACTTTACTCTTGAATTTTTTTAATGCCACCCTATCGGCCGTGGTGGGCTACAACTATTTGAATCAAAATTATGTGGTACTTACAGTTTTGTGGTCAGGCTTATTTCTAGCTTACTTAATTGCTACCTTTCGTCAGCTGTATGGTTTGATTGTTTACAAACGCTATAAAAGAAAGCTTAAAAAGCGAATGGGCTAGTTGAGTACTAAACCACATTTTGCAGCTTGCTGCCAATAATCAGGAAAACTTTTTGAAACCACAGTAGGGTCATCCAGCTCTATTGCATTAAATAAATAGGCTACAGGTGCCAAAGCCATAGCAATCCTATGGTCTTGATAGCTATTAAAAGCTAGCTCTAATTTAGGTTTCTCTTGCTCTTTCCTTTCTATCTGAACTTCATCATCAGAAACATTAGTTAGAAGTATCCCAAGCTTTGCCAATTCATTCTTTAAGGCAGCAATACGGTCTGACTCTTTGATGCGTAAACTCTTGATGCCTGTAAAAGTGGACTTCTTGCTAAAAAAAGCAGCGCTGAGCATTAATGAGGGAGCTAGATCGGGTTCATGACTGAGGTCAAAGTTTAACTCTTTTTGAATAGAACTGTGCTCTTGGGTAACTCTCACCCCCCTTTGATTTTCTTGGGTTTCAATACCAAAATGCTTAAAATATTGAGCCACTTTGACATCACCTTGAATGCTGTTTACTTGCAAGCCATTCAGTTGCAGCTTTTTTAAGGTTGGGTGAAACAAAAGCAACTGATAGAAAAAAGCAGCAGACGACCAGTCAGCCTCAACGCTTAAAGTTTTGGCTTTAGGCGGTGCAGTTAATGGTGCAAATTGAATCGCACGCTCTTCCACTCTTTTAACAGTAAGCCCCATTTCTTGCAATAGGTAAATAGTCATGTCGGTATAGGGCGCAGAACTTTCTTCTCCCTTAAGTTTTAAAGTGAGTCCATTTTGAAATTTACCCGCAATCAACAACAAGGCAGTAATAAACTGACTGCTAACGCTTGAATCAATCTCAACTGATCCTCCTCTTAATTCTTTACCACATATAAGCAATGGTGGATAGCCTTCTTTACCCAGATAAGAAATATCTGCACCTAAGGCTCTTAATGCTTCTACTAATATACCAATCGGCCTTTCACGCATACGCTCCGCACCATTGAGTATTATCTGACTTCCCTTTTTTATGGCAAAAAAGGCAGTTAAGAAACGGTAGGCAGTTCCGGCCATTCCGCAGTCGATCTTCTTAACATTACTATTCAAATTACGTTCTAAGATCAAGCTGTCTTCAGCTGAAGATAGCGTTTTAATCGACAATTGACCAGGCCACAGCGACTGAAGAATTTGTAAGCGGTTTGAAATGCTTTTAGAAAGCGGCAACTCAATTTCTACTTCTGAAAACTTCCGGAATTCAAACTTTATGCTACGCATGTTTTACTTTTCTAAATACCATTCTATAGCTTGTTCGGCTTGCTCAAAGCTCACAGTTTGGTCAAAATTTGGCTTTCCGATCTCTTTCAGCAAGCTCATTTTAACAAGACCTGCTTCATTTTTTTTATCCTGTTTTAAGAAGTTAAGTAAATCAGCTCGATCAGCTGCTTCTATGTTAACTTTCGGGTAGTGTGAAGTCAAGTATTGATGGATTTCCTGCACCGAAGACATGGATAAACCACATACAAGATGAGCCAAATAGGCCTCTATCTGCATACCAATAGCAATGGCATAACCATGACTTAGGGGCTTTTCCTTCTTCATAAAAATACTCTCTACCGCATGTCCTATGGTGTGCCCATAGTTAAGCACTTTTCTATAGCCTTTTTCCAAAGGGTCTGCATCAACAACTTTTATTTTAATACGAGCTGAATTCTTGATCAGACTGCTCCATTTTTCGTGCTCTTCGAAGCGGAAATGCTTTATTCGGTTCCACATTGCAAGATCAGCAATCAGCGCATGCTTAATCATTTCAGCTTTACCACTCTGCCATTCTGCTTCAGCTAATGAGTGTAAAAAAGGAGTGTAAAGCAGGATTTCTTTTGGATGTTGGAAGGTGCCAATTTGGTTTTTAAAGCTGTGAAAGTTGATGCCACATTTCCCTCCTATTGCTGCATCAACCATTGCTAACAAAGTTGTTGGCAAGTGAACAAATTGAATTCCCCTTTTATAAGTTGCTGCAGCAAAACCACCAAGATCAGTAACTACTCCTCCACCTAGGTTTAGCAAAACACTTTTACGATCGGCGTAATTTTCACTGAAAAAGCTCCACAGTTCTTCAACTGTTTCCAAGTTCTTGTTTGACTCTCCTGCTTTCATACAAAATACCTTCGGAGCTTGTCCAAGTGATGTCATAGCATTTAAAAGACTTGGCAAACAATGCTCTTTAGTATTTTCATCACAAAGCACGAACAACTGACTGAAATTCAATTGATCAACTAAAACGCCCAATTGCTCTTTCAAACTATTTTGATCCTGACAAAAGTGAAGGAATTTCATGTATTCAAAGCTAAGCAAAGATGTAGGCAATTGCTTACGAGTCCTTACCTTCGTTGTATGAAAAAAATTGGCCTTATTTCTGACACGCACAGCTACCTACATCCAAGGGTTTTTCATCATTTTAAGGAATGTGATGAAATTTGGCATGCAGGAGATATTGGCCAGATCGACTTGGCCGAAAGACTTGCTGAATTTAAGCCTTTAAGGGCAGTTTACGGAAACATAGACGGGACAGAAGTTCGGAAACAGTACCCCAAAAACTTGTGGTTTAATTTAGAAGGTGTTTCAATTTGGATGACCCATATAGGTGGATATCCTGGCCGCTTTCCAAAATCGATTTACGCAGAGCTAATAGCCAAAAAACCGGCTCTTTTCATTTGTGGTCATTCCCATATTTTAAAAGCTGTACCTGACCCTAAACTGAAACTCTTGCACCTCAACCCAGGTGCAGCAGGGAAAGTAGGTTTTCATCAAGTTTTAACCCTTATGCGTTTTGAGCTAGAAAATGCTCAAGTGCAAAACCTAGAAGTAATCGAATTGGAAAAAAGGGCTTAGCGAATGCGATCAGCTGCCCTAACTAAAGCTTCATCCTTTTTGATGTTGCGAATTGCTAGGTAAATGAAAAGTAAGGGTAGCACGCTTATGAGTGTTGCAATTGCATACTCAACTTCTGCATTTTGAAGCCCTATATCTTCTAAAGCAAAATCAAGCAAGAAAAAGATTGCCGCTACAAAGGCTGCTTGAATTGACAAGTTAAGCTTCGCCAATTTGATTTGTAATTGTCGCTTTTGAAACATGAAGATGATCACTAAGCTCAATAAAGTTGAAACCATATTTAAACCTAAAAGCGGATAAGAAGAATAGATCATTTCACCAGTTTCTGTATTTAGAAGTCCCCAAAGACTAAATTCATAAGTCAGTTGATTGCTTTTCACTACAGCGAAATTGACCAGATGGAGCACTAAATTGGTTATAATAGCTACACCTAAAAAGAGGGTTTGAATTCTTTGCCACATAGCGGTTTTTTTTGCAAAGAAAAGAAGAAATTAAAGGATAGCAGTAATCTATCAGACAGATTAAAAAGTTTGAATATTTATCAGAACCTTTGCCTTAAGGGCAAATTACCATTTTGACAAACAAAGAACATTTCAAGAAATTCTCAGAGCATCAGGCTGAAAAGTTAGGTTTTAGCATGCATTTCAATTGGTGGAATGAAGTGGTTCAGGATTCATGGGAGGTTGCCGTGCTCGAAAAAGGCGGAGAAATTCAAGCAATATGGCCTTATTATCTAAGAAAAAAAGGTCCGTGGAAAATGATAGCGCAAGCTCCTTTAACACCTTATGCAGGTCCTTTCTTAGTTTATCCTGAAGGTCAAAAAACCTGCAGTAAGATCAGCTATGAGCATAAGCAATATGAAGCTTTGATGAAGCAACTTCCAAAAGTGGCTGAAATAGATCTGAGTTTTCCAATGCGATTTGAAAACGGTTTGGCCTTTCAATGGAATGCTTTTGAAGAGCGGGTGAAATACACCTACTTATTGAATTTAAAAAGCGATGAAGCCTTTTTGTGGAAAAACTTAAGGGAAAATGTACGACGACAAATTAAGAAAGCTGAAAAATGTCTAAGACTAGAAATAGCTTTTAAGAGCGAAGCACTTGAAACTGCTATGCGTTCAACTTTTGAGCAACAGCATCAACCCTACCCACTAGCTGAAAAGTATCTTGAAAGAATTATTCATTACTTTGAAAAGCATGAATGTGGAAAGCTTTACTTGGCCTATGAAAAGGAGCAACTTCACAGCGCAATAGCAATCGTTTATGACGCTACCACTGCTTATTATTTAGTAGGTGGATCTATGCAAGCTCACAAAAACTCAGGAGCCATGAGCTTGCTGATGTGGCAAGCGATTCAAGATGCAAAAAGCCGAGGACTTGAGTATTTCAATTTTGAGGGTAGTTCGATACCTTCAATCGAAAAGTATTTAAGAGGTTTTGGCGGGGAACTTCAGCCAGTTAGGAGGCTTATTAAAAAAGGTTCGAAAAGTCTAGAAGTATTGAAAAATCTTAAAGGCTAAACAAGACTTAGACCCGCTCCCCTTTCATCATTTTGTTCCAATACAAATACGGAAGCATATATTTTTTTAGCATCCACAACCTCCAATGTTCTTTATCTGAATTGAAAACCAACATCCGCTTTAGCTTGGGATCAGGTGTAAAATTAGATTGGTAATCGAATTCAGCCAAAACCATTTTGCCATAGCCTGTAACCAAAGGACAAGAGCTGTAGCCGTTGTATTTCATATCAGTGATGGTGTCAGTTTTGGCAAGTCGTATGATGTTTTCAACCACTACAGGCACCTGCTTGCGAATTGCAGCTCCGGTTTTAGCGGTAGGTAAAGCTGCAGCATCACCTAAACCAAACACATTGGCATATTCTTTATGTTGCATAGTAGCAATGTCTACATTTAACCAACCTGCCTCATTAGCCAAAGGCGAATTTTTAACCAAATCAGGAGCAGTCTGAGGCGGAGCTAAGTGCAACATGTCAAAATGGATTCCATACCGACCACTCTCTTGACTAACTTTTACATTTTTTCCTTCATAATTGTAATTGATGCTTTCGTCCACCATGTCACCTTTTCGGTCTTCGATCACAACGCAGTCCCCGGGCTCTTTCGTGACTTCATACCATGCTATTTGCTTTTCTGCATCAACTTCTACTAATTTATGGTGATAGCGAACATTGATTTGCTTCCGTTCAATGACCTCCATTAAGGTTTTAGCAATGGGTTTTACGCCAAAGATTACACTTCCGGGAGTGGCAAAAACCACATCAGTTTTTTCTTTAATCCCAACTTTTTCAAAGTGATCATCGGCCAAATACATGATCTTTTGAGGTGCCCCTCCACATTTTATGGGGGTAGCGGCCTGGGTAAATAAAGCTGTGCCTCCTCTAAAATTCTTTAATACTTCCCAGGTGTGTTTTGGGTCGGTATAATTACTGCAGACCACGCCTTTATCGATGGATTCAGTTAAACCCTTGATCAGAGTGGTATCAATTTTTATTCCAGGTGCGACTACTAAATAATCATAGCCATAGGTTTTACCTGACCGGCACTTTACTTGATTTTGTTCCGCTTGTATTTCCTCTGCATAATCTTTGATCCAATTGGCTTTTGCCGGAATGACTTCCGACATGGCCTTTCTGGTTTTTTCGAAATCGTAGGTATTAGCTCCAACCAAAGTCCAAGCGGGCTGGTAGTAGTGCGATTCTGAGGGTTCTATGATTGATACTTCAAATGATCCTTCTTTTAGTAGCTGGGCTGCAGTCATAATTCCTGCTGTACCGCCTCCTATGATTAGTACCTTTTTCATTGTAATAGATTAATTTTGAACCAACAAGATAGATACTGAAAATAGAAGGCGCGGTAACAAAAGTTACACAAACGAAAAAGGGAGGCAATTTGCCTCCCTTTTTATATCAATGTTCTATATGGGTTACTTCGCGTAATTAACTGCTCTTCTCTCTCTGATCACCGTCACTTTTACTTGACCAGGATAAGTCATATCAGCTTGGATCTTCTGCGCGATATCAAGTGAGATCTTATCTGCTTCTATATCGCTGATCTTTTCTGACTGGACGATTACCCTAAGCTCTCTTCCCGCTTGAATGGCATAAGCTTTTTCTACGCCTGCGTGTGACATGCCTAGGCTTTCCAATTCTTTGATGCGGTTAATGTAAGACTCTACGATTTCTCTTCTTGCACCTGGACGTGCACCTGAAACAGCATCACAAACCTGAACAATAGGAGAAATGAGGGTATTCATTTCAATTTCATCGTGGTGTGCTCCAATAGCGTTGCACACCTCAGCTTTCTCTTTGAATTTTTCGGCAAGCTTCATACCCAAAATAGCGTGAGGTAATTCTGGCTCATCATCGGGCACTTTTCCAATGTCATGCAACAGACCTGCTCTTTTGGCCATTTTTACGTTCAAACCAAGTTCTGCAGCCATGGTGGCACATAAATTGGCTACTTCTCGAGAGTGCTGTAAAAGATTTTGCCCATAAGATGAACGGTACTTCATTCTTCCCACCATGCGGATCAACTCAGGATGCAAACCGTGAATCCCCAGGTCGATACAAGTCTTTTTACCAGTATCAATAATCTCGTCTTCTAATTGCTTTTGGGTTTTACGCACAACCTCTTCAATTCGAGCAGGGTGAATTCTGCCATCAGACACTAATTGGTGTAAGGCTAAGCGAGCTGTTTCCCTGCGCACCGGATCAAAGCAAGAAAGAATAATAGCCTCTGGTGTATCATCTACAATAATCTCAACTCCTGTAGCTCCTTCTAAGGCTCTAATGTTTCTTCCTTCTCTACCAATGATCCGACCTTTCATATCGTCCGAATCAATGTTAAAGACAGAAACAGAGTTTTCAATTGCTTGCTCTGTTGCCACACGCTGAATAGACTGAATAACTACTTTTTTCGCTTCTCTATTGGCATTGATCTTCGCTTCTTCAATGGTGTCTTTTGCTAAGGCCATAGCTTCTGTTTTGGCCTCTTCCTTCAGTACTTCAACCAACTGGGCTTTTGCCTCCTCAGCAGATGAGCCTGCTGCTTTTTCAAGCATTTCTACCTGTTTACGCAGATTTTTCTCTAGTTCTGCTTGCTGCATTTCAACTGCCTCAAGTTTTCGGTCTAGGTTGCCCTGTTTCGAACGCAGGTCCTTGTCTTTCTTATTGACCTCTTGCAACTTTTTATTCAGAGAGGTCTCTTTACTTTTGATCCGGTTTTCAGCATCACTCATCTTGCGTTCACGCTTAGAGATGGTTTTTTCATGCTCTTCTTTAAGCTGTAAAAACTTTTCTTTTGCTTGAAGAATCTTGTCCTTCTTGATCACCTCTGCTTCAGCTTTTGCCTCATCAATTATAGCATCAGACTGGTTTTTAAGCTTGGTTTTATTCAAAAGAAAAAGCACTCCTGAGCCTACAAGTACTCCTACTACTCCTCCTATAATTATTCCTATCATGTCCATTTTCTATCTTATAATAAATGAATAAAAAAACCCGTACAAGCCTGTTGGTTTGAGTAAACTCCTTAAATAAAAGGATCTGAGTTCTCCCGGATGTGGCAAACTTCCAACGTCTTTTCGAAAATTCGAAAAAATCACCACTCAATGAGTGGATAAGTAAGGCCTGTTTTTCACAACGCTAAGTAAAACTCACTACGTTAATAGTGTTGAGTTTACCAAACATAACAAACATGCACGGGCAATATTGTTATAGCTGCATTTGCAACTTTTTTACTTAAAGAACGCTATAAGTGCTGTTCCACGAAGGTGCTTAAAGCTTTTAATTTTTCTTCTGAAGCTGAATCTTCTAAAGTAGCATTTTGCTCTAAGTCTAATTTTCGTGTGGCAAACTGCAAAGCGCACATGGCTAGCAAGTCTTGCCGGTCTTTTACCGCATAATTTTGTTCATACTCCTTGATCATATCGTTGATCTCAATAGCAGCTTTCCGAATGTTTTCTTCTTCACTCTCTTTTACTGAAAGTGGATAAACTCGGCCTGCAATGGTCACTTTTATTGATAAATCCTTCACGGAGTAATTACTGATTTAGTTGAGCGATACACTTATCTACCTCCCGCACAATTTCATTGATCTTCAACTTGATCTCACGTTGATCACTGCCTTCTGTTTTGGCCGCAATCCGTAAAATCTTATTCTTTTCTTCAACTTGCTCTAGCTTTTGGCGAAGTTCATCGCGTTCTTGCTCTAGCTTTTGTAGTTGATCGTCTTTTTGTTCAACCGCTTTACGCAGCTCTATCTGCCGCTGAACTAACTTTCTTACGTTAGTATTTAACTGTTCAGCCAAGGTTTTAAAGCTACTCATAAAGTTGTTTCACTATACAATCCTTGCAAAGCTAATTAAAAAAATTAGCCTTCAAATAAGCAGCAAGACAAATCAACTTAAGTCAATCGCTTCAGCTACCTTTGCCTTTGGAACAAGAATTGCTTTGGGGAGATGATGCGTATTTTTCTTTTTTGCTTTATTATAACTTTTTCGGCTGCAAAAGCACTAGCTCAAGACTATCCACAGAACTACTTTCGCTCTCCCCTAGACATTCCGCTTTACTTATCGGGAAACTTTGGTGAGTTGCGTTCCAATCACTTTCATGCAGGCTTGGATATCAAAACTGAAGGAGTGCAAGGCAAAAAGATTCTGGCTATAGCTGATGGCTATGTGAGTCGAATTAAAGTATCACCCTATGGCTATGGAAAAGCCATTTATGTTACCCATCCCAATGGTTACACTTCGGTATATGGACATTTAAAAAAATACAGCGATAAGATTGAAGCGCTCGTAAAAAAAGAACAATACCGCAAAGAACAGTTTGCCTTGCAGATCTTTCCGCAACCATTTAGCTTACAAGTTAAAAAAGGAGAAATAATCGCTTATTCAGGAAACAGCGGTGGCTCTGCTGGTCCGCATTTGCATTTTGAAATTCGTGATAGCAAAACAGAACATCCCATTAATCCACTTTATTTTGGTTACGAAATAGAAGATCGGCTTGCCCCTGACCTCTATGCTTTTACCATTTATCCCTTAAATGATACTTCTAGCATAAATGGAAGTAATAATTCTAAACGCTATACGGTGTATGGAAAAAATGGAAAATATTACAGAAGCACGACTAGTCCTATTCTATTAAAAGGCCAGTTCGGATTTGGAATTGAAACGGTAGACCGCATGAATGGAACTGGAAACCGCTATGGCATTTACAATATGAAAATGACGGTTGACGATGAAGTGGTGTTTGAGAAACAAATGGATGAATTTGCCTTCCACGAAGGTAGGTACATCAACGCTTACATTGATTACAAGACTTACATAAGAAAGCGAAGAAGGGTGCAAAGAAACTTTGTTTTACCGGGCAATAGGCTACGCTGCTATCCCACACTTAAAAAGGAGGGGAAAGTCGTTTTCAATGATCAAAAAGAACATCAAATCAAATATGAAATAAGCGATTTTGAAGGAAACACTTCTACCCTTTCTTTTCAAGTAAAAGCGGAAGGGATACCACTTAGACAAAATACAGCTCAGTTGAAAACTCCAACTGTTAAATTTTTTGATCACAAACAAAAAAACACCTTCATAACAGATGATCTCTTGGTGAGCCTCCCGAGAGGAATCTTGTATGAGGATTTGTACTTTCAATACCGGAAAGAAGCCGCTAAAAAGAATACCATCACCCCAATTTATTGGTTGCATAATCATTACACCCCGCTTCACTCCTACATGAATGTTTCCATTAAAGTGCCCAATTTAAATGATGCTCAGAAAAAGCAAGCCTTAATCGCGAGCACGGTAGATGGGAGGTCGCTTTATCCGGAAGGAGGAACATGGCAGGGTGATAACATATCAGTTAAGACAAGAAGTTTTGGAGGTTATACAGTGGTTTTGGATACTGTTCCACCTAGCATTAGACCCATCAACATTTATCCGGGTGCAAACATGAAGAACAAATGGTCGATCAGTGTAAAAATAAACGACCGTTTATCGGGGGTAGATTCTTACCGAGCAGAAGTTGATGGGAAATGGATCTTAATGGAGTATGATGCTAAAAATGATATCTTGGTTCATTACTTCGATGATAGAGTTGAAGCTGGAGAGCATGAATTTAAGTTAGTTGTAAAAGACGGAGTTGGAAATCGTAAAACCTATAAGGCAAACTTTTACCGTTAACAAGCTTTAAAGAATAATCTCTTTTTGAAAACTTAAATTTGAGACATGAATAAAATATTTAGTTTACTGATTCTCTTTGTCTTTCATCTTTTAGTGATGGGGCAAGAATCAAAATCAGATCGCGATCAAGACCTGATCCAATTCTCGGGTGTTGCGGTAACTGCCGATAGTCTTTCTCCTGTGCCTTTTGCCACTGTTATGATCAAAAATTCAAATCGAGGTACGACCACTGATTATTATGGCTACTTCTCTTTTGTAGCAAAAAAGGGTGACACCTTAGAGTTTTCTTCTCTTGGTTTTAAAAAGAATGAATTTTACGTTCCCGATACCCTAACTGGAAATCGCTATTCTTTGATCCACACCATGTTTCGAGATACAGTCAATCTAGAGACAGTTGACATTTTTCCTTGGCCAACTCCCGACCAGTTCAAAGAAGCCTTTTTAGCACTAAATATACCCGACGACGACCTAGAGATTGCCCGAAAAAACCTTTCCCCTGAGCTGCTTCAAGAACGGGCAGAGAATATGCCCATGACAGCCAGCATGAACTTTAAGTGGCAAATGCAGCAAAGAAGCAACCAATTGTATTATGCCGGGCAATCAAGGATGAATAACTTAAGTAACCTTCTTAACCCCATCGCTTGGGCTAGGTTTATTGAGGCGTGGAAAAGAGGCGACTTTAAACGAAAAGAAAATCGCTAAAGCAACTGCTTGTTGCAACTAAACCATCTGCTTACCTTTAGCGTCTACCACTAAACCATGGGACTGATCCTAAAAGTTTTAAAGCACTTATTTATTACGATTGGCATTATAGCCAGTGCTTTAATCCTCCTGGCTTTTACTGATGTTCCCTACTTCGCTTATCATGCCCTTTCTTTAAATCACCAACAATTAGATGGAAAAGCAGATGTGATCGTGGTGATGGGTGGTGATGGTATGCCTTCTCCAAATGGATTGTTAAGGTTGTATTATGGCTCAGAAGCAGCTATAGAAAACCCGAATGCAAAGGTGGTAATTGCCCTACCTAGAAATAAAGATGGTAGCATAGAGCAATTAGAACTTATGGGCGATGAGCTAGCGCTAAAAGGAATTGACCGCAATCGGATCATTTATGAACCAAATGGTTTCAATACCCGCTCTCAAGCTCTTGAAGTTCGAAAACTTTTTGAGGCAGAGAAAAAGCTCCTGATCGTAAGTTCTCCAGAACACCTTTACCGCGCTATACGCAGCTTTGAAAAAGTAGGTTTTAAAGAAATTGGCAGTTTACCAACTTTTGAGAAGCCGAGTGATGAAGAGGAATTAAAAGACAAGACTGACAAAGAAGAGACGAGAGTAAGAAACCTTTCTTTGCGTTATAACCTTTGGAGCTATTTGCAGTATGAGATCAAAGTGCTCCGTGAGTACTTTGCCATCAGTTATTATTGGGTGAAAGGGTGGATATGAATAGGGCAGTATCGCTTATCATACTTTTCCTTTTAGGATTAAGTGCACATTCAAGGCCTAGATTAGATTCGCTTCTAAAAGTTAATCCCGAAACCGATGTACAAAAAGTAAACCTATTTATAGCATTATCTAAAGAATACCAACTTAAGGGTTCACTGAATAGCGCGCAAAACTACGCTGAGCAGGCACTTGCAAAAAGTAAAGAATCAGATTGGTTGAGCGGGCAAGCGAAAAGTTATAACCAATTAGCCTATGTTGCCATTTACAATAGTGATTACGAAACAGCCATGAAAAGAGCAATCAGTGCTCTTGAATTGGCAGAAAGTGAGCGAGACTCAAGTAATCAGGCATTAGCTTACCAATACATAGGTTATGTAAACACCACACTTGGAGAATTCGAAACAGCTAAAGAGTTTTATTTTAAAGCTTTGAGCATTCAAAAAGAGTTAGAGAGTTCAGAAAGACTCGGATTTATCTACACCTATATTGCTAATCTCTATCGAGAAAATAACCAACTAGACTCAGCTTTATTCTATCACCAGAGAGCACTTGTAGAAAGAAGTAAAACGAATAATCCTAGAAGCAAAGCCGATTCTTATCTTTTAATTGGAGGAACCTATTACAAGAAAGGAGCCTATCAAAAAGCGATTGAATATTGCATTAATGCCCTAGGTGAATACCTAAAGTTGAACGACAAAAAAAGATTGGGTGAAACCTACCGCCAATTAGCAGAGATTAAATTGAAACTTGGAAAAGAAAGAGAAGCTGAACTTTACCTAAAAGAAGCTGTAAAGTTTGCTAAAGAATCCAAGGCATTGGATAATGTTGTCTTGATCTATGAAGAGCTTTCTAAACTCAAAGAAATAGAAGGTGAGTATGAAAAAGCCCTAGATTACCTTAAACGGCGCTACAAACTAGAAGACAGCATTGCAAGTAAAAAAGTCTATCAAGAAGCTTCAAAATCCTTACTAAAATACAAAGTCAACAAAGAAAAGAGAATTAAGGAACTAGTTCGAGAACAAGAGAAACGTGAACAAAAGCTTATTAATTATGCAATTTTTGCTGGCTCATTTCTGGTATTGACTTTCGCTGTTTTTGTTGTGCAACGATTAAGGATCACGCGAAGACAGAAGCAAGAGATCAGCCTTAAAACAGAACAGATCCAATATCAGAAAGAGGAATTAGAGGATTCTCATAGCACGCTTCAGCTTCAGCATCAAGAAATTCAAAGTTCAATTGTTTACGCGAAAAGAATTCAGGGTGCAATACTCCCCTCTCTTAAACTCGTGAAAACTTACTTAAAACAGTCCTTCATTCTCTACAAACCCAAAGATGTGGTGGCCGGGGATTTTTACTGGTTCACTTCGGCTTCGCTCAGCACAGGCACTTCGACTCCGCTCAGTGCAATTACATCGGACTTCGAGCGCCCGCCTGCCGGACGGACAGGGAGTCGAGAAGCCGATGTGATCTATTTTGCGGCAGCCGATTGTACCGGACATGGAGTGCCGGGCGCTATGGTTTCGGTTGTGTGTAATAATGCGCTGAACCGTTCGGTGAAAGAATTTGGCTTGACAGAACCGGGTGAGATCTTAGATAAAACCCGAGAGCTGGTGATCAAGGAATTTGAAAAATCAGAAGAAGAAGTGCAAGATGGAATGGACATCGCGCTTTGTTCACTAAATTTAAAAGGGACTTCGAGCGCCCGCCTACCGGACGGACAGGGAGCCGAGAAGCCCCTTTTAAAATACGCCGGTGCCCACAACCCGCTCTGGCTGATTAGAAAAGGAAAGTTTGATGAAGCTACACTCCCTGCGGGGAGTCGCATTAGTGATTCAGAAAATGGAGCCTATCAATTAGCGGAGATCAAAGCGGACAAACAACCAATTGGTAAATACGAAACGACCAAGCCTTATACCACCCATACTTTTGAGCTTGAACAAGGTGACACCCTCTATCTTTTCTCTGATGGTTTTGTGGATCAGTTTGGCGGGGAGAAAGGCAAGAAGTTCAAATCTTTAAACTTTAAACGCTTGTTGTTAAGCATTCAAGAGCTCGATATGGAAGCACAAAGAAGAGAGATTGATAAAACTTTTGAAGAATGGAAAAAAGGCCTTGAGCAGATTGATGATGTTTGCGTGATAGGGATTTGCATATAGCAAATTCCTATGGAGCAGTTTACATTGAGCGAAGTCGAAATGTTATAGGCGTTAGACTATGAAGCAAAGTTAAACCTGAGTTTTTAGCCTGTACTGAGTATTTTGGCTAAGGCTCAATGCAAGCATTAGCCGAAGTAATGGCGTGATTGGGGTGCATATTTAGGAAATACAATTTCTATACTTTGACTAAACAAACCCGATTTTGAATTTTATTAATACGCATTAGTATATTTTAGTAGTATACATATTTGTATTTTAGTAATATATAAAATACTTTTGGTTTATGGTATTAAAAACTGAGTTAGAGAAATCCTATGAAGTCCAACAAAAGAATTGGAAAAAGAAAAAGTTTGGACTTGAACGTGACCAAATCGAAAAGGCCCAACTATCTTCCGAACTCATACTTATCATAACAGGAATAAGAAGATGCGGGAAAAGTACGCTCATGAACCAATTGGCCGCAAAGCAAGAAGAAAAATCGGTTTGGTTTAATTTTGAAGACTCTAGAATTTTTGGGTTTGAATTATCTGATTTTTCTAAATTAAATGCCATTTTCGGAGAAAACACTGACTCTTATTTTTTCGACGAAATTCAGAATGTAGCTAATTGGGAGGTTTTTATCAGAGAACTTCATGAACAAAATAAAACAATATGCATTACTGGCTCAAATGCCTCGCTTTTAAGTAAAGAGTTAGGCACAAAATTAACAGGTAGAAACATTCAAATTGAATTATTTCCTTTCTCGTTTTCAGAGTATTGTCGTTTTTTAAAAGTAGGACATAATTCAAATTCATTTAAAAAATACTTAAACGACGGAGGTTTTCCAGATTATTTAAAAAACAGACAGAAAGAATATCTACAACAACTGTTTAAGGATATAATTTATCGAGATATAATCGTAAGGTATGGCATAAGAAATGCGAACTTAATGGTTGAAATTGCCTTGTTTCTAATTTCAAACTCTGCCAAGGAGTACTCACTAAACAGCATAAAAAAAGCTTTTGGTGTTGGTTCTGCCAATTCTGTTGCAAACTATGTCCAGTGGTTAGAAGATGCATACCTATTATTTTCAGTTCCCCGGTTTAGTTGGTCTTTAAAAAGTGTTGCCATTAATCCTAAAAAGGTTTATACCATAGATACCGGTTTTGCACAAGCAAACTCCCTCAGTTTTACCGATGATCTGGGTCGCTTATTTGAAAATGCAATCTTTCTTGAATTGAGAAGAATGTATAAAGACATCTATTACTTTAGGGAGCAAGGAGAGTGTGATTTTATTGTAAAAGAAGGCAAAGAAATTAAACATATTTTACAAGTATGTACCGAGATAAACCCAGACAATCTAAACAGAGAAGTCAACGGTCTAGAAAAAGCTTTAGCTTTTTTTAGCAAAACGGAGGGGCATATTATTACCTTAAACCAAAACGACAAAATCGTAAAAGGAAACAAGGTGATTCATTTAATATCGGCTAGTAATTGGTTATCTAATATTCTCAAGTGATCTTAATTAATCTTTTAAATCGATTCTAATTAAAGAATTTGAGAGTTGTATGGTACTGGTGGAACAAGGTAAGAAAGTTCAAGTCGTTAAACTTTAAACGCTTGCTCCTAAGCATTCAAGAGATCGATATGGAAGCACAAAGAAGAGAGATTGATAAAACTTTTGAAGAATGGAAAAAAGGCCTTGAGCAGATTGATGATGTTTGCGTGATAGGGATTTGCATATAGCAAATTCCTATGGAGCAGTTTACATTGAGCGAAGTCGAAATGTTATAGGCGTTAGACTATGAAGCAAAGGAGTCAGCCTGCCCTGAGCACTTAGACAAGCTCAGCGTATGCTTGTGTAAACGATGTTTGTGTGATCGGTGTTCGTATTTAAAAACTAGAAAGTCACTATCCCGATTAAGCATTTCCACTTTACTACTTTTTAACTGTTCCCCTTTTCCTCTCTTTAACTTTTCTACTTTTTAACTCCCACTCTAACCGCAAAGAACACAAAGAAGACTCCAAGCTCTCAAAGTCAAAAAGTGATTTAAGCTACAAGCTAGTAGCTCTTCGCTTTAGGCTTTTAGCTTTTAGCATTTATAACCCACAGATCACGCAAATTATCGCTAAGCTTTCTTCTCTAATACTGTTCCCCTTTTCCTCTCTTCCACTTTTCTTCTTTTCTACTCTTCAACTTTATGCTTTAAGCTCTCGACTTTCAGCTTTTGACATAGACCTAAGCCAACATCCGCGCATGCCAACTATCTTTAATTGGCACTTCCCAGCCGGCATCAAACGCCCCTTTTGTTTCTACTAGGTTATTGAAAACGATGGTATGTTCTGTTAGCTGCCCTTTAGATAGAGCAGTTTGAAAATCGTTCATTCTTAATGCATCAATCTTTCCATTGACCTTATAAGTAATGTTTAAACGGTCAAATAGGTCTAGTTGATAGGCATTTTGAATATCCTTGATAAAGTGGACTGAAGCATCAATGGAGCAACCTGAGGCTTTAACTTGACTTTCATCGGCAAATAAGACAATAAAGCGGTTGTAAAAAACTTCAAAAGCAGCATTTAGTTCTTTTCCATGAGCTGCCCAATTTTTAATAAAGTTTCTACCGTACTCTTTTATTTCTTTTACTTCTTTATCGCTAAGTGCGCGTGATGATTGATAGATCCACACTCTGCTATGGTCTGCTAACTCCTGGTAATTCATAAAATGACTTTTGTCAAAAGTAAGCATTGAGAGCGGCTCTATTGGCTTATTTTTACATCTTATTCTAATTCTTGATCTTTCATGAAAAATTTATTTTTGAGCGCTTTTGCTCTCTTGGTTTTATCCGCTTGTGAAAACATTTCTCAAAATGCTGAGGTGAATACTTACGATGAAGAGAAAGCTGAACGTTATGGTGCGGATGATTACGGTATGAAAACCTATGTGATGGCCTTTCTAAAGGTTGGACCCAAAAGACCACAAGACTCTGCCACGGCGGCACGTCTTCAGCGCGGCCATTTAGATAATATTAATCGATTAGCTGAAGCGGGCATGCTAGTGGTTGCCGGACCATTTATGGGAAGAGATAGCCTGCGCGGTATTTACATCTTTAACACCGACAATTTGCAAGAGGCGGCTTCTTTGGTTGAAACTGATCCTGCTATTCAAAGTGAATCCTTGGTAATGGACCTCAGATTATGGTACGGTTCTGCTGCCTTGATGGAAGTCAATGAAATCCATGAAAGCATCGCTAAGATCAGTATTTAGAGGCCTTTACCCTCAGCAATCAGCTCAGCAAGGTCGTATACTTTAATGGAATCTTCTTTTTCTTTGGTTTTCACGCCATCTGTCATCATAGTCATGCAAAAAGGACAGCCTACAGCCACTACATCAGGTTTGGCTTCCTCAACATCTTCCATGCGCTCCATGTTAACCTCATGGGTTCCCGGTTCGGCTTCTTTAAACATTTGAGCTCCTCCTGCACCACAACAAAGCCCTTTTGAGCGACAGCGTTTCATTTCAACCAAGTCCGCGTCCATCTGCTCGATCAAAGTCCTTGGTGCCTCATATTCTTCATTAGCGCGACCTAAGTAGCAAGGATCATGGAAAGTAATCTTCTTTCCTTTGAAGCTTCCTCCTTCTACTTTCAATTTACCTTCGTTGATCAAGCTCTGTAAAAATTGGGAGTGATGCATCACTTCATATTCTCCGCCCAAAGCAGGATACTCGTTTTTTAATGTATTAAAGCAGTGCGGACAAGTAGTAACGATTTTCTTCACTTCATAACCATTCAAAACTTGAATATTGGTCATGGCCTGCATTTGGAATAGGAATTCATTTCCTGCTCTTTTAGCAGGATCACCTGTGCAACTCTCTTCGGTACCCAAAATAGCGAAGTTGGTACCCACTTCATTCAATATCTTTACAAAAGCCCTAGTCGTGCGTTTGGCTCGATCATCAAAACTACCTGCACAACCAACCCAAAACAACACTTCAGGCTTTTCGCCTTTAGCCATAAGATCGGCCATAGTATTGACCTTAATTCCTGCTGCTTCACTCATAGTACTTTTATTTTATGCTTTATTGTAATAACACTCTGGCAATTGGCTTTTAGCCTTCATTTACCCAATTCGCTCTGTCTGTTTGGGCAAATTGCCAAGGTGCACCATTATTTTCAACATTGGTTAACATAGCCGTTAACTCTTGCGGGGCTTTCGACTCTTCCATAATTAAAGACCTTCTCATATCCATAATGATAGAGAGTGGATCAATACTTACAGGACAAGCTTCTACACAAGCATTGCAAGTGGTGCAAGCCCATAACTCTTCTTCCTGAATATAATCTCCTAATAGAGCCTTTCCATCCTCATGGTCTTTGCCATGTTTATCAATGTTTTTACCAACTTCCTCAAGTCGATCTCGGGTATCCATCATGATCTTTCGTGGCGAAAGTAATTTGCCGGTCTGTGCTGCCGGACATTGCTGGGTGCATCGTCCACATTCTGTGCAAGAGTATGCATCCATTAATTGTTTCCAATTTAGGTCTTTTACATCTTTAGCTCCAAAACGCTCAACCGGACCTTCAGGCTCTACCGGAGCGGCATAAGGATCCGCCTCTGGATCAAACATCATTTTAACTTCTTTAGTCACAGCTTCCATATTCGTAAACTTTCCTTTAGGATCTAATTTGGAATAGAATACATTGGGAAAAGATAAAATAATATGGAAGTGCTTTGAGTAAGGTAAATAATTCAAGAACAAGAGTATTCCAATGATGTGAAACCACCACATTCCCCTTTCTAAAGCTATTAAGCTACTTGTTGAAAGAGAAGCGAAAGAGTCAGCAAAGATTCCACTGATCGGATAAGAGCCTGCTTGAATGTAATGTTCTGCACCTCTCTGTTGTAAAGCATAATCAGCACCGTTCATGCTTAGGAAGGCTAACATCAAAAGAACTTCAACTACTAATATAATATTGGCATCGGTTTTAGGCCAACCTACCATCTCTCTAAAGCCAAAGCGCTTGATGTTCAATACATTTCTTCGAATCAAAAAGATCACACATGCGAAAAGCACTAAAAAGGCAAGAATTTCAAAAGAAGCGATCAAAACATCATAAACCGGACCTAGCGGATCAGCAAATATGCGGTGTGTACCAAAAACTCCATCGATCAATATTTCAAGCACTTCAATGTTGATGATCACAAAACCAACGTAAACCATCAAGTGCATGATGCCTGAAATTGGCTTACGAACCATTTTTGATTGCCCAAGTGCAATAAGGCTCATCTTCTTCCAACGCTCAGGAGCACGATCGCTTAAGTCAATGTCACGACCTAAATTGATGTTTCGTTTAATGGTTTTAGTGTTCTTAGCAAACCAAAAAATGGCTGCTGCTAAGGCTATAATGAAAATGATGTTTGCCAATCCCATAGTTTATCAGTTTTTGAAGCCTAATCCTTTTTTGCCGGATCTTTCTTTTTCCTACCAAAGATAGAAAAGTGAACATAACGCTCAGGATTCAACCTCATGTCAAGCAACAGCTGATCAAGATCGTTGGCTGCCGCCTCTAAATTTGTATACAAGGTATCGTTGTTGATCAATTGCCCCAACGAACCTTGTCCTTGGTTTATCTTTTCCATCACCTCCGCAACCTCTTCCATAGCATAAGATGCATTGTTCACTGTTTGCTTTAAGTTAGCTCCCGCCAAAGAATCTGTAATTGCTTCAATGTTTTCCAATGACTGGGTAAGGCGCTCATTGTTTCGGGAAAGGTTCTTGGTAATGGATTCAACATTTTGAAAGATCGCTGCAATATGCTCTTGCTCTTGCTCTACTAAACCATCAACTCGGTTCATGGTTTTCTCGAATGCTTCTAAAGAGTTTCGAATGCTGGTAAAACTTGCTCCAATGTCTCCTCTAGCCTGTTTGTTGAATATGGACTGAACCACGATAATGGCTGAATCCACCGTACTGATCAGTTCTTCTGCCTTGCGTTTTAAGGGAGCGATTTGCTGGTTAACGGCCTCTGTTAAGGAGGCTTCAATCGAAGACTCTAGGGTATCTAGGTTTTGTAACTCCTCTTCGGAAGTTCCTAAATTTAGATCGATCGACTTAGAACCTAACAAATCAGAGCTAATAATCTTTGCTTTTGTATCAACAGGCAATCTAAAGTTCTTCTCCGTTACCGTGAACTTCACAATCAATTTACCTGAAAAATCTTGCAAGAAATTAATGCTTTCTACCTGCCCAACTTTATACCCATTTATCACTACTGGGTTTGAAGCAGACAAGCCATCAACATGATCATAGATCGCGTAAAATCTTCGATTATCATCAAATAGATTGGTTCCTTTTAAATATTGAGCTCCCCAAATTCCTAATCCGATCGTGAGCAGAACTATGAAACCAATTTTTACTTCCTTGCGAATTTTCATTGTCGCTAAATTAACTAATTCTCTTGCTTTAAAAGTTTAACGGCTTCCCCAACTGCTATTCTTTTACCCTCAAAAAAAGCAATCACAAAAGCATCCTTAAAACCGTGTTCAACTGCCTCTGCTTGAAGCTTAGAAGCATCTAACCAGCTAGGCACCTCTCCGTAAGTGTAGCGATACAAGCCTCCTGCCTCGTAATAAGACACCCCTTGCAACCCTTTAAAATTATTAGGGTCAGGGTCTACCTTCTGGGTAGTAGTAGCTAATTGAACTTTAAATACCAGTCCTTCCTTTTTTACTCTTTGGGTCTTGCGATTTATATTCGGAGCCGAACTTGCTGACTCTTCCTCAACAGCCTCCTCTTTCTCATCCTCAATAAAGGCTTGTGATTTGGCTTCAATTTCTTCCTTGTACTGTCTAAAAGCTCTATAGATAGCCGAAGCCATGTAATCTTGGCCAATTTCAGACATTAAAAACTTCTCTTCATTTTTATTGGTTAAGAAACCTGTTTCGATTAAGACTGAAGGCATGGTTGTTTGATGCAAAACCCAAAATGGAGCCATTTTCACACCTCGATCCCTTCTACCAACACGTTCTCTAAATTGCCCTTGAACCAATTCAGCAAAATGTATACTCTGCCCTTGAAAAGCAGATTGCATGATGGTCATCGCAATGTAAGACTCCGGTGAATTGGGGTCAAAGTTCTCATAACGTTCCTCATAATTATCTTCTAACAAGATTGCGGCATTCTCTCTCTGCGCTGCCTTGAGGTTAGCATCTGTTTTAGCATTACCCATTACAAAAGTTTCAGTACCGAAAGCAGAGGGACTAGCTGCATTAGCGTGAATACAGATAAAAAGATCGGCTTGATTTTGATTGGCAATTTTTGCCCTTTCATCAAGCTCAAGAAAAACATCGGTCTTTCTGGTGTAGATCACATTAAGGTTTTCAAATTTTTCCTCAAGGTAAGTGCCCAGCTTCAAAGCAATGGATAAAGCAATATCTTTTTCAAAACTACTCGCCCCCAAACAGCCTTTATCTTTACCTCCGTGTCCGGCATCGATCACCACCGTATTCAGACTCCCAAAAAACTCATCTTGCGTCTGCGCTTGCAAGCTTGTGAACTTGCCAAACAACAAAGCAAACAAAAGGAATATGGCGCTGTACTTCATTTTAAACAATTGAGGATAACAAATTTTTATAGTTAGCTTTGTGGCCGATTCTAAGAACGGTGTTTGATACAAAAATAGCATTATAAGGTCGCTGCCAATGGCTTTTATTTCACGGGTTTTCATCCTGTCGATGTTAATAACTACGGTCGGCATTTCAGTTCTTTTGGCCCAAGAAAAATCCTTTTCCGAAAAGCCAAACATCACCATTGATTCTACTTCTTTCTCTGTTGGTGATTCTCTCTTAAACAAAAGTGCTCAAGACACTACTCAACTTGCCGATTCTAGTATAACCAAAATTGATACCACAATTTCTAAAGATGCTATAGAAGCTAGGGTTGATTACACTGCAGAGGACTCCATGCGTTTTGACATGAGCTCAGAAAAAGTTTACCTCTATGGTTCAGCACAAGTCAATTACCAAGACATTCAGCTCAATGCAGCTTATATAGAGTTAGACCTAAAAAACAACATTGTACTTGCTGATGGTATGCCTGACAGCAATGGAGTTAAGCAAGGTTTACCAGTTTTTAAAGAAGGACCGCAAGAATATGAGACTGGTGAGATGCGGTATAATTTTGATACAGAAAAAGGAATTATTACCGAAGTTAAAACCCAAGAAGGAGATGGCTACATTCAAGGCCAACAAGTGAAGAAAACCGGTGAAGACGTAATGTATATCCGCAATGGCTTCTACACTACCTGCAACCTTGATGAACCGCATTTTTCCTTAGCTACCTCAAAACTTAAGGTAATCCCTAAGGATAAGATCGTAACAGGACCTACGGTTTTAAAGGTGGGTGATGTTCCCACTCCCCTCGGCTTACCTTTTGGTTTTTTTCCTAACAAAAAAGGACGCTCATCAGGTATTATTATACCAACCTATGGAGACTCTAGGGCATTGGGGTTCTTTTTACGTAACGGAGGCTTTTATTGGGGAATAAACGATTACGTTGACGCTAGTATTACCGCTGATATCTATTCCTTGGGAAGTTGGGGAGCCAATGCAAGTACGCGCTATAATAAACGGTATGGATACGATGGCAACGTAAACATCTCTTATGCAAACATCCGAAACGGCTATCAAGAGTTTCCAAATTTCACTGAAAGCAATGAGTTTTTTATCCGTTGGAATCATAGGCAATCGAATAAAGCTAGACCCGGCGGAAGATTTTCAGCGAATGTGAATGTTGGATCTCGAAATAATTTCGTCAATAACTTGAATAGTTTCACGCAAGACTACCTAACCAATACTTTTCAATCTTCGATTACCTATTCAAATGCCTTTCCAACAAAACCATACAACCTTACCTTAAGTGCCCGACATAACCAAAATACTCAAACCGGTGCTTTTAACGTCATACTACCTGATGCCTCTTTCAATGTTTCCCGTCTATTCCCTTTTAAACGATTTGGCAAGATAGGTAATGAATGGTGGAGAAGCATTTACAAGAATCTTGGTTTCAACTACAGTGGAGTTGCCACTAACCAACTGAGTACCAATGATACACTTTTAGCACTGAACCAGATTGGGAACCTTAGCCAAGACTTTAGAAACGGCATGCGACATAGCATTCCTATCAGTACTTCTTTTAAATTGCTAAAGTTCTTTAACATCAACCCTTCAGCCAATTTTTCAGATAACTGGACCCTAGAGACTTACCGCCAAAGGTTTGATGACGAGCAAGGTCGGGTAGTGCGAGATACGGTTAGAGGGTTTGAAAGAGCAGGTAATGTTAACTTCAATGCAGCACTTACCACCAAGATCTATGGGATGTTTCAATTAAAGAAAGGGCCTGTTAAAGCGATACGACATGTCATGACCCCGCAGGTTTCTTTTAATTACCAACCTGCAGTAGTGAGTGGAAGGAGAACTTTTACCAATGCTAATGGAGAAGAGCAGACCTACAACATCTTCAACGGCACTGTTTACGGCTCACCATCACGAAACAGAAGTGGCCGAATGGGCTTTAACCTCTTGAATAACTTGGAAATGAAAGTAAAGTCTAAAAAAGATACCACGGGGGTAAAAAAGATCACCATCTTTGAAAACTTAGGCTTTAGCTCCTCTTATGACTTCAACGCAGACTCCTTGAATTGGGCCCCGGTAAGCTTTAATGGCCGAACCCGCTTAGGACAATTTTTGACTTTTCAATTTAATGGGACGTTAGACCCTTACGGCATAGATAGCGTAAACAACCGTCCAACTAGAGTAAACGAGAGTTGGCAAGACCAAACGGGCAAACTCTTTCGTTTAACCAACACCTCTTTTGCCCTGAACTTCAGACTACAAGGAGGTAAAAAGAATCAAGGCAAGGACAAAAAAAGCGAATTTGCCACTGAAGAAGAAATGGAACACATCAATGCAAATCCACAGCAATATGTCGATTTTAATATTCCATGGTCTTTAAACTTTACTTACAACATTCGCTATAGCAAACCCTTCTACGACGATTTTACCACTCAAACCTTTAATTTTAGCGGAGACCTTAGCTTGACTGAAAAATGGAAGGTTGGATTTAACTCAGGATGGGACTTTGAACGAGAAGACTTTACCTTCACTTCTGTGAACATCAACCGTGACCTTCACTGTTGGCAGCTGGCCATCAATTGGGTACCTTATGGACCAAGGCAGAGCTACATGATTACCTTGAATGTAAAATCTCCTGTACTGCAAGACCTTAAACTGAATCGGAGAAGGGATTACTTTGATTTGATTCAATAGCTCTTTTGGAGGGCTTGTAAAAAATCAAGATTAAGTGCATATAACATTTTGAACTAATAAATAAATTCCTTCTCTTTATCAGTGAAAAAATGTTTTCGTTTTGCATTGAAAAAAGCGGGGTGAAAATCGAAAAACCTCAAGAGTAGATTCAATTAATTATCAAACATGAAAAATTTAAAAAAAGTGGCCTTTGTGTCAGTAATGGTGCTCGGTTTAAGTTCTTGTTATGTAAATACCTTTAACATTGGTCAAGGCGCACAAAAAGGCATTAAAGTATCTCAAAAAAACCATTATTTAATAGCAGGATTGGCACCAATTAGCGTAGCAAACCCTCAAGAAATGGCAGGTGATGCAAAGGACTACACAGTTGAAATCAAACATTCATTTATTGACGGCTTACTAAATGGAATAACCTTTGGGATCTATACCCCAACAACTACTACTGTTACTAAATAGAAAGCATGTTCCTTAAATACCTTACTAGATTTATAGGCTTCGGATTAATGATTTACAGCCTCATACTTCTAGTAAGGTATATTCGTTTTTATGATCAACTTTCTTCTTTCGGCAAAGGAGAATTAGTTGCCTATTCTCTCTTATTTTTAATCGCTTTCGCCTTGATCTTATTCTCCTACAAGCGAAAACAAAACAGCAAGCCTTAGGTACTCTATATCACCAAACTTAGTTGTTGTTAGAAATAAATAATTCTCCTACCTTTGCCCGCTCAAATTTTTATTTATTAATTAATTATTTATGCCTACAAAGATTAGATTGCAAAGACATGGTAAAAAGAAGTACGCTTACTTCCATGTAGTGATCGCTGACAGTCGTGCCCCACGAGATGGGAAGTTTATTGAAAAATTAGGTATTTACAACCCAAATACTAATCCTGCAACCATCGACATCGATTTCGATCGCGCTTTATATTGGGTTAAAAGTGGTGCTCAGCCCACAGATACTACAAAAGCTTTACTTTCTTACAAAGGGGTGCTTTACAAAAGTCACCTAGATCGCGGAGTAATAAAAGGTGCTTTTTCTCAAGAAGAAGCAGACAAGCGCTTTGAAGATTGGTTGAACGCCAAAGAAGAAAAGATCAACGCTAAGTTGGATAAACTTACTTCTGCTCAAGAAGAAGAAGAGAAGAAACGTCTTGCTGCTGAGAAGGAAGCCAATCAGAAAAAAGCCGATGCAATTGCTGCAAAGGTTGTTGAATTAGCTGGTGATGCTGAAGAAGCAGTAGAAGAAGCTACTGAAGCCGCAGCGGATGGTGCTGAAGAAGCCGCTGAAGCAGTTGCAGAAGGTGCTGAAAAGGCCACAGAAGCAGCTAAAGAAGTGGTTGAAGAGGTGAAAGAAAAAGCCGAAGAAGCTACTGAAGCAGTTAAAGAAGCTGCTAAAGGTGAAGACGCTGACAAAAAAGAAGAGAACGAAGAGAAGAAAGAAGGGTAATAAACACACGCTATGAAAGTAGAGGCGTGTTTTTACTTAGGATATATTGCGAAAGCAATCGGTACCAAAGGGGAGTTAGCATTTAAATTAGATGTTGACTCCCCTTCTTCGTATAGCAAAATGGATACGGTTTGGGTGCAACTTCACCCCAAAGATGAGGACTTGGTTCCCTTCTTTCCGATCAAAACTGAACTGCAGCCAAAAGGAACCCTTAGAATAAGTCTGGAAGGAATAGAAGATCAGGCGGGGTCCAAAAACTTAGTTGGCAAATCTCTTTTTTTACCTTTAACTGAGCTGCCTGAATTAAGTGGAGATCAATTCTATTTTCATGAAATCATTGGTTTTGAGGTAGAGGATGCTGAATACGGTAAGATCGGAGCTGTAAGCAAAGTATTAGAATATTCCACCTCTAATGTTCTGGCCGTAATGCAAGGAGAAAAAGAGATCTTGATTCCCATTTCAGACGAAACCATTGATGGACTTGACCGTGAGCAAAAAATAGTGAAAGTCCGTTGCCCAGAAGGTCTAATCGATCTTTACCTTGAAAGCTAAAAACCGACCCTTTCAGTTTAAGCAATTTAGTATTCAGCAAGACCAAACAGCCATGAAAGTTGGGACAGACGGTGTTCTACTTGGAGCATGGTGTAATTGTGATAAAGCCGAAAAGGTTCTCGATATTGGCTGCGGCACAGGCTTGCTTTCATTAATGTTGGCACAGCGGTCTGAAGCAAAATTCACAGCTGTAGAAATTGATTCTGCTGCAGCAAAACAGGCAGAAGAAAACATAGCAAACAGTCCATGGGCAAAGAGAATAGAATTGATCAAAGGCGACTTTTTAAAGCTCTTATTGGCTGAAAAGTACGACCTAATCGTTTGCAATCCACCTTACTTTGGATCCAAACAAAAAAGGAATGCAAGAGAACAAGCAAGACAAAACATTAGTTTACCCTACCCTATCTTATTCCATAAAGCTGCTCAAATACTCAATCCGAATGGTAGTTTCTGCCTTATCTCACCTGCAGACCAAGAAGAAACTTTAATTGACTTGGGAGAGCAAAACAGCTTGTTCCCAAAACGGAAATTGGAAGTAAAAGGAAACAAACAGGCCCCTGTAAAACGTTTACTTTTTGAGTTTACCTTTAAGCAAGAAAGTTGCAAGCAAGAAAGCTTGGTCATTGAGAAAAAACGAAATGAGTACACCGATGAATATGCCAAGCTTTTAGCTGACTATTTATTGATCTTTTAAACAAAAAACAAAATGGACATAGAAGCAGTAAGTGAATTGATACAAAGCAGACAAAGTTTATATCCTGCCCAAATGGAGCCCGGAGCTCAAATACCCGATGAGGCCATTTGGAAGTTATTGAAGAATGCCAACTATGCTCCTTCTCATAAGCGCACCGAACCGTGGCGTTTTATCGTTTTTAGTGAAGAAGGAGTAGATCAGTTTTTTAAAGCCATGGGTGAGATCTACCAACAAGTGACTCCTAAAGAAGAATTCAAAGCTGAGAAGCTTGAAAAATTTAAACGGAAAGCGGGCATTATTTCTCATGTCATAGCGGTTGGAATGAAACGAGATGAAAAAGAACGCATACCAATACAAGAAGAAGAGTATGCCGTAGCTTGTGCGGTGCAGAATATTATGCTCAGTACAAAGTCATTGAACATCATCGGCTATTGGGGTACAGGAAAGTTAGCTTACACAGATGAAATGAAGTCCTTTTTAGGTCTGGGAAAAGAAGATAAATGCATGGGCTTTTTGCAGCTTGGTGTTCCCAAGGAAGGTTTACCAGATTTGGAAAAAAAGCAAATGAGTGAAATTGAAGAGAAGGTTACTTGGATCAAGGAATAATGAAATTTCCTTTATCTTTTCTCTTTAATCCTATTTTCACTAGTACAAGCTAGGCAATCATCTGCTCTAAGAAGCTTCCTACAAAGTAAGAAAGTATGGCAGCGGCTGCTCCTAAAAATAGGGTTTCTGAAATAGAACGAATACGAGAGGTCTCCGCCACATAAGACTTCAACCAACCAATGCCAACAAAAGCCAATGAAGTCAATACGATACTGATCTTGAATAAATATTGAGAAGCTTCATCTGATGAGTAATCCCATACATAGGAAACAAGGGGAATCAGACCCACTAATACAAAGGAAACAAAAGTCATGGCGCCCATAGCCAAGGGTGACTTATCGGCTTTAGTCATGTTCAGCTCCTCTTTCATCATCACATCCACCCAACGATCTTTATCAGCTGTGATCACCTCAACCACTTGCTCTAAAAGCTCCCCTTCAAATCCTTTTGCTTGGTAGATTTCCCGAATTTCTTCCTTTTCTTTCTCAGGTAAGTTATCTACCTCCCAATACTCAATGCGTTCGTGTTTTTCGTAATTCTCTTTTTCTGATTTGTTAGAAAGGTAACTGCCCACCGACATGGCGAAACCATCAGCGATCAGATTGGCGAAACCAAGGATAATGATAACCGAAGAATCCAGATTAGCACCGGCAGAACCTGCCACTACCGCAAAAGTGGTCACGCTTCCATCAATCCCACCGTAAACAAACTCTCCAATGTAATCTTGCCATTTAGCCATCCAGCCTTTTTGCTGGTGCAAACGATTTTCATTGTGTGGTTTGTCTAGGTTTTTAGAAAGCATAGTTAATCTCGCGCTTTAAAGCTTCAATGGCCACATCGCTTGGTAATTGATCAATTTTACCGACAAGCTCCAGAATAAATTGACTTAATTCCACCCCACTTGCATCATCATTCAATTGCTCGTAAGAGGAATTGATCACCTTGATATTTTCTTCTTTTGCCGACTTAACCATACGCCAAGCCTTTGACGAAATGTAAAGCTGCTGCGCCATATTGTGCTCATACTCTGAGCGTATAGCTTGGAGCATTTTAGACTGCAAATCTCTTGCGCTCATCCCATTTTTATAGGTCCGCATGACGAGGTTACTGAGATTAATGCGTTCCAAGTACAAGATAACACGCTCATAGGCCTGCAAGCGAACTGGCATTACCGTGCTTTGGTTGTTGCTTCGGTAACGAATCTCCAACTTGCGCTGCTCATTTTCCATGAAGTTTTGCATAATGAAATAAACTCCGGCAAAAACCACGGCCGCAGGTAAAATGTATTTAAGGATCTCTAAGGCTACTTCCATTCTAATCTATAGTTGAAACGTAAAATTAGAACTAATTGTGTTTATGGCAAGCCTTATTCTGCTGCTTAAGCAGGCTAAATCAGACCCACTTCTTGCTGAAATTTCTTTAGCTTTGTCGCTTAAATTTTCACTATGGGTCAAGTCTCAGATCGTATCAACAACCTTTCGGAGTCAGCTACCATTGCCATGGCACAACGCAGCCGTGAATTGCAAGCTGAAGGCAAGGACATTATTAGCTTGAGTTTAGGGGAACCTGATTTCCATACTCCTGATTTTGTAAAGGAGGCAGCCAAGCAGGCTATCGATGAAAACTACACCCAATATACCCCTGTTCCGGGCTACCAAGAGTTAAGGAAAGCCATTTCAACAAAGTTCAAACGAGATAACGGACTTGATTACACGCCAAATCAAATCGTAACTTCTACTGGGGCTAAGCAATCTATTGCCAATGTGGTGCTAAGTCTGGTCAATCCTGGTGATGAAGTAATTCTACCTTCCCCTTATTGGGTGAGTTATTTGGAAATTGTAAAAATGGCTGAGGGTGTGCCGGTCTTTATAGAAGGTAGTATTGAAAATGATTTCAAGATCACTCCAGAGCAATTACAAGGAGCCATAACAGATAAGACACGCCTGATGATCTACAGCAGTCCCTGTAACCCATCAGGCAGCATCTACAGCCAAGAGGAATTAGCAGGCTTAGCCAAAGTGATCGAGCAGAAGAAGGACTTTTATGTGATCTCTGACGAGATTTACGAGCACATCAACTTTGTGGGGAAACATGAAAGCTTGGCTCAGTTCTCTGCAATTTACGATCAAGTGATTACCATTAACGGTGTCTCCAAAGGCTTTGCCATGACAGGATGGCGATTAGGCTACATTGGAGCTCCTGAGTGGATTGCCAAAGCCTGCACCAAAATTCAAGGACAATTTACCAGTGGAACCTGCAGCATTACACAAAGAGCGGTAATTGCAGCCATGGAGGCTGATCCTTCTGTAACGCATGAAATGAGAGATGCTTTCCTTCGTCGCAGAGAACTCGTATTAGGTCTGTTAAAAGAAGTTGAAGGATTCAAACTAAATGTCCCAGAGGGTGCTTTTTATGTTTTTCCAGATGTTTCAGACTTGTTGGGTAAGAAAACAGCTGAGGGCAAATCGATCAATACAGCAGGTGACCTTTGCCTCTATCTTTTGGATGAAGCGCAAGTTGCCATGGTTACCGGAGAAGCATTTGGAAGCCCAAACTGCATTCGCATTTCTTTTGCCACTTCTGACGAACAATTGACTGAAGCCATGCAACGCATTAAAAAGGCCGTAGAAAAATTACAGTAAGCATGATCTCGCAAGCCTCATTAAACCAACTTTTTACTGACTTCAATAAGCTTAAAGTGATGATCATCGGTGATGTGATGGTCGATTCCTACTATTGGGGAAAAGTTGACCGCATCTCTCCTGAAGCACCTGTGCCCATTGTAGCGGTGACCAAGAAAGAATCGCGTATGGGTGGTGCTGCCAATGTTGCCTTAAACATTCAGGCTTTAGGGGCTACTCCCCTGCTCTGCTCCGTGATTGGCGATGATGAAGAAGGGCAAGAGTTTTTAGCCTTAGTGGACAAAAACGAACAAAGTACTGCAGGCATTCTACCTTCGACTGAACGCAAGACGACTAAAAAAACCCGTATTATTGGTAACAATGCACAAATGTTGCGGGTAGATGCAGAAGACCTCCATCCACTTGCTGCAGCAGAAGAAGAGGCTTTTCTCAAACGGATTGAATCCTTGCTTGAGCAAGAGAAAGTTGATGCCATCATTTTTGAGGATTACGATAAAGGAGTGATTACCCCTTCCGTGATCAAAGCAGTGGTTAAAATGGCCAAAACGAAAGGTATTCCCACCACTGTTGACCCTAAAAAACAAAACTTTTTGGATTTTCATGAAGTCGATCTTTTCAAGCCTAATTTAAAGGAATTAAAAGAAGGGCTCAAAATTGACTTGTACAAGCAGGACATTGAGGCATTAAAAGCAGCTATCGTAAAATTAAAAGCGCTTTTAAAGCATGATAAAACCTTGATTACTTTGTCTGAAAATGGAGTTTATGCCCATGATTCATCAGAAGCGCACCACATTGCGGCGCATCATCGAGACATTACTGATGTTTCAGGTGCGGGAGATACCGTGATCAGCGTTGCCACGCTCTGCCTTGCATTAAAACAGCCACTTCAATTTATTGCCGAATTGGCTAACCTTGCCGGCGGATTGGTTTGCGAAAATGTAGGGGTTGTGCCGATCGATAAAGCTCACTTGAAGGAAGAAGCAGAAAAGTTGTTGGTGGTTTAAGCATGATCTTACCTACTGCTTACTTCCCGAGTATTTTGCAGTTAGCACTGATGATCCAAAATGGAAGTTACTGGCTCGAAACACAGGAGCATTTTGTAAAACAAAGCTTCCGTAATCGATGTGAGATTTATGGAGCAAATGGCAAGCAAAAACTAGTGGTTCCCGTGAAATGGCGTAACCACTCCCCCATGCACGAAGTGGAGCTAAGCTATGCTGAAAATTGGCAAAAACTACACTGGAAAAGCTTTGAGTCCGCTTACCGTGCTTCACCCTACTTTGATTTTTATGAAGAAGATTTTCGACCCTTCTTTGAGCAAAAGGAGATCCAATACCTCTTAGAATGGAACCGCCAATTAGAACAAACGGTCTGTGAGCTTTTGGAACTTAAAATCGAGCTAAAAGAGACAGAATCTTATGAAACTTGCGAACCTGACTACCGCAAACTGATCAGTCCTAAAAATAAAGCACTGACACAAAAGCTTGATTTTCCGCCTTATTTGCAAGTATTTGGCGATAAACATGGCTTTATTCCTAATTTGAGTATTCTTGATCTTCTCTTTAATTTAGGACCGGAGTCTGTGACCTATTTAAAAAAACTGAAGATAAACCTCTAGCAAATGGCTAAAAAGATAAACATAGAAGAAAGTAAAAACGACGACAACATCCGCTTGATGATCTCGGAGCTTAAGAATAAGCAGCAGAAAGTAAACTTGGGTGGTGGTAAAGCTAAAATTGAAAAGCAACATGCTAAAGGGAAGTTAACTGCTCGAGAACGGATCGACTTTTTGCTAGACGATAAAAGCAACAGTATTGAGATCGGCTCATTTGTAGGCGAAGGGATGTATGAGGAATACGGCGGATGCCCTTCAGGCGGCGTAGTGATCAAGATCGGTTATGTTTCAGGTCAATTGTGCATCGTAGTCGCGAATGATGCCACCGTAAAAGCAGGAGCTTGGTTTCCTATTACGGGAAAGAAAAACCTCCGTGCTCAGGAAATTTCCATTGAAAACAGACTGCCAATCATTTACTTGGTAGACAGTGCAGGCGTATTCTTGCCTTTACAAGATGAGATCTTCCCTGATAAAGAACATTTTGGACGCATTTTCCGCAACAATGCGGTGATGTCTTCTATGGGCATAACCCAAATTGCAGCTGTAATGGGAAGCTGTGTAGCCGGAGGTGCTTACCTGCCCATTATGAGCGATGAGGCCCTAATTGTAGAAAAGACCGGTTCCATTTTCTTGGCTGGTTCTTATTTGGTTAAAGCGGCTATCGGTGAGCAAGTAGACAATGAAACCCTTGGCGGAGCGACCACCCACTGTGAGATTTCAGGGGTAACCGATTACAAAAGCAAAAACGATAAAGATTGCCTGACCACCATCAAAGAGATTATGGATAAGATCGGTGAGCAAGATAAAGCTGGCTTTAACCGCAAGAAAGCATTAAAGCCCAAAACCGACCCCAAAGAACTTTACAGCAAGATTCCTTATGACAGGAGCAAGCAATACGATGTAAAAGAAATTATAAAATGCTTGGTTGACGACAGCGAGTTTACTGAATACAAAGCCGAATTCGGCAAGACTATGGTTTGCGCTTACGCCCGTATTGATGGCTGGTCGGTAGGCATAGTAGCCAACCAACGCAAGCTAGTTCGCACCAAAAATGGCGAAACCCAATTCGGCGGCGTAATCTATTCAGATTCCGCTGATAAGGCAGCTCGTTTTATTATGAACTGCAACCAAAAGAAAATTCCTTTGGTGTTCTTGCAAGATGTCACCGGCTTTATGGTGGGTTCAAAATCAGAACACGGCGGAATTATTAAAGATGGGGCAAAAATGGTGAATGCCATGGCCAACTCAGTAGTGCCCAAGTTCACCATTGTAACGGGCAACAGTTATGGTGCCGGAAATTATGCCATGTGCGGTAAAGCTTATGACCCAAGACTAATTGCTGCTTGGCCGACAGGAAACATTGCGGTGATGAGCGGTGCCTCCGCAGCTAAAACCTTGCTTTCAATCAAGGTAGCTACCCTAAAAGCCAAGGGCGAAGAAATCACGGAGGAAGCCAAAGAAAAGCACTTGAAAGAAATTACCGAGCGGTACGATTCACAAACCTCCCCTTATTATGCCGCTAGCCGATTGTGGGTTGACAATGTGATCGATCCTTTAGATACGCGAACGTGGATAAGCATGGGCATAGAAGCAGCCAATCATGCTCCTTTAGAGAAAAAATATAATGTGGGGGTTTTACAAACCTAAGCAAGATGGGATTTGCAGGCAGAAGAAACGGAAATCGAGGGAGTTTTAGCTACTTGCTAGAATTTGTGATTATCATAGCTGGTATCATGGTTTCTTTTCTCCTAAATGAATGGAGAGAAAACAATCGAGAGCAAGAAAAGAAATACCAACTACTGCTAGAACTCAATCAAGACTTAGCGGGAGATTCCGTTCATTTGGAAGCCTCCATCAAACTTTACGAGGGGATGCTGCGGGGCTATGATTCACTGCTCAACAACCCCAATGCTGAATTCAATGAAGATAGCCTGAATTTTTACATAGATCGGGTGACCTCTTATTACGTTTTTCAGGGAAATAAGAGCACCTACCTGAAGCTTAACAATGATCCGAATATAGTGCTGAATAAGCAAGATAGCTTACTGGAAACTTTCTTAGTGATCCACGATCAACTCTATCGGCATTTGCAAGAGTGGAGCTCCATTGACAAACGTTTTGTCTTAGACCAATTACTTCCTTATATGGATCTGAATGCACCCTTTTATTATCCTCCTCCACCCATGATGTCCTTTCAGGGTAAAGTTTTTTATGAGCTGAAAAAGGAAGACGCTTTTATGAACCTGCTTAAATCTGGCAGGACATACAAGGGTGCCATGGTTCAAGTACTTCAAAATGCCTTGAATACTATTTCTACCTTTAAGCAAAGGGTAGATAATCAGTTGAAACAAGCAGAAAAATGACCTATGTCATTTTGTTTTTGGTCGGCATAGTGGCCTACCTGATCAGCACCTTAGCCGGAGGAGGTGGGGCTTTGATCTTACTGCCGGTGGTGGGCTTTTACCTCTCCCCTGCTGTGGTGGCTCCTGTGGTGAACCTGGGCAATATGATCGGCCGTCCGGCGCGTTTGGTCTTATTTTGGCAACACATTGATTGGCAGATTGTAAAATACTACGTTCCTTTTGCAATTGCCGGAGCAGTAGTGGGCGGTTGGGTGTTTGTGCAATTGCAGGCTGCTTGGCTGCAAATGCTTTTAGGCCTATTCTTGATTTCCACCGTTTTTCAATTTCGCTTTGGCAAGAAAAAGCGCTCCTTTCCCATGAAGGCTAGCTACTTTATGCCTTTGGGTTTTGCAGTGACCTTCATTTCTACCCTTTTCGGTGCAACGGGTGCTGTCCTCAATCCTTTTTACCTGAATATGGGCTTGGTGAAAGAACGTATGATCGCCACCAAAACCGCAAACTCTTTTATTGCCGGTTTGGCACAGCTTAGCTCCTATGCCTTTTTAGGAGCCTTAGAAGGTGAAATGTGGCTTTACGGCCTTGCCATAGGAGCCGGAGCTACCATTGGAAATATTGTGGGCAAGCGCCAATTAAAGAAGGTGAGTGACACCCGCTTTCGCCAATACGTAATTGCCTTAATGGTGGTGAGTGGGTTGCTGATGGTGGGGAGGGGTTTGTTTTAGCTTCATAGCTAATCAATATTTTTTGTAATTTGCAATGCAATGAAAAAGCCGCATGATAGCCGACAACAAACGTTTACAAATGCTTATAAACGTTTATAATCAGTTATTTTATTTGAGGAAGACAAAGATTTAAAAAAAACATAAAATATTAACTATCAATATTTTAAATACTAAACCAACTACAGCCATAAGGTAAATATGTTGCATTAATGCGACATATTTACTTGTTAGGCATAAGTAACTTATCAAATTGGAAAAGAATAATATATATATTTCAAAGAGTGATTTTCATGAAGGGAAACAATTCGCTAAAATCAATCAGCACATAGATACCTGCCTGAAATTAATCGAAAATCTTATACTTCTAAATAATCAATGTAGAATTGAAGTTGTTGAGAAATTAAAAGTAGACAATCATATTATTGATTATAGAATTGATCAATTTGGTTATTATGACAATACTCTAAAAAGTATCTATTATTCGTGTTATTCCTTGAAAAGTATATATGAAGTAAGTACTTACATGAATTTTAAGAAAATTGACAATACGATAGGAAACACTCTCAATAACCAAAGGTCATATATTACCTTTAATGCTATTGTAAAGCTTTCTAGCATATTTGAATACACAAGAAAAGTGTATGAAAAAAATATTACCAAAGGGCCTTATTTCGAAAAACTAAAAAATAGATACTCTAACAAGGTGGACTCTTTGGATTTATTAAATAGTTTCAGAAATACAATCCATAGCAATGGAAAATGGAAACCAAAAAATAAAAAAGACAATTTAGAGTATGACTTAAGAGAAGGTCTACAAGTTATAAAGCCAGGAGAAACTTTTACTTATGACCATTGGAAACTATATAGAATAGTCAAAGACTGTCTTGTTTTATCCAAATTAATGGCGTTGGACAATGAAGCATTAAGATTAAGAGAAACTAGATTAGAAGTTAATGGTCAAAAACTATCGGTGTTAAAAACTGATTTGACACCAGATGATTGGGATAATATTTTTAAAGGAAAAACCAATGCCTAACACTGTATATAGCAAATAGGGCGTTCGGTGGTTAACGAAAGTTCAGGGCTATTTACAAACACCGCCAAATCGTTGATTTGGCTTTTAAAATGAATAAATTAAAAACAAAATACAACGCTTTGGCTCAGTGCAAACTTGAAAGTTTATCGCTTTCTACTGCCCTACTTGCCATATACTAACCGTCAGACTGCGCAAAAACCCACAACCAATTGTTGAAAAGCGATTGTTTTAAAACGGTAAGCAGGGCTAGAAAGTAGGTATCTTATAGCTTGATATATAGATGCCTTATGCACCATTTAGAAATAGAAATAGACCGCGGCCAGATTTCCATGATAGCATTGGAAGAGATGGTTCACCAAGACTCTTACGCTCGGTTAGTAGATCTTTTTGTTGAGGCCTTACCCTTGGATAAATTGGGCTTTACCCATGCCCAACATGAGTCTCAAGGCAGGCCGCCTTATCACCCGTCTGTATTGTTAAAGCTTTACATGTATGGCTACCGTCACGGGTTACGCTCTTCAAACAAGTTGCACCAGGCCTGCCTGGTAAATGTAGAAGTGTGGTGGCTTTTGAAAGGGCTAAAGCCCAGCCCGCGCACCATCCTGTACTTCCGTAAAAACAATGCTACAGCCTTCAAAAAAGCCTTTCAGCATTTTGTGCTGCTGCTGAAAGAGTGGAAGCTGATAGAAGGCCAAACCATCGCCATTGACTCTTTTAAGATTCGTGCCCAGAACAGTCTGAAAAACAACTTTAACCAAAAGAAGATAGACCGCCACCTGGACTATATAGATAGTAAAATAGCCGACTACCACCAGCAACTAGATCAGGCAGACGGCACCGAAGACCAAAAGGAAATTCAAAAGAAGATCGCCCACCAGCACTCTAAAAAACAAGAATACAAAGCCATAGAAAAAGAGCTGAAAGACTCCGGGCAATCACAAATCTCCACTACCGACCCTGATGCCCGGGGCGTGGTGCTGCACCGCAACGTGGTGAACGTAGGCTACAACATACAAGCGGGTTGCGATGCCAAGCACAAGTTATTTACCAATGCACAAACCGGTAATGTGAATGATACGCATGCTTTGGCAGATATGGCTTTGGAGGCTAAGAACCTGCTGCAAGTAGATGAAATGAAAACCCTTACCGATAAGGGGTATACCACAGGGGCTGAGATAGCGCGCTGCTCGGCTAACAACATTACCACCTACTCCTCACCTAAAGAACACTCGTCACAAAAAAACGGGCTTTACCCCATGCAAGACTTTGCCTACAAGGCAAAAGAAGATACCTATACCTGCCCTGCGGGGGCCATACTACACACCAACGGCTCCGTTTACAAGAAAAGAAATCACCGTGTAAAACACTATAAAACCAAGGCCTGCAAAGGCTGCGCAGTGCGTCACCTGTGCACCGAAAATAAAAACGGACGTTTTATAGAAAGGAGTATCTACCAGGAAGAGCTAGAGCAAAATGCCGCCCGCGTAAACGCCAACCCCGACTATTACCGCCAGCGACAGCAGATTACCGAACATCAGTTTGGCACCCTTAAGCGGCAGTGGGGCTTTACCCATACGTTGGTGCGAAAAAAGCAACATGTACTCTCTGAGGTATACCTGTGCTTTAGCGTGTACAACCTGCTGCGCAGCTTGCAAATTTTGGGTAAAGAAGAGCTGCAAAAGAGGCTGAAAGCCCTTTGCCATATTTTAAAGCTCCAGTGGAAGCATTTTAACGCCCGCTCAAGCATTTTCTTTTCCAGAAAACTGAGTCAGCTGCTTTTGGAGTTCCTCAATCCAAGGCCATCAAATGTCATCTATGGCCGTCAATCGTTGTGGTTTTAATTTACTTTAGTGGTTTTTGCGGGAACTCCCGTTGTGCCTCATTAAACAAAACAGAGTTCTGAC